>NZ_JBEYWW010000041.1:0-75249 GCF_040644635.1 Microbispora sp. NPDC046933 | reverse complement strand
CGCGTCCCCAACACAAAAACACAAGCCCGCCCCCCCGCCCGAGAAACAACCACACACCACCCGCGCCCCCCCCCCGCGGCCGGGCCCCCCCCCGACGTGGTGCCGCAGGCGCGGCCGGTCACGGCCGCGATGTCACCGTGAGTCACGTCCTAGAGCGGCGTGACCTGTTCGGCCTGCGGTCCCTTGGTGCCCTGAACGGTCACGTAGCTGACTCTCTGGTTCTGGTCCAGCGTCCGGTAACCGTTCGAGTTGATCGCCGAATAATGAACGAACACGTCAGCGGTGCCGTCGTCCGGAGCGATGAAACCGAAGCCCTTTTCGGCGTTGAACCACTTGACAGTGCCTTCAGACAACTGCTTCTCCTTCTTGGAAGCCACGCCATGTTCCCAGGTCAGGAACATGAGGCTGCACAGCGGATCCATTGCGCGACCGCGTGAGACGCTGGAAATGCGCGCACGTCCGCCGCCGGAGTGACCCGGGTGCGCTTTTTACAAACCATGTTTTCAGGAATTGTCCACTGCGACACTCGCAGCCTGTACGGAGAGTACCCACGATTACCCGAGGCTATGCCGGTGCCGCCATGTACCAGCGCGCGTGCCCGTCACCGCGCGTGAGCGAGTCGAGCCGCCGGGGCAGCTCCTGCCGGGAGAACGGGTCGCCGGAGGCGTTACGGATGTGGATGCCCACGGCGTACATGTCCCGCACCTCCATCAGCGTGCTGTAGCCGGGCCACAGCCGCAGGTCCGAGCCGTACGCGCGGGCGAACTCGTCCACGTCGGCCGCCGACAGGCCGAAGCGGCGCTGCCCGTGGTAGGTGTGCACCAGATCCCACTCGCGCGGGCCGACGGCCACCCCGTCCCAGTCGCACAGCACCACGTGCCCGTCCTGGCAGCGCAGCAGGTTGTCGATCCAGGCGTCGCCGTGCAGCAGCACCGGCGCGCCGGTGTCCAGGTCGCGCCAGCGCCCGGTGAGCTCCTCGATGCGGTCGCTCAGCCAGGACCGCTGGGCGGCGGTGAGGACCTCGGCCCGGTGCTCCACCGCGTGCCGCACCTCGGCGAGCGGGTCCGTGAGCGTCCGCAGCCCCACCGGCGGCACCGGCTCGCGGTGCAGGCTGCGCAGCACCCGGCCGAGCTGCCGGGTCGTCGGGCGGCCGCGGGAGGGGACGTACCGCCAGAAGGTGACTGCCCGGCCGTCGTGCACGATCGGCTGGTCGGCGATCTCGTCGGCGGGCCGCACGGTCGGAAAACCCCGGTCGGCGAGCCAGCGGGCGACCGCCACGACCACCGGCAGCCGGGTCAGCGCGTCCGGCGCGGTCGCGATCCGCACCACCATCTCCCCGCCCGCCCTGTCCCCGCCCGCCATGTCCCCGCCCGCCTGGCACCCGCGCAGCTTGAAGACCGCGTTGCTGCGCAACCGCAGGAGCTGCGCGCCCCGCGCGTCCATCCCGATCTTCGCGCAGACCTCGCGCAGGATCCCGAACGCCTCCTCGGCCAGCGGCGCCAGCTGCATCGTCCTCATGGCGGTTTCAGGCGTTCTCGGTCGCAGGGAAGTCCGCGGCGGGGAACAGCCCGCTGAGGGCGAGCGTGGGCGACGACTCCGACAGCACCCGCCGCAGGCGCCGTACGGCGGGCAGCCCGGGGTCGGCGTCCGCGAGCAGAGCCCTGGCCCGGGTGACGACGATCGAGGTGCGGTGCTCGGCGGGCACCTGCCGCAGCGCGTCCGCGGCGATCCTGCAGGCCTCCTCGTGGTCGCCGTGCCTGGCCAGGTGGCTCGCCTGGTCGAGCAGGATCAGCGCCGGGTCGATGGTCTGGAAGCCCGGGGGGAACCCGTCGATGCCCTGCACCTGCTGGGCGTCCCCCAGCTCGATCAGCGTGCCGGTGCGGTAGAACTTCATCCGCTTTTCCGTGAAGACGAAGGCCAGGTCGTCCTGGCTGATGCCGCGCATGCGGGCGAAGATCTGCTCCGCCTCGGCGAGCGCGATCCTGGCGGCCTTGCCGTCTCCCATCCTGGCCAGCGCGCGGGCCTCGGCCGCCGCCGCCAGCGCCGCCGGCGAGCTGGGGGCCGACCCGGCCAGCATCCGCGCCTCGCGGGCCAGCCGCACGGTCTCGTTCAGGTCGCCGTAGTAGTAGAGGAGCATGGTCTGCTGGGCCCGCACGAGTGCCCGCAGCCGCAGGTCGCCCACGTCGTCGGAGGCCGCGCGGGCGGTGCCGTACCAGGCGTGGGCCTGGCGGGTGTCGCCCAGCTTCATCAGCGCGTCGGCGGCGAGCAGGGTGAGCATCGTGGTCGCGGTGAGCAGGCGGCGCTGCACCGACGCCGGCTGGCGGGCGCCGCTCAGCCGGCGCACGTCGGAGATCTCCAGCATGACCCGGCAGAGCATCGGCGTCGGCGGGGTCGTCATGTACTCCCTGCGGTAGCGCAGCACCTGCTCGTCCAGCCGGTCGAGCTGGTCCTCGCTCACCGTGCCCGCGGCCAGCGTGCGGTCGAGGTCGTGGCGGAGGCCCTCGATCTCGGCGAAGAACCGGCCGCTCGGCGTGCCCATCAGCATCGCCTGGTGGAACAGCGCCCGGCGCTCCGCGTCGTCGGCGGCCGGGTCCTCGGCCCGGGCCTGCTCACCGGTCTGGCCCGGACCCACCACGACGATCTTCTGCCCGCCCGGGTCCTCGCAGTAGTCGGCGGCCAGGCCGAGCCGCACGGCGTTGGCCCGGTAGAGCCGGGCCAGCAGGTCGATGGTCTGCGGGCGCGGGCGGGCCCGGTTGTTCTCCCAGGCGTTCAGCAGGTCGATGCTCGCCCGCGGGTGGCCGAGGTTCTGCTGCTCGCACAGGTGCTCCAGCTCCTCGATCGCCTGCCTCGCCGACCATCCGCGGCCGAGCCTGTGGGCCTTCAGCAGGCTGACGCCGCAGCACCCGTGGATCGCCTGGACGGTCTGCCAGAGCGTCCACTGCCGTACCTGTGCCTGTTCGCGCCAGCGACGCGCGCAAGCGGGTGAGTGCTCTCCGCGGGCCATGTGCACGCCCTCCACTGGTGAAGCGGTCCCCGTTTACGGTTGTTTCCCCACGGTAAACGCGCAGGCACACAACCCCCCGTGACTGTTATGGCTTCGTGTTCGCGAACCCGCGTGTGTTCCACGGAATCCGGGTGAGTTCCCTGGTTATTGCACGGTTTCGGGGAATCCACGCGATTGCCGGTGGGTCGTTGCGGGTTCACCCTTTCCGGTGATAGGTCCTGACGTTCCCCGGAGGCTGACCATGACGACGGTAGACCGCAGCGAGGCGATGGACCACCTGGAGAGGCTCGCCGCGCAGCTCGAGGCCCACTCCTTCCAGGTACGCCTGACGGCGCCGGCCGGTCTCTATCCGCGTCTGCGCGTCATCAACCCCATGGAGCCCACGATGGCCGAGGACGTGCTCGCGTCCAACGCCAGCGACGGCGAGTGGTGGTACTGGCTGTCCTGGGCCGGCCGGATCGGCCACGCCTCCGACGTGGTCACCGCCGCCGAACGCATCGCGAGCGTCCTCCACGTCATCCGCCGCTGAAACGCCGAATGGCCTTCCTGCCGGCCGGAACGGGTCAGGCGAATTTGGACTTCGGGCGGTCCTGGAGAACGCCGTCGACGTACACGTCCACCTTCTCGTCGTAGAAGGCGACCAGCCCGGCGATCTTCTGGGACTCCGGGAGCGGCGTGGGATACGACCAGACGAGGTCCTTGCCGGACTCGTCATCGCCGACCGACCAGTACACCGCGCGGCCCTTGTACGGGCAGTGGGTCACGGTCTCGGACGGGCGCAGCAGGTCCAGCCGCACGTCGGTCTTGGGCAGGTAGTAGCGCGGCGGCAGGCCGGTCTCGAACAGGATGCGCGGGCTGCGCGAGTCGGCGACGGTCACGCCGCCCACCTCCACGCGGACGTGACGCGAACTGGCCAGGATGTCCACCCGCGTGTACGGGTCGCGGGCGTGGACGAAGACCTCCTCGTCCTCCTCGAACCAGTTGTCCATCGCGTTCCAGTCGAAGCGGACGTGGCCTCGGATCTGCTCCAGCGGCGCGTCGTCCCCATACACAAGGGCGGCGCCCGCCCGGCCGGCCACGTCGTGGACCGCCGCGTCGCCCCTGCTGGGCGAGTGCCGCGTCTCTCCGGTGGCCTTCAGCTCCTCCCCGCGGACGTCCTCCGCGGGGAAGTAGTACGTCGGGTAGTAGGGGACCTCCCAGACCAGCAGTGCCCGGGTGGTGTCGGCCACCGCCCGGCCCTCGACGTAGACGCGCACGCGCTTGGCCGTCGTCTCCACCCGGACGCGGCCCCGTTTCGTCGGCTCCATGCCTGCGCCAACCAGCGGGCGGATCGTCCTTATTCCCCGGCCTCACAATCGCCATTTCCCGGTGTGCGGGGCCGGGTCGGCCCGCGCTATCGACAGCGAGCGGATAAGTCGCTTACCCTCGGCTAGGTGGGTCTTCGCCTTTACGATACGCATCGCCGCGCCGTCCGCGATTTCGTCCCTCGAATTCCTGGAATTGTGTCGATTTATCTCTGCGGTCCCACCGTCGTCGTTCCGCCGCACGTGGGACAGCTCAGATCGCAGGTGAATTTCGACATCCTGCACCGATGGCTGAAAAGCAGCGGATACGAGGTCCTGCTCTGCCGGAACGTCACCGACATCGAGGACAAGATAATCGGCAGGTCCGTTTCCGAGGGGGTTCCCTGGTGGCGGATCACCGATCCCGTCCATCGCGCCTTCGTCCGCACCTACACCGCCCTGGGATGCCTTCCGCCCAGCGTGGAGCCGCGGGCGACGGGGCACATCCCGGAGATGATCGAGATGGTCGAGCAGCTCGTCGCGTCCGGGCACGCCTACGAGTCCGACGGCAACGTCTATTTCTCGGTCGGCTCCTACCCGAATTACGGGTCCCTCTCCCGGCAGCACGCCAGACACCTGCGGGCGGCCGATGAGAACGAGCGCGGAAAACGGGACCCGCGCGATTTCGCGCTCTGGAAGAGCGCGAAACCCGGCGAGCCGGTGTGGAACTCACCCTGGGGCGAGGGGCGCCCGGGGTGGCATCTGGAGTGTTCCGCGATGGCCCGCAGATATCTGGGCACGGAATTCGACATCCACGGCGGCGGGGCAAATCTCATATTTCCGCACCACGAGAACGAGATGGCCCAGTCACGGGCCGCCGGAGATTCGTTCGCGCGATTCTGGCTGCACAACGGGCCGGTAACCCATCGGGGCGAGAAGATACGCAAACACCTCCGCAACCCGCTGGCCGTCCCGGCCCTGCTCGACCGCGTACGGCCGGTCGAACTGCGCTATTACCTGGCGGCGGCCCATTACCGGTCGCCGGTGGAATTCAGCCCCGGCTCCCTGGACGAGGCGGCGGCGGCCTACCGGCGCGTCGAGAGGTTCGTCCTACGGGTGGCCTCCGACGCCGCCGCACCCCTTCCCCCGCAGTTCAGCGAGGCCATGGACAACGACCTGAACGTGCCGCAGGCCCTCGCGGCCGTCCACGGCGCAGTGGCCGAGGGCAACGCCGCACTGGCGTCCGGAGATCGCGATCGGGCGGCCGGGAAATGCCGGTCGGTCCGGGCCATGCTGAATGTCCTCGGCCTCGATCCGCTCAGCGATACCTGGCATCGGGAAACGCATCTGCAGGAAGTCGCGGGGGCCGTACTCCGGGTGGTCCGTAATCTCGCCGCCGCCAGCGCCCGACAGGGAGATCACGAACGCGCGCGGATCATGGAGCAGCACATCGAGAGGGCGCTCGCTAAACGGCGCCAAATCGAGCATGCCGCGCTTATCAGATAGATCTTGATCAGCCCGGGGAGTGAACGCTCACATCCTCGTCCGGGTCCGCACTCCGGCCTGGACCGTTCCCGTTCTCGCCGTGCCGCCTATTGACCCATCCCACGACGCGTACAACCCTGGGGGTTCACTCCACCCCGGTCCGTGTGAAGGGACTCCCCATGACCAGATCCCTGTCCGCACGCCGACGGCTGCTCGTGGCACCGGCGGCGATGCTGGCGCTCGCCGTTCCCTCGACCGGCGCGGCGGCGGCCGCGCCCGCCTACGCCGGCACGTGCACGGTCTCCCAGGCGACGCTCATCTACACGGCGGAGCCGGGGGTGGCCAACGAGGTGACCGTCCAGGCGCCCGGGCTCACCGGCTACTCCCTCGCGGTCCAGGACGACGCCGGCCCGATCAAGGGATGCAGCCCCGATCCCCGCAACGGGGAGGCCGTCCTGGTGGGCAACGTGATCAAGAAGATCAAGATCGTGGCCGGCGACGAGGACGACGTCGTCGTCATCGCGGCGGACATCAACGTCCCCCTGCCCACCGTGGTGTACGGCGGCGACGGCGACGACGAGCTCAGGGGCGGGCGCGGCAGGGACGACCTGCGCGGCGGCGACGGCGACGACGACCTGCGCGGCGGCGACGGCGACGACCGCCTGCGCGGCGAGGCCGGCGACGACGTGCTGCGCGGGGGAAACAACGACGACACCCTCGACGGCGGCAAGGGCGCCGACGACGTACGCGGCGACGCCGGCGACGACGAGGTCAACGGCGGCGCCGGGGACGACGAACTGCGCGGGGGCGCGGGCGACGACGAGCTCAACGGCGGCGCGGGCGCCGACGACCTGAGCGGCAACGCCGGCGACGACGAGCTGAACGGCGGGGCGGGCGCCGACGTCCTCAACGGCGGGGCCGGCACCGACGACTGCAACGGCGGCCCGGGCGCGGACAGGACCACCGCGTGCGAGTAGTCCCCGGCGGGCCGTCCCTGACGCGCGGGTGACCGAACAGCGCACGTTACAAGAACAAGAACTGACGCGCGGAGGATAATCCTGGCCAATTCCTGGGAATCATGACGGCACCAGCTGACGGACACCCCCGAAAGGAGGGCCCCGATGAAGAAGGTGCAGATCGTGCCGCGACCGCGGCCGCCGAGAACTCCCGCCCCGATCGACCTGCGCACCCCCTCGGGCAGGGTCCTCCCCTACTAGACCCCGATGCCCCGGATCAGCTTCTGGCCAGTTCGTAGCAGGCGGCGAAGCCCTCCAGCACGGCGGGCCAGGAGCACCGGACCGGCTCCGTCTCCCGGTTGTGCTCGGCGATCGACTGACGCAGGGCGGAGTCGCGGGCCAGCCGTACGACCGAGGCGACGAGGTCGTCGAACGTGCGGCCCAGCAGTCCCTCCTTGCCCGGCCTGATGAAGTCGGCCACGCCGCTCTGCGCCCGCGCGACCACCGGCACGCCGGCCGCGCGAGCCTCCAGCGCGGCCAGGCCGAACGACTCGCGCGGGGCCGGGGCCACGAACACGTCGGCCACGGCCAGCAGGTCCTTGATCTGCTCCCGGCTGTACCTGCCCGGCATGGACACCCAGCCCATCCGGCGCGCCCGCAGGTAGCGCTCCATGCGCCCGCGGGCCGGGCCGTCGCCCACGATCGTCGCGCGCATCGCGACGTCCCTGGGCACCCGGCCGCGCGCCGTCTCCAGCAGCTTGAGCAGCCGCAACGGCTGCTTGCGCGGCGCCAGCCTGCCGACCGCCACCACATGGACGGCGTCGTCCACCGGCCCGTCCCCACTGTCCCGGGCGGAACTGTCCCCTGCGGAACTGTCCCGCCCGGGCCGCCACGAGGTCACGTCCAGGCCGTTCGACACCACCTTCACGGGCACGCGGGGCCCTGCCACGGCGCGGATGGGGCGCGCGGCGGCCTCGCTGACCGCGGTGAGGACCAGGCCCCAGCGGCGCCACTCGAAGGCCGCCTCCAGCGCCCGGTAGACGCCCCGGGTGACCGGATCCCACATGCTGTGCACGGTCGCGACCACCGGCAGCCCGGCACGGACCGCCGCGCGCACCCCCATCCACGCGAACGGCGAGACCGCCCCCGTGTGGACGTGCACCACGTCGAACCGTCCGCTCGTCATGATCCGGAGCAGGTGGGACGTGCCGCGCGGGTGGACGGGCAGGTCGAACGGGAGGTTCGCGACAACCCGGTGCACGCCGGACAGCCGCTCCCCCGGCGTCGCCGTCACCACCTCGACCGTGTGGCCCGCCTCGCGCTGGGCCCTGACGAGGTCGGCGACCTGCACCTCGATCCCCCCGAGCCGCGGCAGGTAGCAGTCGCTGACGTGAAGAATCCTCACCGCCTCAGCGTGGCAGAGCGCGCCACGCCCATCAAACCGCATGCCTGTTCACACTGCTCACAGGGAGGGCGGCGTCACGCGACCTGGGCCACGTGGGATCATGGGCGGAACCGGCGGCGCAGACGAGTGGAGCACGCGATGACGACGTTCCGTGGGGCGCGATGAGGACGGCGGTGTTCTTCCACGCCCATCCCGACGATGAGGCGCTGCTGACCGCCGGGACCATGGCCATGCTGGCGAACGAGGGGCACCGCGTGGTGCTCGTCGTCGCGACGGCCGGCGAGCGCGGTCTCGCCGATCTCCCCCACGGCGAGGAGCTGGGCAGGGCCCGCATGGACGAGTTGCACCGCTCGGCCGCGGCGCTGGGCTGCGCCCGGGTCGTGCTGCTCGGCTACGGCGACTCGGGCCTGGCGATCGACGGCGGGGTGGCCGACGACCGGCCGGACAACGCGTTCATCGACGCCGACATCGAGGAGGCGGCGCAGCGGCTGGCCTCGGTGCTCAAGGAGGAGACGGCCGACCTGCTCACGATCTACGACCCGGCCGGCGGCTACGGCCACCCCGACCACGTGCAGGTCTACCGGGTCGGAAGCCGGGCCGCCGAGATCGCGGGCACGCCCATCGTGCTGGAGGCGACGGTCGACCGCGACCTGCTGCTCAAGGGCGTACGGCTGGCCTCCCGGTTCTACCCGGCGATCGACGTGCGGAGCTTCGAGCGGGCCTACTCGCCCCGGGAGGCGATCACCCACCGGGTCAACGTGCGCAAGTACGCCAGGGCGAAGCGGGCGGCGATGGCGGCCCACTCCAGCCAGGCCACCGGCGGCGACGGCGAGCGCACGCTGGGCGCGATGCTGAAGATCCCCGGATTCGCCTACCGCTTCGTCTTCGGCACCGAGTGGTACGTGCGCCGCGGCCTGCCCCGCGGCACCCGCCTGCGGCATCCGTTCGACGGCCCCCAGGGCACCCCCTAGAACGGCCTAAGGGTCGCGATCCTCCGTCAGGAGGAGTCGGCCGTCCCCGGGGCCCGGCAGACTGGAGGGGACCGACACCGGACTGGGGGCGTACGCGGGTGAACAGGAAGTGGCTGCAGATCGCGCTGTCCGTGGTGTCGCTCGGGCTGGCCACGGCGCTGGTGGTCTATCTCCCGCAGATCGTGCACACGCTCACCGGCGCCACCGTGAGCTGGACGGAGATCGGCCACCAGTTCGGCGGTCTCGGGTGGCACACGATCGCGCTGATGACCGTCCTGTGGCTGGCGAGCCTGTGGGCGTACACGTTCGTGATGACCTCCGCGCTGCCCGGCCTCACGCACATGCAGGCGCTCACGCTCAACGCGGCGGGAAGCGCGGTCAGCAACCTGCTGCCGTTCGGCGGTGCCGCGGGCGTGGCCCTCACGTTCGGGATGACCCGCGGCTGGGGCTTCGCCAACCGGCCGATCGTCGTCTACACGCTGGTCACCGGCATCTGGAACTCGCTGTTCCGGTTCATCCTGCCCGCCGTGGGGATCCTGTGCCTGCTGATCGCGGGCAAGGCCACCAATCCCACAGTCGCCAACGCCGGCTGGGTCGGCGCGATCTCGATTCTCGTGCTGGTGGCCGTGGTGGCCGCCGCCCTCTACTGGGACCGCGCCGCCGCCGTCCTCGGCCGCGTCCTCGACGCGATCGTACGGCTCGCGCCCCGGCGGTTCCGCCCGGCCGAGCACGCGGCCTCGGCGGCGATCGAACGCCTGCGCAGGGACACGGCCGACATCATCCACAGCCGGTGGGCGGGCCTGTCGCTCGGGATGGTCGCCTTCCTCGTCCTGCAGTGCCTGATCATGGCCGCCTGCCTGATCGCCACCGACTCCTACCCGGGGCCGGCCGAGACCGTCGCCGTCTTCGCACTCAGCCGCGTCCTCACCACCGCCCTCGTCACGCCCAGCGGAGCGGGGATCATGGAGGGGGGCGTCGCCACGCTGCTGATCGGGGCGTTCGGCCAGCCCGCCGGTGGGGCCACCGCGGCCGCCGTGCTGTTCGGCTTCTGGACGTACACCATCGAGATCCCGTGGGGCGGGCTCGCGCTCGGCGGATGGGCCCTGCTGCGCAGGCGGGAGACCCGCGCCGCGGCCGCCGGGGCGGGCTCCGCCGCGTCCCCGCACCGCACCCGCGTCCGCTGATCAACTGCGGGTCACCCTGCTGATCTCCTAAACTCGCGGGGCGAGAAGGTGAGGGTGTCCGGGTTGGTGAATGCCTTGTGCCCCTGCGCGGGCGCGCATACGGTTGCGCCTGACATGGATCGGCAAGTGGCGGCCGGCAGGCACGACGCACGACAGCGGAGGAGCGCCCGATGAGCCCCCCGACGAGCCCGGTGGCGTTCCGGGTCCTCGGGCCGGTCGGGGCGCACGACGGCGCCGACGAGCTCGACCTCGGCGGGCTGCGGCAGCGGGCGGTGCTGGCCCGCCTGCTCGTGGCGCGCGGCCAGGTCGTGCCCGTGGACACCCTGCTGTTCGACCTGTGGGACGACGACACCGCCAAGGGCGCCCAGTCGGGGTTACAGGTCTACATCTCCCGGCTGCGCCGCGTGCTTGAGCCGAACCGCCCGCGCGGCGGGCCCAACCGCCTGCTCGTGACCGTCGCGTCGGGGTACGCCCTGCGCGCCGCCCCGGAGCAGGTCGACGCGCTGCGTTTCGAGGCCGTGGTCCGCTCGGCCGGGGAGCGGCTGGAGGAGAGCCCACAGGCCGCCCGGGCCCGGCTGGACTCGGCGCTCGCGCTGTGGCAGGGCACGCCGTACTCGGACTTCGCCGACCAGCCCTGGGCGGAGGCCGAGGTGGCGCGGCTGAGCGAGCTGCGCCTGGTGGCCAGGGAGCGGCACGCCGACGCCGGGCTGCGGATGGGCCTGCACGCCGAGACCGTGCCCGACCTGGAGGCGCTGACCAACGAGCACGCCCTGCGCGAGGAGGGCTGGCGGCTGCTCGCGCTGGGCCTGTACCGGTGCGGGCGGCAGGGTGACGCGCTCGCCGCGTTGCGCCGGGCCCGCACGATCCTGTCCGACGAGCTGGGCATCGACCCCGGGCCGGCGCTGCGAAAGCTGGAGTCGGACATCCTGGCCCAGGACCCCGGGCTCGACCTCGTGCTCCCCGCGCCCCGGCGGCCCGCCGAGATCACCGCGACCTGGCCGCCCCGGCCGCTCGCCACCGGCGACGCCCCGCCGCTGGAACCCGAGCCGTTCGTCGGCCGCGACGCCGAACTGGCCGCGCTCACCGCCGCCGCGCCCCGCGCCCAGGCGGGCCGGTTCACCGTCGCCGTGGTCAGCGGCGATCCCGGCGCGGGGAAGACGACGCTGGTGCGGCGGCTGTTCGAGCGGCTGGAGGGTGACGGCTGGATAGGGGCGACCGGAGGCTGCCCCGACAGCACGGCGACCCCGCCCGGCTGGGCCTGGGTCGAGGTGCTGCGCGCCCTCGTCGCCCGCAGGGGCGCGGGCGAGTACGCCGCGCTGCTCGCGCCGCTGCTCGACGACGCCGCCGCCGGAAGCCGATCGACGACCGCCGACGACGAGGCGTCGGGCGGTTTCCGGCTGCACCGGGCCGTCGGCGGCTACCTGTCGGCCGTGGCGCGCGAGGCCCCGCTGCTGATCCTCCTGGAGGACCTGCACTGGGCCGACGACCAGACGCTGGCGCTGCTGCGCGCGCTGCCCAGCCTGCTCGCGGCCAGCCGCGTGCTCGTCGTGGTCACCTGCCGCGACGGCGAGCTGAACGACCAGCAGCAGGACGTGCTGGCCGCGCTGGCCAGGCTCGACCCCGTACGCGTCGGGCTCGGCGGCCTCGACGACGCCGCGGTGGCGGAGCTCGTCCGGGCGACCTGCGTGCACGAGGTGGACGACGAGGTCGTCAGCACGATCGTCGAGCGAGCCGGGGGCAACCCGTTCTTCGTCAAGGAGACGGCCCGGCTGTTCGAGGCCGAGGCCGACATCTCCGAGGTGCCCTCGGGCGTGCGCGACGTGTTGCGGCGGCGGATCGCCCGGCTGCCCGAGCGGGCCCAGCAGGTGCTGCTGCAGGCCGCCGTGATCGGCCGGGACGTGGACGTGGACGTGCTGGTCGACGTGTCCGGCGACGAGGACGCCGTGGTGGACGCGGTCGAGGCGGCGCTGCTCGCCGGGCTGGTGACCGAGCCGGGCCCCGGCCTGCTCAGGTTCGACCACGACCTGGTCAGGGACACGATCTACTCGGACGCCTCCCGGCTGCGCCGCTCGCGCCTGCACGGCGCGGTCGCCTCGGTGATCGAGCAGCGCAGCCCGAACGACGTGGCCGCGCTGGCCCACCACTACGACGCGGCGGGCACCGTGGAGACCGCCGCGAAGGCCGTACGGTACGCCGGGCTGGCGGCCGAGCAGGCCGAGCGCAGGTTCGCCCACCGGGAGGCGGCCACGCTCTGGCAGCAGGCCATCGCCGCCTTCGACCGGGCGCACGGCGGCCGGGGGCCCGTACGCGACCGGCTGGAGCTACAGCTGCGGATGATCAGAGCGCTGGCGCTGTGCGGGGACATGACCGCCGCCCGCGCGCACCGGGGGGAGGCGATGTCGGTCGCGCTGCCGCTCGGCGATCTGGAGCTGACCGCCCGGGTCGCGGCGGCGCTCGCGGTGCCGCACAAGGGCATCGCCCGCGACTTCACCCGCACGGCCTGGGAGATCGTCGACGTCACCGAGAAGGCGCTGGTCGAGCTGCCGGAGGGCGAGCAGTCCCTGCGGGCCAGCCTGCTCGCGACGCTGGCGCTGGAGCTGGAGGGGTCGGCCACCGAGCGCGGCTACCAGGCGTCGCTGGAGGCCGAGGAGCTGGCCAGGTCGAGCGGCGACCCCGCGCTGCTGGCGATGGCGCTGAGCGGACGGCTGCGGCAGTCGTACACGCTGACGCAGGTCGACGAGCGCGAGACCATCGGCCGCGAGCTGCTGCGGGTCGGGGCGGAGTCGGGCCAGATCGCGGTGCAGACGCTGGCGCACCTCGTGCTGCTGGAGTGCGCGGCGGCCCGCGGCGACTTCGCCGAGGCCGACGAGCACCTCGGGCAGGCCGAACGCCTCGGACGGCAGTACGCCCTGCCCGCCCCCGCGGCCGTCGGCGCGTGGTACGCCGGGCAGCGGCTGATGATCACCGGTGACTACGCGGGGGCCGAGCGGGCGTACCGGAACGCGGCGCGGCTGACCGCGCGGGCCGGCATGCTCGAAGGCCGCCAGGACCTGCCGCTGATCGCCACGTTCTGCCTCCACCTGGTGGACGGGCGGGCCGCCGAGATGGCCGATCCGCTGGGCGAGGCCCACCAGCGCGGCGCGAAGTGGACCCTCGACGCCTACGCCGTGGCGCTCGCCTCGGCCGGGCACGTCAGGGACGCCCAGGTGGTGGCCACGAGCCGGGAACCGGTCCGCACCGACTTCCTCTACGAGCTCGCCCTCATCTGGCGGGCCCTCGCCGGGATGCTGCTCGACGACGAGGGCAGGATGCGGGAGGCGTACGAGAAGCTGGCGCCGTTCCGCGACCGCATCGCCGGGGCCGGCACCGGCGTGGTCGCCCTGTGGCCGGTGGCGAAGACGCTCGGCGACCTCGCCGTACGGCTCGGCCTGCCGGCCCGGGACCACTACGAGAAGGCGCTGGCCGTGGCCGAGCGGGTGGGCGTGCCCCGCTGGGTCGCCGAGGCCCGTGAGGCGCTCGCCGGCACGTAAGAAGGGAGGCAACGTTCGCCGGAGGCGAAGGGAGGCGACGTTTGCCGGAGGCGAAGGGAGGCAGAGTTCGCGAAGGCCCCTGTCTCATCGCGAACCCGTCGCCTCGTCCCCTCAGGTGTACGGCGGGCGGATTGATCACCAGTTGCCATTCGGTTGCAATCGGTGCGATCGGGGACGCTAAGGTGAGGCTTGCCTAATGACTGCCCCCATGACCGGCGGTGAGAGCACGTGCGGATTCCTGACCCTACGGCCGCCTCCGTGTTCGGCCTCCCTCTGTGGCTGGTCGTCGCGGTCGGCGCGGTCGCCCTGTTCGGCGCGTTCCAGGTGTACTACTGGGTCGGCCGCAGGCTCGGCGAGGCGCTCTACCGCTCGCGGATGGGCCGCAGGATCGGCCGGGAGCGGATCGCGCGCGTGGAGAACGTGGTGCGCCGGTGGGGCGCGCTCGCCGTCTACGGCTGCTTCTGGGTGCCGGGCCTGCGGCACACGCTGCCGTGGGTCGCCGGGGCGCTGCGGGTGGACTACCGCTGGTATCTGGTGGCCAGCGCGCTCGGCTGCCTCACCTGGGTGCCGGTGACCTCCTTCGGCCTCTACTCGCTCCTGTGGGCCTGGCTGTCGCTGGCGGCCCGGTCCCCCGCGCTGGCCGCCGCCGCCGTCGCCGTCGTGGCCCTGGCCGCCGCCCTCCTCGTACGGCGCCGCCGGAGGAGGGGCCGGAACGGGGGCGCACCCGCCGCGCCCGAAGCCGTGCGATCATGTCGGGATGCGTAACGGGGTACTCATCGCGCTGGCCGCCGCCCTCGTCACGGCAGGGGCCGCCGCCGCACCCGCCCAGGCCGCGCCAACCAAGACCACGTCCATCCAGACCACGCCCACCAAAACCACGCAGGCTCCGTCGGTCACGGCCACGGAGGCCTACCTCATGGACACCACGGAGGGAACGGTCCAGTTCGCCAAGCGCGAGACGCGCCGGGTGCCGATCGCGAGCCTGACCAAGGTCATGACCGCCTACGTGGTCCGGCGGCAGGCCCGGCTGGACGACATGGTGACCATCACCAAGAGCGACGTACGGTACGCCACGGCCGGCGGGGCCACCACGGCGGGCCTGCGGGAGGGCGAGCGGCTCACGGTGCGTGAACTGCTCTACGGGCTCATGCTCCCCTCGGGCGCGGACGCCGCGCACGCCCTGGCCGAGAAGTACGGCCCGGGGACGGCGAAGTTCGTCGCCAAGATGAACGACGCGGCGCGGCGTCTCGGCCTGCGTGACACCCGCTACGCCAATCCCGACGGGCTGCCGTCGAAGGGATACTCCACCGCCCGCGACCAGGCGACGCTGGCCACGGCGGCGCTGCGCGACCCCGTGATCGCGTCCATCGCCAAGACGCCCAAGCGGGTGGTCGGGAAGTCGGGCCTCCACCGGGCCCACGTGTGGCGCAACACCAACGACCTGCTGGACGACGGCGCGGTGGGGCTGAAGACCGGCTTCACCAACCAGGCCGGCTACTGCCTGTCGTTCGCCGCCGTCCGGGGCGGGCGCACGTACGTGGGGGTCGTGCTGGGCGAGCGCAGCGACAAGGCGAGGTTCGCCACGGCCCGCAAGCTGCTCGACTGGGTCGGCCAGGGCGCCGGCGAGGGCGCCGAGTCGGGGGCCGAGTCGGGGGCCGAGTCGGGGGCCGAGGTCACGCTCCCCTGAGCAGGCCGTGGCAGGCGACGGCCGCGGCGGCCACCACGTTCAGGGAGTCGACGCCGAGGTCCATCGCCCGTGGGCTCATCGGGATGCACACGGGCTGGTCGGCCTCGTGCAGCCAGTGGGACGACAGCCCGTCGCCCTCCGAGCCGAGCATCAGCGCGACCCGGCCGGACAGCGGGGCCTTGTCCAGCGGCACGGCCGACTGGTCGGGCGTGAGCGCCAGCAGGCGGAACCCGGCCGCCCTGAGCTCCGCCAGGCCGCCGTGCCAGTCGGTCATCCGGGCGTACGGGATGGCGAAGACCGCCCCCATCGACACCTTGACGGCCCTGCGGTAGAGGGGGTCGGCGCAGCGTGGCGACAGCACGATCGCGCCGACGCCGAGCGCCGCCGCGCAGCGGAAGATGGCGCCCACGTTGCCGTGGTCGACCAGGTCCTCCAGGACGAGGATGCGCGGCCCCGCGCCCGTGAGGAGTTCGCCGACGGAGGGCAGCGGGGTGCGTTCCATCGCGGCGAGCGCGCCCCGGTGCACCTGGAAGCCGGTGATCCCCTCCATCACCCGGTCGGAGACCACATAGACGGTGGCTCCCCCGACGACGTCGGCCAGCGCGTCGAGCCACTTGGCCGTGGTCAGCACCGAGCGCACCGGATGGCCCGCGCCGACCGCCCGTCTGATGACCTTCTCGCCCTCGGCGACGAACAGCCCGCGCTCGCTCTCGACGCTCTTGCGCAGATCGACGTCGCGCAGCCGCACGTAGTCCGACAGGCGCGGATCCGCGGCGTCCTCGACCGGGATGACCACGGGGCCAGCGTACGGCCTGCCTAGAACACTCCCGCACACCAGGCGCAAATTATGACTTTTGCCAGTATCGTTCCGTAAACCTGTTACGGCCAGTCGACACCGGAGAGGCACCGTGGGCGGACGACACCGCACAGACGAACTCGATGGCGGCTTCGACCCCCAGCACGAGCCTCCGTCCACGTACGAGCGCGCACCCCGGCGGCGGGCCGGGCGGGGGACGGTGTTCGTCCCGCTGGCCGGAGCGGTCGCCCTGGCCGTGCTCCTCGGCGTCGCGGCGTACGTGGTGGTGAACAAGAGCCCGGGCTGCGCCGGCGAGAAGGTCAAGCTCTCTGTCGTCACCGCGCCCGACATCCAGCCGGCCGTCCAGAAGATCGCCACCAGGTTCGGCAAGTCGGGCAGGGCCGTCGACGGCAAGTGCGTCGCCGTCACCGTCAAGGCCGCCGAGTCGGCCGACGTCGCCAACGCGATGGCGGGCACCGGCCCGACCACCGGCAAGCTGGACCCCGACCTGTGGATCCCCGACTCCAGCCTGTGGCTGAGCGGTGTCAAGGACGCGCCCGAGCCCGCCGGGAACGCCGCCAGCACCCCCGTCGTGCTGGCCGCTTCCAAAACCGGCGCGGACAAGCTGCAGTCGGCCTTCAGCCCGAGCTGGACCGGCCTGATGAGCGCGGCGAACGCCGCCAACCCCGACGGACTGGCGCGCAAGGTGCGCGTGCTCGCGCTCGACCCCACGCAGAACGCCGCCGGCCTCGGCGCGCTGCTGGCCGGGTCCGCCGTGCTCAAGCAGGGAGGCGGCGGCGAGGAGACCCTCGTGGGCGTGCTGCGCCAGTTGTCGGAAGCCACCGTTTCGACCCCCGACAGCATGTTCGCCACGCTGACCAAGGCCGCGGCGCGCATCCCGGTGGGCGTGACGTCCGAGCAGTCCGTGTGGTCGTACAACACGACGACGACGCCCTCGAACCCGGCGGTCGCGCTCTACCCTGCCGAGGGCACGGTCAGCCTCGACTACCCGATCATCGTCACGGCGAAGGACGCCGCGACGCGCAAGGCCGCCCAGGCCCTGGCGACCGAGGTGACCTCGCCCAACGGCAGGAAGACCGTCCAGGACTTCGGCTTCCGCACGCCCGACGGCAAGGGCGGCAGCCTGCTGAAGCCCGACAACGGCGTGAACGCCAAGAAGCCGGCCGCGATCCCGCTGCCCGACGCCGCGACCGTCACCCGTCTCTCGCAGGCGTGGCACCAGATCAAGCTCGGCACCAGGCTGCTCTCCCTCATCGACATCTCCGGGACCATGGCGCTGCCCGCCGACAAGACCGGCGTCACGCGGATGCGCGCGATCAGCGACCTCACCGTCGAGGGCCTGAAGCTCTTCCCGGACAAGGCCGAGATGGGCCTGTGGGCCTTCTCCGACAACCTGCGCGGCGAGGGCGTCGACTGGAAGCCCGTCGTGCAGATCGGGCCGCTGGCCCAGCAGATCAACGGGGTGACCCGCCGCGAGGTGATCGCTCAGGCGCTGCGCCAGGTGAAGGCCATCCCCACGGGCAACACCGGCCTGAACGACAGTCTGTGGGCCGCCTACCAGAAGATGACCAAGGAGTACGAGCCCGACAAGGTCAACACGATCCTGTTGTTCACCGACGGCGTCGGCAACGACGACCCGAACGGCGGCATCTCCAACGCCGAGATCCTGCGGAAGCTGAAGGACGCCTACGACCCCAAGCGGCCGGTGAGCATCCTGATCATCTCGTTCAACACGCAGAAGGACGAGGACCGGGCGCAGATGACCGCGATCGCCAAGGCGACCGGCGGCGCCGCGTACTTCCCGCAGACGATCCTGGAGATCCGCAACATCTTCCTCAAGGGCATCGCCCGTCGCATCCAGTAACAGAAGTATCTGTTTTCCCAGCTCATGCCCGTTGGGCATGGCTGTCGGGCAGGACCGTGTGATCGGTAAACGGCGCCAGAGGGGACGGCGTCCCACTCGTGTGGGGACCGGCGAGACCAGGTTCCGTCACACGGGGAGGAATGTTCGTTGCCCGAATGGCCCGGCGTCGGGCGATCCGACGACCACCGACTGCTGGAGGCGCTGCGGCGCGGGGGCGGCGCCGACGCCCAGGCCCCGGCCGCCCTGTACGACGCCTACGCCGACCGGCTGAGCGACTACGCGTACGCGCTGGTGCGCGACCTCGACGCGGCGGCGCGGGCGGTGCACGACGCGCTCGTCGCCGCGTCCTGCCGCGCCGACCGGTTGAAGGAACCGGCGCGGCTGCGGGCGTGGCTGTACGCCCTGACCCGGTTCCACAGCACCGCCCGAAGAGGGGCCGCTCAGCGGGGGAAGGCGGTCACCGGGCCCGTCATCGAGGTGGAGGAGTCCGCGGACCCTCCGCTCGCCGCGCTGGTGCGGGAGGCGCTGGGAGAGCTCGGCGACCACGAACGCGAGGTGCTCGAACTCGCCGTACGGCACGGCCTGACGTCGGCCGAGATCGGATCGGTCCTCGGGCTCGCCTCCCGGCAGGTGTCGGCGCGGCTCACCCGGGCCCGCGACCACCTGGAGAACGCCGCCGCGGCCCTCGTGCTGGCCAGGGTCGGCCGGGCCCACTGCCCGGAGCTGTCGGCTCTGGTCGACCACGGCGTGGGCGCCGCATGGCAGGACGGTCCCCTCGGTTCTCCCCTGCGCAAGCGGCTGAGCAGGCACATCGCGGCCTGTGAGATCTGCCGCGAGGGCAGGGGCAGGCACGTGTCGGCCGAGCGGCTGCTCGACATGATCCCCGTCGCCTTTCCCCCGCTCTCGCTGCGCGGCCGGGTGATCGAGTCCGTGCTCCACGCCGACGGGCGCGACGGCGCCACCGCCGCCGTCACGGCCGAGCTCGACCGGCGCGGCTTCCCGGCGACCACCGGCAGGCGGGCAGGCCCCGGGCGGACAGAGCGCCGGCGGGCAGGGCGCGGGCGGACAGGGCGCGGGCGGGCCCGCTCCCGCCCGCTGCGGGCCGCCCCCGTCATGCTCGCCGCCGTCTGCGTGTTCGGCACGGCCGGCGGGCTCGCGCTGGTCTCCGGGCAGGCTCCGGCCGAGCGCCTCGAGACGATACGCGTACCCCCGACGGCGGCCCCCGAAGATCCCGCCCCCGAAGATCCTGCCCCCGAAGATCCTGAAAACCTGGCGCTCGGCCCTGAGGAAGGCGACCCGCCCACGGCGACGCCCGGCGCATCCGGAGACGAGACACCCCCACAAGACGGTTCCCCCCAATCGGCCGCGACCGCCCCGCCCCACCCCACCGCACCCTCGGGGCGGTCGCGGCCCTCTCCCACCCGTACGCCACGCGCGCCCAAGCCGGCGCTGACGGCGCTGTGCCCCGGAGACCTGGGCGGGGCCGCGGGCGCGTCGATCACGCTGGCCGCGCGCGGCGCCGTGATCGAGTGGACGGCCGTCACCTCGGGCGGGATCGCGGTCTCGCCCCGGCACGGCAGGCTCCGCGCGGGAGCGAGCGGCCGCCTCACGCTCGCCGTCGTCGATCCCGGCGTTCCGGGCAGGGGCACGGTGACCTTCGAGTCCTCGGCAGGCCGGCCCTCGTGCCGGGTGACCTGGGACGGCCGGGAGGGGAACGGCGACGGCGACCCGGTGCCCGACCCGACCCCCGACACCACCACCGATCCCACGAGCGATCCCACGACCAGCCCTACGACCGAGCCTCCGGCCGGCGACGCCGTGGCGACTCCCTCTCTCTGACACATCCGTCACAAAATCACCATTTGTTACACCAATGTAGGAAGATTGGCACCCGCCAGTAACAATCAGGATTCGCGAGGTGTCAGCGGAAGTTTGAAAGGGGAAAAACGACGCGACCGAGGATTTGAGGGGGCATTGTGGCCCAAGCATGGCTGCCCGGCGCAAGCCGACTTCCCTCCCCCGGGGACTCCGGAGCGATGCTCGGAGGAGCCCCGAGGACCGTCTGGTTCATCTGGCCCGCCGATCCCCAAGGGGTCTCCGCCAGGTCCGTCGCCCAGCGGCTGGTCCAGCTCCGCCGGCCCTCCCACCTGGTGTGGAACCCGGTGACCGGCGAGATCGTCCAGTTGCTCCCGCCCACCCGGGCGGGCGGCGGGCTCACCGCGGACCTGGGCAGGAACGGACGGGTCTGCGTGCAGATCCAAGTCATCGGCTCGGCGAGGGAACCGTTCACCGACACCAAACTCGACGGCCTGGACGAGATCCTGGCCTGGCTCGACTCCTGGGAGGTGCCGCGCCGCTGGCCGGCCGGGCCTCCACTGCCCTATCCGCACTCCCTGGCCGCCGAGCGCAGCAAACGGCTGTGGGCTCGGGGCGGGCACTTCGGCCACTCCCAGGTGCCCGGCACCAGGGAGGGCGACCCGGGGTCGATCGACATCGCCCGCATCATCGGCGAGGATGCGCTCAACCTGGAGGTTTCCCTGCCGAGAGACGAGCTCAGGCTTCTTCAGGAGGTATGAGCTCGCGGATCACCGCGCACCCGCGCCGCACGTCGGCGCGGGAGGCCGAGCCGTAGCCCAGCACGAGGCCGTGCACCCGAGGCGGCCCGAGGTGGTGGGGTTCGGTCGTGTCCAGGAGCACGCCGCGTTCCCCGGCCCGCCGCACGAGGCCGGGGACCACGCCGGCGGGCAGGGCGACCATGACGTGGAGCCCGGCCGTGTCACCCCGCACGTACGGCCCGAGCGCCTCGACGATGGCCGCCCTCCTGCGCGCGTACTCCAGCCGCATCCTGCGCAGGTGCCGGTCGAGGTCGCCGCGTTCCAGCAGGGTCGCCACGGCCCGCTGGACCGGCCCCGACGTGCGGTCGGCGAGGTGCGTCCGGCGCTCGGCGACGGCCTCGAGCAGGTCCGCGGGGGCGACCAGCCAGCCGAGCCCGACGTCGGGGCCGAGCGACTTCGACAGCGTGCCGAGCAGCACCACCCGCCCGGGGTCGAGCCCGTAGAGCGCGGGCAGCGGCGCGACGTCGTAGCGGAACTCGGCGTCGTAGTCGTCCTCGACGACGATCGCGCCGGTCCTGCGCGCCCAGGCGAGCAGCTTCTCCCTGCGCGGGATCGGCAGCCTGCCGCCGACCGGGAACTGGTGCGCGGGCGTGGTGTAGAGCACCCGCAGGTCGTCGGGGAGCGCCTCGACGATCACGCCCTGCTCGTCCACCGGGCAGGGCACGACCTCCGCCCCCCGGGAGGCGAAGATCCGCCGGGCGGCCCGCCAGCCGGGCTCCTCCACCCCGGCCCGGGTCCCCGGCCCGAGCAGCGTGGCGGCGATCAGGTCGAGGCCGTTGCCGGTGCCCCTGGTGACCATGACGTTCCCCGCGCCCACCGGCACGGCCCTGGCCCTGCGCAGGTGCTCGGCCAGCAGCTCGCGCAGCTCGGGGTGGCCGTAGGGGTCGGGGAACGCGTTCAGCGGGAGCTCGCCGGCCGAGCGCCAGGCCCGCCGCCATGCCGCCGTGTCGTAGCCGAGCACCCACGGGCGTCCCGGCCGCAGGTCCACCACCCCCGCGGGCGCCTCCTCCCGGTGGACGCCCCGGCGGGCGCGGACGGCCTGGCCGTCCGCCTTCTCATAGGGCAGCGCGTCGTCGGCCACATAGGTGCCCGAGCCGTGCCGCCCGTCCAGCCACCCCTCGGCGTACAACTGCTGGTACGCGTCGGTCGCGACGGTCCTGCTGACGCCCAGCAGGGAGGCGAGGCTCCGGGTGGACGGCAGCCGCTCCCCCGCCCTGAGCCGGCCGGTGCGCATGGCATCCCGCAGCTGGCCGGCCACCTGGACGGCGAGCGGCACCGGGGACTCGCGGTCCACCGCCAGCGGCACATCGATCGTCAGACGCAAAGTGGTCTCTCCGTATGGGCACCGAGTGGACGTGTTCCACCGGTCCACTTCTCCCTAACGTAACGGACATGCTCTCCACAACCGCCCGTACCACCCTTAACCGCTCGAAAGACCGCGCCCGGACCGACCGCGCCGACCTGTACGCGATCCTGGACGCCGGCCTCATCTGTCACCTCGGCGTGCTGGCCGGCGGGTCCCCCATGGTGGTCCCCACCGGCTACGGGCGGATCGGCGACACGCTCTACCTGCACGGCTCCACCGGCGCGACCTCGCTGCGTGCCACGCTCGGCAACCCGGTCTGCGTCACCGTGACCCACCTCGACGGCATCGTGCTGGCGCGCTCCGCGTTCCACCACTCGGTGAACTACCGGTCCGCCATGGTCTACGGCCTCGCCCGGATGGTGGACGACCCCGAGGAACGGCTCGCCGGCCTGCGGGCCCTCACCGAGCAGCTCGCCCCCGGGCAGTGGGACGTCGTACGCCTGCCGGACCGCAAGGAGATGGCCGCCACCGCCGTGGTCGCCCTGTCCCTGGAGGAGGCGTCGGTGAAGATCCGGCAGGGGCCGCCGAAGGACGACGAGGAGGACTACGACCTGCCCGTCTGGGCGGGCGTGCTGCCGCTCGCCGTGTCGTGGGGCGCCCCCGAGCCCGACCCGCGCCTCGCGCCCGGCGTCCCGGTCCCCCCGCATGTCAGGGACCGGGGCCGTTCCTGACAGGCGCGACTGACTAAATCGTGACTTCTCGGCGCATTGGGCGGTCCGTCACTAAGCTACGGTCTCGTTATTTGGCGGGGGCCCCAGGCGATGAGGAGACAGACCGTTATGCACGGCCAGACGGGCGCCTGGCGCGTCCCCGGCTATACGGAGATTCGTGAACTCGGCACCGGGGGCGCCGGGCGGGTGGTGCTCGCACGGCACGACGCCGACGACGTTCCGGTGGCGATCAAGTACCTGTCCGACGAGATGATGACGGACCTCCACTTCGTCGCCCGGTTCCGGCACGAGGCCCGCCTGCTCGCCGCCATGGACCCCAACCCCCACGCGGCCCGCTTCTACGAGTACGTCGAGACCGCCCGCGGCGCGGCCATCGTCATGGAGCTCATCGACGGCGTCTCGCTGCGCGCGATGCTCCGCTCGGAGGGCCCGACCGGCCCCGAGGCCGCGCTCACCGTGCTCAAGGGCTCGCTGCTCGGCCTGGCCGCGGCGCACTCCATCGGCGTCGTCCACCGGGACTACAAGCCCGAGAACGTCATGGTCGAGGCCGACGGCACCAGCAAGCTCGTCGACTTCGGCATCGCGGCGCAGGCCGGCGAGGGGGTCAGGGCGGCCGGCACGCCGCCGTACATGGCCCCGGAACAGTGGGCGGGCGGCAAGGCCGGGCCGGCGAGCGACGTCTACGCCGCCACGGTCGTCTTCTTCGAGTGCCTCACCGGCGGCAGGCCGTTCCGGGCGCAGAACATGGCCGCGCTGGCCCGCCAGCACCAGGCGACCCCTCCTCCGACCGACGAGGTGCCGCCCCCGCTGCGCGACCTCGTGGAGCGCGGCATGGCCAAGCGGCCGGAGGACCGGTTCACGTCGGCCGAGGAGTTCCTGCGGGAGCTGGAGATCGTCGCCGCCGGCGCGTACGGCCCGGCCTGGGAGGAGCGCGGACGGCGCCGGCTCGCGGCGCTCGCCGGGCTGCTCGTGCCGTTCTTCCCGCTGAAGGAGAAGGCCCCTGAGAGCGGCACCGCGCTGGCCGAGACGAGGCTCGGCGGGCTGCTGGGCCGGACCCGCATGAAGATCGGCCTGACCCTGGCCGGGATGGTCGTGATCGCGGGCGGAACGGTGGCGCTGGTCCAGACCGTGAGCGGCACGACCCTGCAGGCCGGGACGACGATCGAGACGTCGAGCCCGCCCGCGGCCGACCTCCCGTCCACCGAGGTCGAAGACGACACCGACGACACCGGCGATGACACCGGCGACGAGCCCACCGAGGAGCCGGAGGAGGCCACCCCCACCCCGGCGGCCACCACCCCCGAGCCGAGCGCCTCGCCGAGGCCGACCGTGCGGCCCACCGCGACCGACCGGGCGACCCGCAGGCCCAGCCCCTCGCCGAGCACGAAGCCGAAGCCGAAGCCCACGCCGACCGCCAAGCCCACGCGCAGGCCGATGCCCTCGCCGAAGCCGAGCCCCTCTGACGACTCGCCCGTCACGTTGCCGCAGAACCCGCAGACGAGCAGGCCGGCTCCCAGCCAGGCCACCACCCAGCCCACGTCTCGGCCCACGTCCCGGCCCACGCAGCCATCGCCCGAGCCCTCGACCCAGCCTTCGCCCCAGCCCACGCAGTCCGACACTTCCGAGCAGCCCACGCTGACGCTCTCGCCCGGTGCTTCGTCGGAGGCTCCGATCGGCGTGCTCGCCGCCGGCCTGGTGACGACCGGCCTCGTTCCCGCCACACTGGCCATGGGACGCATGCGCGGACGGCACCGAAGGCGGCGGTAGATGCGAGAAGGCGCGACGGTCGCGGGGCACCGGCTCACCGGCCGCACCCGGCCCGGCGAGGTCGGCACCTGGGCGGACGCCGTCTCCCCCGACGGGCGGCCGTCCGGCGTGCTGCGGTTCGATCCCGCGGGCGTCGCGACGGCTCAGGCACGCGAACGGCTCGTCGCGGCGGTCGGCGCCGACGTGCGTCTCCAGCGAGGCGGGCCGATCGGGCTGCTGCCCGTGGTCGACCTGGTGGCCGCGCGTGACGAGGTCTGGCTGATCACCGGACGGGCGATGCCGGCCGTCGCCGACCTCCTGGCCGCCGGCCGGCTCGACCCGGGCGGCGCGGCGACCGTCCTCCTGGAGACCGCACAGGCGCTGCTCGCCGTACACGCCGCCGGGCTGGCCCACGGCGCGCTGCATCCCGGCACGATCGTGATCGCGGAGAACGGTGCGGCGCTGCTGGCCGAGCGCGGCCTGCTGCGGGCGCTGCGGGGCGAGCCCGCGTCCGCGGAGCAGGACGTCGCTGCCTGGGCCGCGCTCGCCGGCGCGCTGGCCGCGAACTGCGCTCAGGGACACGCCGCTGCGGCACTGCGGCGTGCGTCCGCCACCGCCTCGGCCCAGGGGCTGGCCGCCGCGCGGGACACCCTGCTCGCCGATCGCGAGGCGTTCCCCGGGATGGGCCGCGACCGGCTGGCCCAGGCCGCACACGGCTTCCACGCGCCCGCGTCCCCCGAACTCCCCGCCGGCGCGGCCACCGGCTCCTCCGGCGGAGAGGTGATGACCCTGCTCGACCTGCCGGGTGCGGCGGACGGCCCCGCTGACGTGATGATGCGGTTCGGTCCGGGTGTGCCCACCGAGACCACGGCCGCGCAGATCTGGCGGTCCGGGCAGACCTCCGCCGCCATCACGGCCACCCAGACCACCGAAGCGGCTCCCCGGCGGCGCCGGAGGCGTACGACGGCGTGGGCGGGGACACTGCTGCTGGCGATCCTGATCGCGGTGGTCATCCTCTGGCTGCGCCAGGCTCCCGGCGCGCCGCTCGCGGTGAGCGGCGTCGACGTCAAGGCGCCCAAGAAGACGGTGCGCTGCGACGGCAGGGCCGACTTCGTGGGCGTCGTCACGACCAACGGCGAGGCCGGGACGATCCGCTACCTCTGGATCCGCAGCGACGACCGCGAGCCGCTGGAGCAGGAGCAGCGGATCTCCTCGGGTGACACGTCGGTGGACCTCCCCCTGCACTGGAAGGTGACCGGATCGGGTTCGTTCAAGGGCACCGCCACGCTCCGTGTCCTGTCCCCCACGACGACGGGGAAGCCGATCCAGGACAAGGCAAGTTTCACCTACAAATGCTGATTTCATTAGTGTGGCGCGCATGACGACGACCCCCGCCGGCTGGTATCCGGACCCGTACGGCTCCCCTCTCCTCCGTTGGTGGGACGGCACCCAGTGGACCGACGCCACCCACGCTCCCGGGCAGGAGGCCGGGGCGCCGCCTCAGGCCCCGCAGCAAGCCCCACAGCAGGCCCCACAGCAGGCCCCACAGTGGACGCAGCCCCAGTGGGGGCCTCCGAACCAGACGGCGCAGCTTCCGATGCCCGAGTTCGGCGCGCCGCGGCGTACGGCGCCGGTCTGGCCGTGGATCGTGGGCGGCATCGCGGCGGTGGTCGTGCTCGCGCTGGTCATCGGCGGTGCGGTCATCGTCCTGCGCGATCGCGCCGGCACGGCCATGGCCCGGCCCGACATCACCGCGACGGCCCCGCAGCTCGACCAGACCGTGCCGCCCGAGCCGGATCCGCAGCAGTCCACCCCGGCGCTGCCCCAGCTCCCCCAGCCGTCCGGTGACCGCATCCAGGACCCGGTGACCGGCCTGTCGTACGCGTACCCGGGCGACAAGTGGCAGGTGCCGGAGTCGAAGAACATCAACAACCCGGCCGACCCGGCGAGACCGCTGTGGACGAGCGCCTGCCAGACGACGTCCCAGACGAACTACGACGGCAGGGGCAACGACTGGGTGGGCAGCGTCTACACCGCCGAGGTGCCCCAGATCTTCCCCTACAGCGGCCCGCAGAGCTTCGGGCAACTGTCTCAGGCGCTGCTGCTCACCTACGATCCGTACTTCTACGGCATCCAGCACGAGCGCAAGATCCTGCGCAACGAGGCGCTGACCGTGAGCGGCAAGCAGGGCTGGGTCATCGAGTTCGAGATGGACTTCACCAAGGTCGCCGAGGCCAACGGCCTGAAGTGGAAGAAGGAGAAGGGCGCGATCGTCCTCGTGGACCGCGGCCAGAACGCCCGTCCCGCGATGCTGTACGTCTCGGTGCCGGACAACCTGGACCAGTCGGTCATCAAGCGCCTGGAGGACTCGCTCCAATCTCAGTGACGTCCTCATTACCCTTCAGCATTACTCTTGAGCCATGACTGACCCGCTGGTCTGGATCGACTGTGAGATGACCGGGCTCGACCTCGGCCGTGACGCGCTTATCGAGGTGGCCTGTATCGTCACCGACGGCGAGCTGAACCAGTTGGATGAGGGCGTGGACGTCGTCATCAAGCCCCCCGCCGAGACGCTGGAGCAGATGTCCGAGGTCGTTCGGGAGATGCACACGGCCTCGGGACTGCTGCGGGCGCTCGCGGCGGGGGTGACCCTGGCGGAGGCCGAGGCCGTCGTGCTCGACTACATCCGCTCCCACGTGCCCGAGGCCAAGAAGGCGCCGCTGTGCGGCAACTCCATCGCGACCGACCGCGCGTTCATCGCCCGGGACATGCCGCTGGTGGACGCGTTCCTGCACTACCGGATGGTCGACGTCTCGTCGATCAAGGAGCTGGCCCGCCGCTGGTATCCCCGGGTCTACTTCGCCTCTCCCGAGAAGCAGGGCGGGCACCGCGCGCTGGCCGACATCACCGAGAGCATCAGGGAGCTGCGCTACTACCGCGCCGCGGTCTTCGTGCCGCAGCCCGGCCCCGACTCCGCCACCGCCCGCGAGGTCGCGGAGGCCGTCTCCGGATCATGAGGTGAGGCGAGCGGTATTGGAGGCGCGGAGGACTCCGAAATACCGCTACACTTTCTTCGTACGCCTCGAACGCGGCGGACATGGTGGGTGTAGCTCAGCTGGCAGAGCGCCAGGTTGTGGTCCTGGATGTCGTGGGTTCAAGTCCCATCACTCACCCCAACGGCGAACGGCCGGTCCCGACGGACCGGCCGTTCGTTTTTTCGTCGGCACTTATCCCTCGCGTATATACCCTCAGCGTATAGTCTGCGGGCATGACCGTTCCCCTCGCATTGCTCGGCCTGCTCGAACGGGAGCCGAGCCACGGATACGACCTGAAACGCGACTACGACGCCTTCTTCGGCCGGGGCAGGCCGCTGCCCTTCGGGCAGGTGTACTCCACGCTCGGCCGCCTGGCCAGGGACGGCAAGGTCACCGGGCAGAGCGAACCGGGCGACGGGCCTGAGCGCAAGCGCTACGCCATCACCCCCCTGGGCAGACAGGAGGTCGCCACGTGGCTGGCCGAGCCGGTCGCGGCCGAGCCGTACCTGCAGACGGTGCTGTTCACCAAGGTCGTGCTGGCACTGATGCTGGGCCGTGACGCGGCCGCCTACCTGGACGCGCAGCGCGCGACGCACATGCGGCGCATGCGGGAACTGGCGGAGGTCAAGCGCGGCGGCCCCCTGACCGACGCCCTGCTGGCCGACCACGCCATGTTCCACCTGGAGGCGGACCTGCGGTGGATCGACGTCACCCAGGCCCGGCTGGGGGCGCTGGCCGAAATGGTGCGTGGGTCGTGATCATCGAGGCTCGGGGAGTCAGCCGCTCCTACGGCAGCACGCCCGCCCTGCGGGAGGCGAACCTGTCGGTGGCGGCGGGCGAGGTCGTGGCGATCATGGGTCCCAGCGGGTCGGGCAAGTCGACGCTGCTGCACTGCCTGGCCGGCATCTTCACGCCGGACAGCGGCGAGGTGTGGTTCGACGGCCGCCGCCTGGACACCCTGGACGACGGCCGCCGCAGCGAGCTGCGGCGCACCGCCTTCGGCTTCGTCTTCCAGTTCGGCCAGCTCGTGCCGGAGCTGACCGCGGCCGACAACGTGATGCTGCCGCTGCTGCTGGGCCGCACCAGGAGGAAGCACGCGGAGCGGCGGGCGGCCGAATGGCTGGAGCGGCTGGAGCTGGCCGACCTGGGCGGCCGGCGCACCGGGGAGCTGTCCGGCGGGCAGGCACAGCGCGTGGCGATCGCCAGAGCGCTGGTGACGCGGCCGCGGGTCGTGTTCGCCGACGAGCCGACCGGCGCGCTGGACACGCTCACCGGCGAGCACGTGATGGACCTGCTGGTGGGCCTGGCCCGCGAGGAGGGCGCCACCGTGATCGTGGTGACCCACGACGCCCGGGTGGCCGCCTGCGCCGACCGGGAGGTCGTGGTGCGGGACGGCCGTGTCTCCGACCCGTACACGACCGGGGCCGTCCGATGATCCGGCTGGGCCTGCGGCTGTCGCTGAGCAGCGGCAGGGAGGCGGCGGCCAGGCTGGCGCTGATCGTCGTCGGGGTGGCGGCCGGCGTCGTGGTGCTGCTGGCCACGCTGTCGCTGTTCAACGCCTTCCAGGCCACCGGCGGCCGTCCCTGCTGGGAGTGCACGACCGGCTCGGCGCCCAGCGGCTGGGCCCTCGACGCGACGGCCGACGGCGCGCTGTGGAGCTACCACGAGGACTTCTACGCGGGCCGGACGATCAAGAGGCTCGACGCCGCCGCGCTCGGCACGCGGGCGCCGGTCGTCCCCGGACTGTCCCGCATGCCCGGCCCGGGGCAGTATTACGCCTCGCCCGCGCTGGCCGCGCTGCTGGACTCGGCTCCCCGTGAGGAGCTGGCCGCCCGCTTCCCCGGCACGCGGGCCGGGCTGATCGGCGAGGCGGCGCTGTCCGGGCCCGACGAACTGGTCGTCGTGGTGGGACGGACGCCGGATCAGGTCGCCGCCATGCCCGGCGCCAGGCAGGTCGACACGGTCTCCACGCGCTCCACTGTCTCCACGGTCTCCACCATGCCCGCGGCCGACGACAGCGCGGACGTCTACCGGTTCGGCTTCGGCGTCGCCGCCGTCGGGCTGATCGTCCCGATGCTGGTGCTCGTGGGCACCGCCACCCGGCTGGCCGCGGCTCGCCGCGAGACCCGCTTCGCCGCGATCCGCCTGGTCGGCGCGACCACGCGGCAGGTCAACGTGCTCGCGGCGGTGGACGCCGCGCTGGGCGCGCTGGCCGGCACGCTGGCCGGTTTCGCGATCTTCCAGCTCGTACGGCCGGCCGTGGCCGGGGTGCGGATCACCGGTGCCCGGTTCTTCCCCGAACTGGTCGCTCCGCACGCCTGGCAGTACGCGGCCGTGCTCGGCGGCGTGCCGGTCGTGGCGGCCTGCGCCGCCCTGTGGTCGCTGCGCCGGGTGCGGATCTCGCCGCTCGGCGTGGCGAGGAAGACCGCCGCGTCCCCGCCGCGAGCGTGGCGGGTGATCCCGCTGCTGGCGGGGCTGGGGATGTTCGCGGGCCCGGTGTACCGGAACGGCAAGCCCGACGATCTGCTGGCCGTCGTCGCGCTCGCGCTGGTCATGGTCGGGCTGATGCTGGCCGGACCCTGGCTGACCATGGTCGCCGCCCGCCTGGCCGCCCGGCTGACCCGGGGCGGGGCGACGCTGCTGGCCGCGCGGCGCCTGGCCGCCGATCCGAAGACCGCCTTCAGGTCGGTGAGCGGGCTCGTGCTGGCGGTGTTCATCGGGACGACGATCGCGGCCCTCGTGCCGACCGTGGTCGCCGGCCAGCAGAAGGTGGCCGGGGGCACGCTCAACGACGTTCTGGGCGCCAGGTTCGACCGGCCGGGCGTCTCCGGCCTGTCACCGCGGGCCGGGACGGAGCTGCTCGACCGGCTGCGCGCCCACCCGGGCGTTGAGGTGCTGCCGATCTACGCCCGGGCAGACACGGAGAAGGTCCCCCCGCGGCCCGACGGCCCGCCGCCCGCGCCGTACGTCGTCGAGTGCTCCGACCTGGCCCGCTTCCCCGTGCTCGGCCGCTGCCCCGTGAACATCGGCAGCAGGGGCGCCCGGGCCGTGGCGGGCAACTTCGCCCGCATCATCGGCGCCGACAACCCTCTCACCGTCGACAGACTCCTTCCGCTGGCGGGCCCGGCCAGCCCGCCCGCCTCCGCCGACGGGCTCGACCTGGCGGCCGTCATGATCACCACACGCGATCCTGCGACATTGGAGCGGCTGCGCACCCTGCTGTCCGGCCACACCGTCGAAGCGCCGATGACCTTCGCCGAGGTCGCCGAGGTCAGGGCGGACCTCTACACCCGGGCGGAGAACGTCGCGCTGGCCATGGTCGGGCTCACCCTGGTCGCCGGTGCCTGCGGCCTCGTGGTGGCGGCCGGCGGCGGGCTGGTGGAGCGCAGGCAGCCGTTCACCCTGCTGCGGCTGGCGGGCACGCCCACGCGCACCCTGGCCGCGGTGGTGCTGCTGGAGTCGGCGCTGCCGCTCGTGCTGGCCGCCGCGCTCGCCGCCGGCGCCGGCTTCGGCGTGGCCGAGCCGCTCATCGACGCCCTCGCGATGAAGAGCGCGTCGTTCGCGATGCCGGGACCCGTCTACTTCGCCTCCCTCGGCACCGGCCTGGCCGCCTCCCTCCTGGTGATCCTCACGACGCTGCCGCTGCTGCGGCGCATGACCACGCCCGACAACGCACGTTTCGAATAGGAGCCCGATGAAGATCAGGCCACTGGCGATCGCGCTGGCCTTACTCGCCCCCGCCGTCGCGGCAGCGCCTGCGACGGCGGCCGGCGGGAGTTACTCGGCCACGATCCGGCGCACCGAGTACGGCATCCCGCACATCACCGCCAAGGACTACGGCGGCCTCGGATTCGGGTACGGCTACGCCTTCGCCCAGGACAACCTGTGCACGCTGGCCTCCTGGGTGGTGACGCTGCGCGGCGAACGCTCCCGCTACTTCGGCCCGAAGGCCGAGTCCGACGACCCGGTCAGACCGGTCGCCAACCTCGCCAGCGACGTCTACTACAAGAGCGTCGCCGACTCCGGCGTCGTACGGCGGCTGCTGGCCCGGCCCGCGCCGGTCGGCCCGAGCGACGACCTGCGCCGCCTGGTGGACGGCTACGTCGCCGGATACAACCGCTACCTCGATGACACCGGCGTGGCGAACCTGCCCGACCCCACCTGCCGGGGCAAGGCGTGGGTCGGCCCGATCACCGCCGACGACATGTGGAACAACCTGCTCGACCTCAGCCGGATGGTCTCGAGCTCCAGCCTGAAGGAGGCCATCACCGGAATCGCCGAACGCGAGGCCGAGGGACCGGAGCCCAAGCCCGCCGCGGGCAGCAACGCCTGGGCGCTGGGCCGTCAGGCCACGCGCGGGGGCGGCGGCATGGTGCTGGCCGACCCGCACTTCCCCTGGCAGGGGATCCGCCGCTTCTACCAGGTCCAGCTCACCATCCCCGGCGTGCTCGACGTCTCCGGCGGCAGCCTGTACGGCACGCCGGTCGTCCAGATCGGTCACAACGCCAGGGTCGCCTGGACTCACACCGTCTCCCACGCCCAGCGCTTCACCGTCTACCGGCTGAAGCTCGCGGACGGCCACAGCTACATGGTGGACGGCCGTGCGGAGCCGATGGGCGAGCAGGAGGTGGAGGTCACCCTGCCGGACGGCACCGTCTCCGGCCACACGCTCCTCACCTCCCGCTACGGCCCGGTGCTCGCGGTCGGCCACACCGACGAGGCCGCGTACGCGCTGGCCGACGCCAACGCCGCCAACCTGCGGGCGGCCGACGAGTGGCTGGCGATGGCCAGGGCGGGCGGCCTCGACGAGCTGCGCGCGGCCCAGCGGACCCACCAGGGGATGCCGTTCGTCCACACCCTCGCCACCGACGCGAGCGGGACCGCCTACTTCGCCGACACCTCGGTCGTCCCCCACGTCACCGACGCCGAGGCGAAGCGCTGCGCGGCGTCCTCTCCCGGGCCCTCGCCGGTTCAGGGCCTCGACGCGTACGTGCTGGACGGCTCGACCTCCGCGTGCCTGTGGGGCAGGGACGGCGACGCCGTCGTGCCGGGCATCTTCGGACCGGGCAACCAGCCGCGGCTGGTCCGCGCCGACTACGTGGCCAACTCCAACAACACCTACTGGATGACGAACCCGGCGAAGCCGCTCACCGGCTATCCCAAGGCGTACGGCGAGACGGGCACCGACCTGGAGCCGCGCCCCCGGGTCAGCCTCGACATGATCGCCCGGCGGCTGTCCGGCGCCGACGGGCTCGGCGCGCCCGGCTTCACGCTGGAGACGCTGCAGGCCACGGTGCGCGGCAAGCGCAACCTCACCTTCGAGCTGATGCGCGACGACCTGCTCAAGCTGTGCCGCTCCCGCCCCGAGCTCCGCGACGCCTGCCGGACGCTGGGGAAGTGGGACGGGCGGGCCACCCTCGACGGTGAGGGCGCCGTCCTGTGGCGCGAGTTCTTCACCCGGCTGGGCCGTCCCACCAAGCCGGGAGAGCCGGTCTTCAGCCCGTGGCGGGTGCCGTTCGACCCCGCGCGCCCGCTGACCACCCCGAGCGGGCTGAAGATCGACGACCCGGGCGTACGGCAGGCCCTCGCCGACGCGGTGCTCTTCTTCCGGTCCAACCGGATCCCCCTGACGCTCACCCCCGGGCAGGCCCAGAGCTACTCCTCGATCCCGATTCCCGGCTGCACCGAAGGGGAGGGCTGCTTCGACCGGGTGCGCACGGGCGGACCGCTGGGCACGGACGGGCGCTACCCGGAGGTGAACACCGGATCCAGCTTCATGATGGCCGTCGAGCTCACCCCCGGCGGCCCCCGCACGCGGACCGTCCTCACCTACTCCCTGTCCGCCAACCCCGCGTCGCCGCACCACACCGACCAGACGGCGCTGTTCTCGCGCGGCGGGTGGGTGACCGAGCGCTTCACCGAGGCGGAGATCGCCGCCGATCCGCACCTCGAGACCGTCACGGTCCATGAAGGGCATTGACCCGGTCAAGTCAGTCCACTTTTCCCCAAAGGTGGACGTTGCGGGTTATGCTGCCTCACAACCGCCGTGCGGGGGCCTCGGCGATCTCTGATCGTCTTCCACGGAGGCCGGATGAGAATCGACGACCGCACAATGGGGCTGAGCAAGCGGGAAGCCGAGGTCATGGAGCTGATCGCGACCGGTCACTCCAATGGCGAGATCGCGCGGCTGCTGTTCCTGAGCGAGAAGACCGTGAAGAACCACGTCAACCGCATCTACGCGAAGCTGGGCGTGGACTCGAGGATGACGGCCATCTGCCGCTGGCGCGGCGAACCCCCGCCCCCGCCCCCGCCCCCGCCGCCGTCAGCCCCGATCCCCGCCGAGGACGGCACGCAGACCGGCCAGCCCGTACTCAAGCTCGTCGGGCTGGACGGACAAGGCAGGGCGTAGCCGTACGGACCGCTCGCCGCAGCGCAGGACCAGGATCGCGTGCTCCTCCCGGAGCCGGGTGACCAGCCCGCCGGGGTCCGGAACGTCGAAGGCGCACATCAGCCCACGCCCGCGCGCGTTGGCGACCAGGCCCTCGCTCTCCAGACCCTGGAGGGCGCCCAGCAGCTTCTCGCCCAGGATGGCCGCCCTCGGGATCAGGCCGTCCCGTTCGATGATCTCCAGCATCCGGCGGGAGCGCACCATGTCGACCAGGCCGCCGCCCCAGGTGGAGTTGATCCTGCCGCTGACCCGGAACACGTTGTCGGGCACGAGGCCCACCCTGCGGCCCGCCATGATGCCGCCGACCTGGACCTTCTTCGCGAAGGCCACGATGTCGGGGGCCAGGCCGAGCTGCTGGTACGCCCAGGGGGTGCCGGTCAGGCCGACGCCGGTCTGCACCTCGTCCAGGACGAACAGGGCCTCGTACTCGTGGCAGAGCGCCTGCATCGCCTGGAGGAACTCGGGGCGCATGTGGTTGTCGCCGCCCTCGCCCTGGATCGGCTCGGCGACGAAGCAGGCGATGTCGTGGCGGAACCGCTCGAACGCCTCCCTGGCCTGCGCCAGCGCCCGCTCCTCCGCCCGCTCGACGTCCCCGAAGTGGATGGCGGGGACGTCGACGCGCGGCCAGCAGAACCGGGGGAACCTGTCGGTCTTGACGGGGTCGGTGTTGGTGAGCGAGAGCGTGTAGCCGCCGCGGCCGTGGAAGGCCCGGGTGAGGTGGAGGACGCGGGTGCCGAGGCCGGGGTGGCGGCCGTGGGCCTCATTCCAGCGGCTCTTCCAGTCGAAGGCGCACTTGAGCGCGTTCTCCACGGCCGCCGACCCGCCCTCGACGAAGAACAGGTGCGGCAGCTCGGGGTCGCCGAGCACCCGCCGGAACGTCTCCACGAACTCGGCGAGGTGGACGGTGTACATGTCGGAGTTGGCCGGCTTGTTGGCGGCCACCCGGCCGAGCAGTGCGACGAACTCCGGGTCGTCGGCGAACGGGTTCGCCCCGAGCGGCGACGACGCGAAGAACGTGTAGAAGTCCAGATACCTCCGGCCGTCCCGGGCGTCGACCAGCCAGGATCCGGCGCTCCTGTCCAGGTCGAGCACGAGACGGTAGCCGTCGACGAGCAGGTGCCGTGCGAGGGCGTCGTGCACGGTGGTGGGGTCCATTTCGCCTCCGCGTCATGCTAGGAAACGAGATGATTCCCTCATATCTGGGCGTCTATGTGAATGGTTTCCGCTCAGATAGCACCTGAAGAGGACATTTTTCAGGCCGCAAGGGTAGGTTCGGCCTCCGAGAAGCTCATCACCGGCGGCCTGCGGGTGAACATCCTCGTCAGCGCGAGGAGGTAGACGAAGCCCACCGCCATCCAGATCAGGCCGACGGTGAACGTGACGCCCGAGAGGCTGGTCCACAGCCAGATCGTCAACGCGAAGCCCACCAGCGGGACCAGGCCGTACCGGACCAGGTCGCCGGCCGACCGGCGCCCCTCGTCGAACAGGTAGTGCTTGACGACCGTGAGATTGACCATGGAGAAGGCGATGAGCGCGCCGAAGTTGACCATGACCACGGCGTTGTCCAGGCTGATGAACAGCGCGACGAGCGAGACCGCCGACACCACGGCCGTGGCGACGACCGGGGTGCGGAAACGCGGGTGCAGCCGGGCGAAGGCCGCGCGGGGCAGCACGCCGTCGCGGCCCATCGAGTAGAGGATGCGCGAGACGCTCGCCTGGGTGGTCATCGCGGATCCGAAGGCGCCGACCACGTAGATCCCGACGAAGATCGTCTCGAACGCCGCGCCGCCGAGCGCGGACATGATGTCCACACCGGCCGTGTCCGCGTTGGCGAAGTCGTCGTACCCGGGGTGGACGAGGCTGCCCATCCAGGCGACCAGGACGAACAGCAGGCCGCCGATGAGCGTGGTGAGCACGATGGCGCGGGGGATCGCCCGGCGGGGCTCCTTCGCCTCCTCCGACAGGGTCGAGACGGCGTCGAACCCGAGGAAGCTCAGCGCCAGGATCGCCGCGCCCGCGAACACGCTCGACCCCGGCGTGAAGGGGGCGAAGGGCGACGGCGCGGGGTGACCGGCCAGGTGTTTCAGCGACAGCGCGGCGAACACCACGATCAGCACCACCGACAGCCCCACGACCAGGACGTTGACCCGGTTCATCACCGTGATGCCGACGACGTTGAGCACGAGCACGAGCAGCAGCGCCGCCAGGGTGAAGATCCACTGAGGCACCTCGGGGAACTGGCTGTTCAGGTAGATCCCGATGAGCAGGAAGTTGATCATCGGGAGGAACAGGTAGTCCAGCATCAGCGTCCACCCGGTCATGAAGCCGATGTGGCCGCCGAAGGTCTGCTGGGTGTAGGTGTAGGCGGACCCGGCGGTGGGGTACGCCCTGGCCATCCTGCCGTAGCTGAACGCCGTGAACAGCATGACCACGAGGGCGACCACGTAGGCCGCCGGCAGGTGGCCCTCGGTGACCTGGGTGACGGCGCCGTACGTGGTGAAGACGGCGACGGGGGCGAGGTAGGTCAGGCCGAACAAGGTCAGGCCCGGTACGCCCAGAACGCGCTTCAATCCGGAGCCGGCGGCGGAATCGGTCATACGCCACTCCTGTGGGCTGGGAGGTATGTTCTCGTGCCGGCCGTCCACGTGCCGAGGACGACCGTCAGGTCTGCGATCTCGTGGGGGTCCAGCCGCCGGACGTCGCGGTCCAGCCAGACCAGGTCGGCCGCCTTGCCGGGGGCCAGGGTGCCGCGCTCGTCCTCGGCGAACGCCTGGTGGGCGACCCCCGCGGTGTACGCCGACAGCGACTCCTCGATGCCGATGCGCTCCTCGGGCAGCCAGCCGCCGGACGGCTCACGCTCGGCGTTCTCCCGCGTCACCGCTACCGGCAGCCCGGCCAGCGGGCGGTGGTCGCTCACCGGCCAGTCACTGCCGAAGGATACGTGCACTCCGGCGCGCAGCAGCGAGCCGATGAGGTACTGCCGCCGGGCCCGATCCGGCCCGATCCTGGGGAAGGTCAGCTTCGTCATCGGGGGATCGGTGCGCGCCCACAGGGGCTGGAGGTTGGCGATCACGCCGAGCCGGGCGAACCGCGGCAGGTCCTCCTCCGCGAGCACCTGGACGTGGGCGATCACCGGCCTGCGGTCGCGCGGGCCGTTCACCCGCGTCACGTGCTCGATCGCGTCGAGCGCGGTGCGGATGCCCGCGTCGCCGATCGCGTGCAGGTGCGCCTGCAGGCCCATCGCGTCCACCGCCGTCAGGGCCTCGAGCAGCTCGCCGTACGGCCAGACGGGCATGCCGCGGGTGCAGGGATCGTCGCTGTACGGCGCCAGCAGCGACGCCGTGCGGTTCTCCAGGATGCCGTCCACGAAGAACTTCACCGTGTCGGCCGTCAGCCTGTCGTCCCCGAGCATTCGCACCCGCTCCCGGTCGGCGGCGAACTCGGCGAGCTGCTCGCGCCACCGCACCGGATCGGCGCGGAAGGCGAGGTTGACCCGGGTGGCCAGCAGCCCGCGGCGGGCCGCCTCCAGGTAGGCCTCGACCGTGCCGTGCTCCACCCACGCGTCCTGGATCCAGGTGACCCCGGCCGCGGCGTACGCCTCGGTGGCGGCGGCGAGCGCGGTGACGAGGTCCTCGGTGGTGCGGGCGGGGGCGGCGGCGAGGACGGCGTCCACCGCGTCCCACTCCATCATGGTTCCGAGCAGCTCGCCGTCGGGGCGGCGGGCGAACCGGCCACGGGGCGTGTCGGGCGTCGACGCGTCCAGGCCGGCCCGCCGCATGGCCTCGGAGTTGCACCACAACGTGTGGTAGTCCCAGGCGCGCAGCGCGACCGGCCGGTCGGGCACGGCCTCGTCCAGCCATCGGGCGTCGAACAGGCCGTCCGGGACGATCGTGGCGTCGTAGCCGCCGCCGATGATCCATTCGGTTTCCGGATGGGCGGCGGCGTGGCGGCGCACCTCCTCGACGATCTCCTCGACCGTGCCGAGCCCCCTGACCTCCGGGCCCATCGCCTCGAACCCGGCGTGGTCGGGATGGCAGTGGCCGTCGCCGAAGGCCGGTAACAGCATCCCGCCGCGTAGGTCTACCCGCTGATCATGGGTTCCCGCCAGGGCGGCGGCTCCGAGTGCCTCGATCCGGCCGTCCCGTACGGACAGGGCGTCGGTGGTCGTGCCGGTGCCCGTCCAGACGACGCCGCCGTGAAAGAGGGTGCGGTGGAAGAGGGTGCGCGACATGGGCGTCCCCAATAAATCGAATGACGTTCGTTTAGTGGGATGAGGATAGGTTGTCGGCGGGCAAAGCGGAAGGGGGCTGCGGGCCGAATGCGGCGGCGGGCGGGACGGCCGGCGAAGCCGGTGCTGAGCAGGGAGGCCATCGCGCGGGCCGCGCTGGCTCTCATCGACGACGCCGGCGCCGAGGGGTTCTCCATGGCGGCCCTCGCCGAACGGCTGGGGGTGCGGCCGTCCTCGCTCTACAACCACGTGGCCGGCAAGGACGACATCCTGGCGGCGGTCCGCGAGATCGTCTCCGACGCCATCGACGCCTCGATGTTCGCCGAGCTGCCCTGGGACGAGGCGCTGGTGCTGTGGGCCCACGGCTACCGGGACGCGTTCGCCGCGCACCCGCCCGCGATCTCGCTGCTGGCCACGCTGCCGATCACCGGAGCCCTGCGCACGCTGCGGATGTACGAGGAGGTCGTCGCCGGTCTGCGGCGCGGCGGCTGGCCCGAGGCGATGGTCATCCCGGTGATGGTGGCCGTGGAGTCCTTCATCCTCGGCTCGGCGCTCGACCTGGTGGCGCCGCCCGACATGTTCGACGCCGGCCCGCTGGCCCCGCAGGTTCCCGTTTTCACCGCCACGGTGCGCGCCCGCGACGACGCCGCGACCTCCAGCGGACGGCCGCCGGCGGACCTGTCCTTCGAGGTCGGGCTGGCCGCGATCGTGGAGGGACTGCGACGGACGCTCGCGGCCCTGGCGTGACGATTCAGACGCGTTTGTGTACCTTTGCTTCAGATTCCGTGGTCTACACGGATTCCAGCGATCTTTTCTGAGGCAGGGATGATGATCGACCGTACTCGCCTGGCCCGGCTCCTCGACCGCGAGCGCGGCGCGTTCCGTGAGCGCAACCCGCGCTCGGCCGCCGCGTACGAGCAGGCGAGAGGCCACCTGTTCGGCGGTGTGCCGATGACGTGGATGAACAAGACGGCCGCGGGCTTCCCGCTCTACCTCGCCGAGGCTCACGGCGCCCGCGTCACCGACCTCGACGGACACGAGTACGTCGACCTCTGCCTCGGCGACACGGGCGCGATGGCGGGGCACTCCCCCCAGGCGACCGTGGAGGCCGTCGCCGACCGGTTCGGCCGCCGGGGCGGCGCCACCGTGATGATGCCGACCGAGGACGCCGCCTGGGTCGGCGCCGAGCTCGGCCGCCGGTTCGGCCTGCCCTACTGGAGCTTCTCGCTGACGGCCACGGACGCCAACCGGTGGGCCATCCGGCTGGCCAGGGCGATCACCGGCAGGCCCAGGATCCTCGTGAACAGCTACTGCTACCACGGCAGCGTCGACGAGGTGCTGATCGTGGTCGGCCCGGACGGCGAGCAGGTGTCCCGCGAGGGCAACGTCGGCGCTCCGGTCGATCCCACCGTCACCTCGCGCGTCGTGGAGTTCAACGACCTGCCCTCGCTTGAGCGCGAACTGGCGTACGGCGACGTCGCGGCGGTCCTCATGGAGCCCGCCCTCACCAACATCGGGATCGTGCTGCCCGAGCCGGGCTACCTGGAGGGCGTCAGGGAGCTGACCCGGCGGTACGGCAGCCTGCTGATCAACGACGAGACGCACACCTTCTCGGCGGGCCCGGGCGGCTGCACGAAGGCCTGGGACCTGCACCCCGACATCGTGACGATCGGCAAGGCGATCGGCGGCGGCATCCCCAGCGGCGGCTACGGCCTGTCCGCCGAGGTCGCCGCGCGCATCGAGGCGATGGACGGACTCGACCTGGTCGACATGGGCGGCGTCGGCGGCACGCTCGCCGGCAACGCCCTGTCGGTCGCCGCGATGCGCGCCACGCTGGAGCACGTGCTCACCGACGACGCGTTCGCCGCCATGACCGAGCTGGCGACCCGCTTCACCAAGGGCGTCCAGGAGGTGATCGACGCGCACCGCCTGCCGTGGTCGGTCACCCAGCTCGGGGCGCGCGCCGAGTATCGCTTCACCAGCCCGGCCCCCCGCAACGGCGGCGAGTCGAACGCGGCCGGCGACCCCGACCTGGACGACTACCTGCACGTCTACCTGGCCAACCGGGGCGTGCTGCTCACGCCGTTCCACAACATGGCGCTGATGTCCCCCGCCACCACCGAGGCCGACGTGGACCTGCACCACGAGGTGTTCGCCGCGGCCGTGGCGGACCTGGTCGCGTGACTCTCGACGAGGTCGACCGGGTCCTGCTGCGCGAGCTGCAGCGGGACGGCCGGGCCTCCTACACCGCCCTCGCCGAGGCAACCGGCCTGTCGGCTCCCGCCGTACGGCAACGGGTGCAGCGGCTGCGCGACGAGGGCGTCGTGCAGATCGTCGGGGTCACCGACCCGATGGCGCTGGGCCTGCCGGTCATGGCGCTGATCGGCGTCCGCGTCGACAGCGACGTGCACGAGGTCGCCGACCGGATCAGCGAGTTGTCCGGCGTGATCTACGTGGTGCTCACGGCGGGCTCGTTCGACCTGTTCGCCGAGGTGGTGTGCCGGGAACCGGCCGAGTTGCTCAGCGTGCTCAACGACCACGTCAAGCGGGTGCCGGGCGTCACCAGAGCCGAGGCGTTCACCTACTTCGGGATCCACACGCACCGGTTCGCCTGGCCCGGCGTCTGAGGGTCCTAAAGGGCTTTCAGGAAGCGGGCGGCGATGGGCACGGCGGCGCTGCGGCCGGTGCCGCCGTGCTCGACGAACACGGCGAAGGCGAGGTCGCCCCGGTAGCCGATGAACCAGGCGTGGTCCTGCCCGCCCTGCCCGTCCTCGGCGGTGCCGGTCTTGCCCGCGACCCCCTGCGGCAGCTCCGACCCGGCGGCGGTCCCGTCGATCGTGACCGCGCTCATCAGCGAGCGCAGCCCCTCGGCCACGTTGGACGGCAGGGGCACGCTCTGCCGCAGCTCGCCCTGCGGCGCCTCGTCCGCCAGCGGGCGGGCCTGCCGCCACTCCCCGCTCTCCACGGCGGCGGCGACCAGCGCCATGCACAGCGGAGTCGCCTCGACCGTGCCCTGTCCGAAGGAGTCCTCGGCGAGCGCGTCGGGGATCTCCGGCCGCTGCAGGCTGCCGCACGTCCACGTGTCACCGCTGTCCCCCTCCGCGCGGAAGCCGAACGCCCTGGCCTGATCGACCAGCGTGTCACCGTTCAACCGCTCGATCGTCAGCCGGGCGAACGTGGTGTTGCACGACAGGGCGAACGCCTGCCGCAGGGTGACCGTCCCGTGGTTCTCGTCCTTGTAGTTGTGGATCGACCGGTGGAAGGGGATCTGGTAGACCGCCGGGCAGTCCACCGGGCTGTCGGGAGACAGCCCGTTGTTGAGCAGCGCCGCCGCCGTGATCGTCTTGAACGTCGAACCGGGAGGGTACTTGAGATCGAACGCCCCCTTGCCGCCCAGCCGGTCCGCGACCGCGAGAACCTCCCCCGTGGACGGCCGCACGGCCACGATGGCGGCCCGTTGCACGCCGTCGAGCGCCCGGGCCGCCGCGGCCTGCACCGCATAGTCGATCGTGGTCCGTACGCCGACCGGCCGCTTCTCCGGCTTGTAGGACAGGACGGTCTTCGCCGGCATGCCCGGATTGTCGACCTCCAGCGCCCATCCCACGGCCACGCCGTTCGTGGGCGCCACCCCCTGGGCCATCAGGTTGTCGAGGTACGCCTCGGCGCCCGAGTTCTGCGGGAACTCCCGCCCTTCCCTCGTCACCGGCCGCAGCGGCCCGGCGTCCGGCTCGGTCCTGACGAGACTTCCACCGGGCTGGATCTCCGGGTGCAGGACGGCCGGCGTCCAGACGACCTTCCAGGTGAGGTCCCGTACGGCCAGGTGCAGGCTGGAGTCGAAGCGCCACTTGCCGGCGTCCTGCTCGTCCCGCTCCTGGGTGAAGGGGATCTCGGCCGTATCGTCCCCGGTGCGTACGAGGTTGCCGACCATGATCCGCAACGACCTCGACAGAGCGGCATCCTCGAACTCCCGGTGCTGGTCGGCGAAGTCGTCCGGGGGATCGTCGACCAGTTCGCGCATGGCGTCGTAGTCGCTCTTGACCCAGGCCTGGAAATAGGCGGCGGCGGTCTCGTCCGGGGAGCCTTCCGGGGAGCTTGCGGGGGACGGCTCAGGAGACGAGTCGGGGCGGAGTTGGAGCGTCTGCGGGCCGGCGGGTGCGGGTGTCCCCCGCGGCGCGGCGACGAAGTCCGAAACCGGCTCCTGCCTGCCGGACACAATGAGTCCGGCAACGCCGAAGACGAAGATGGCCGCGGCGACCATGACGAGGGCGAGCAGGGCCCTGTTCCGCATACGGTTCTCATATCACGTGAAAGGAGCCATAGGTGGCAAGGAGCAAAGAACCGTTGCCAGGCCGCTATCCAGTGACCTTCGGCGAGGTGGAGCTCCTGCGCGACCTCGACCGGCCGGACGGGTGGATGCTCATCAGGGACGGTGTCCCCCAGTCGTACGTGGACCTGACCGATCCCACCTATCTGGACTTCTCATACACGCAGCTCATGGCGAGCGTGATCGACTGCCTGCCCGAGGGCCCGCTCGACGCCGTCCACATCGGTGGCGGGGCCTGCACGGTTCCGCGCTACATCTCCGCACGGCGGCCCGGCTCCCGCCACATCGTCGTGGAGCCGGACGCCGAGCTGGTCCAGCTCGTACGCGACCAGCTCAACCTCAAGTCGGTGCCCCGGCTGAAGGTCCGGGTGATGGACGGCCGCGCGGCGACGGCGGACCTCGGGGACGACTCGGCCGACCTGTTCGTGCTCGACGCGTTCACGGGCGCGACGATGCCGGTCGAGCTGGCGACCGTCCAGTACATGGCGGAGATCGCTCGCGTCCTGCGCCCCTCCGGCACCGCACTGATCAACGTGGCGGACGGTAAGGGCCTGCCCTTCGTGAAACGGGTCGCCTCCACGGTGAGCCGTGTCTTCCCGCACGTCGCGCTGCTGGCCGAGCCCGGCATCCTGCGCGGGCGCAGGTTCGGCAACGTCGTCCTGGCGGCCTCGCCCGGCGACCTGCCGATCGAGGCGCTCACCAGGAAGGCGGCGGGCGGCCTCACCCAGGCTCGATGCCTGGCGGACGAGGACCTGACCCGGCTGGTCGCGGGAGCCGCTCCCATCCGCGACGGCGACGCCATCCTCGCCCCCGTCCCCCCGCCCGGCCTGTTCGACTAGTGCGTTGTCCACAGACCTTGGCGGACCTTGGCGAGGTCGGTCACCACTCCAAGGACCTTGGCCGGGTCCATCCACTCCAAGAACCTTGGCCGTGTCGCTCACTGCGCCGGAAGGAACCTCCGGTCCTCGCGAAGCCCGCTCCGCTGGGCCTTCGCTCCGGTCCTCGCTCCCTTCCGCTCCGCTCCCTCGACCCCGATGAACCTTGTGGACAGCGCACTACAGACCTCGCGTCATCCTGGTCGTCCTTCCCGCAGTCGTCTGGCTCCTGGGAGTCGGTGGTAGGTGAAGGCCCATCGGTCGGTGCCTTCCTTGCGGCGGGTGTAGCGGCCGGGGTGGCGGTAGCGGTCGCGGTTGTGGAACTGGCAGGCGGGGCCGAGCAGTTTCAGGTCGGTCAGGCCGCCGGTGCTCCAGTTGTCGGCGTGGTCGATCTGGCACATCGTGGCGGGCAGTGGGCAGCCGTCGATCCAGCAGGTGGCGTAGCGGGCGAAGATCGCCCGTCGTTGGGCGGGGGTGGCCAGGCGGACTTTGCGGCCCATGTCGAGCACCTGCCCGTCGGCGTCCATGACCAGGCGCACCAGGGCGCTGGTGCGGGCCAGGCGGTGCACGCCGGAGACCGGCAGCATCTGCCCGGTCACCAGCAACAACCCCGGCACCGCCGCACCCAGCGTCCCCAGCACCCCCGGCAGCGTCCCCGCCGTCCCCAGGAGCGCCTCCCGTGACGCCTCCGCTGCCGATCCCGGTGCCGATTTCGGTGGCGTCCCCGGTGACATTCCCTGTGGCGTTCCTGGTGGCGGCTGTCCGCAGCGGATGTCGCCGTGGTCCCCAGGCGTGCCCTGCCCATGCCGACACTCCCCCGCAGGCCGGTGCCCGGCGTGGGTGTGACGCACAGCGGCGTCCTCGGGAGGAGGATCCGGCTGCACTGCCTGCGGAGGCGCTGCCTGCGGAGGCGCTGTGTGCGGAGGCGCTGTGTGCGGAGGCGCTGTGTGCGGAGGCGTGCCACCGCCGCCGGGAAACTCGGCGTCGGCCATCTGGTCAGGACACCCAGGGCCGGTGGCTTCCGCCTCACCAACGACGCTGTCCTCCGCCTCGGCAAGGGCACCGTCGTCCCCCGTCGCGGGGGCCCGGTTCTGCCCCTCGGCACGGGCGCAGTCCTCGCCCTTGACGGGTGCGGTGTCGCCGCCCTCGGCAGAGGCGGTGCTCACGGTGTCGCGCGGCCCGCGCCCACCGGCCCGCTGCTGACCGGCCCCGGAGCCGCCGGCCTCCTCACCGCAGGGGCCGGCGGCAGCAAGGGCGGCACTCTCGGCAGCGGCGTCCACAGCCACACCGGCCCCGGCCTCTGCACTGGCACCGCCAGGGTCGTCGACGCTTCCCGTGTCGCGGGAGGCGCAGTCACCGGTGTCGCGGGGGCCGCTGGCACTGGTGTCTTCGGGGGCACTGGCACCGGTGTCCTCGATATCGCCGCTGTCCTCGATGTCGCCGGTGTCGCGGGGGGCGCAGTCACCGGTGTCGTGGGTATCGCTGGCGTCGTTGTCGCCTGTGTCCTCGGTGTCCTTGATGTCGCCGGGATCGGCGGCGCTTCCCGTGTCGCCGGTATCGCCGGGGGCGCTGGTGTCTGGGCCGCTGGTGTCGGGGTCGCTCGTGTCGTCGGCGTGGGTGCTGTCGGCGGGGGTGGCGTCCTCGGGATCGGCGGGGAGGGACTCGGCGTTGACCAGCACCAGAAGCTCGGCGGCGATCTTCTGCTCCAGCAGCGCGATCAGCGCGTCGGCCTGGCGGACCTGCAACGAACGGTCATCCCCCTCGGCCTTGGGTTTGGCGTAGGCGTCCAGCAGCGCACGCAGCCGGGCGGCCGCCTCACGGGGCAGGTAGAACTCCCCCTCCAGCCCGCCCCCCTTGCCGGGGCGGACCCTCAAAAACCGCCGCCCGTAATCGGCCTGCTCATCACGCTCCTCCCCATCCGGGTCCAGCACCGCACGCAGGTAACGCCCGGCTTTGGCCACCTCCGCCGGGCCCGCCCTGCCCGCCAGCTCCAGCAAAATCGGCTCCACCAGCCCGGCCTGCTCATCGGTCAGGTTGGCGGTGGCGGCGCAGATCGCCTCCACCACCCCCGCGGACAATCTCCCGGCGGCGAACGCCTCCCGCACCCCCGGCAGACGGGCCAACTCCACCCCCAGAGTCAGCAGGCGCCCCGCCCCCGCCACACTCATCCCCCCGGCCGTACGCAACCAACTACGGGTCGAGGCATGCCCATGCCGCCTGGCCTGCCCCGCCCGATGCACCCGCCCCACCCGCTCCGCAAGAGCACACGTGATCCGATCCCGCGCGAACATCAACTCCTCAGCCTCACCCAGGCAGACGTCCACATCCTCCGGCAACGGCGCCAACGCCAGCGCCTGCGCCGACTCGCGAAGAGAACCCACCAGCACCCACGACGACCGGCTCCGGCGATCACCCGCGCCAGCGGAATCCGCAGCGTCGCCCCCAGCAGCACCGTCAGCAGCACCGTCAGCAGCACCGTCGGCAGCACCGCCGTCATCGGCCGCGTCGTCTCCAGCAGCACTGTCGGCTGTGGCACTACCAGACCCGGCACTACCAGACCCGGCATTGGCTGAATCGTCGCGTGGACTCTGTGAGCCCTCCATTCCAACGATCGGAAAAACACCAATGGCGCATTCGTCGCGGGCGAGCGAACCCTCGGACGACCACAAAGGGGAATCGGCGATCAACCGGTCCCACCAGTCGCCGTCGGCATTATTCGAACGACGAGGGTGCTCGGCATCTGACCCGAACAGACCCATCACACCCCCTCAAGCGATTCGAAAATCTGTATGAATTCTTTCACTGCCACGGGCATGCGGCAAGCTCACCAGCCAATAACGTGGAATCACAAGCGAGGCAGGAACCAAAACCGCGATATGAAATTAAATTCGGTCATATAGCGCGTCACTTGGCATCGGCGACGGCGGCTCGCTCGTACGCGCGGAGCGTCTCGACGAACATCCGCCGCTGCTCACCGGTCAGCGGTTCCAGCGCGCTGCGCCAGGCATGGGCGCCACGGGCGAGCCAGCCGTCGACGGCCTCCCGGTTGGCCTCGGCGATGCTCACGATCGTGCGGCGGCGGTCCGCGTCGTCCTCGCGCCGGTCCACGACGCCCTTGCGGCTGAGGTCGCTCACCATGAGGCTCACGGTGGCCGGGGCGACCTCCAGGCGGGCGGCGAGCTCGTTCACCGTGAGCGGGCCGTCGAACAGCAGGTAGGACAGCAGCGACAGGTGCCGCGGCGCCAGGTCGAGCGTCCGGAGCGACTCGGGGACCGGCATGCGCTTGGCCCGCCCTACCAGACGCGGCATCAGTAGCAGGAGGGTCCGGACCCCCTCATCCAGGCTCAGTCCCTCATCCATTGACATATGTTGATCTCCAAAATAGCTTTGCTATCAAAGCAAATGCATTCGAGGTTCAGGAGCCATCGTCGCATGTCCGAATGGAACGACAAGATCATCGAAGAGTTCCGGGCGAACGCCGGCACGGTCGGCGGACCGTTCGAGGGAGCATCGCTGATCCTGCTGACGACCACCGGCGCCAGAACGGGCGCCGCCCGGACGAACCCGGTCGCCTGCCTGCGTGACGGGGACAGAATTCTCGTCTTCGCTTCTTACGCGGGGGCGCCGCGCCACCCGGACTGGTACCACAACCTGCTGGCCGATCCCACGGTGACCGTCGAGGCGGGCGACGGGACGGCGATCGAGACGTTCACCGCCACGGCCGTACCTCTCACGGGCGAGGAGCGCGACCGCATGTACGCCCGCCAGGCCGAGCTGGTCCCGGTCTTCGCCGACTACCAGGCGCGCACCTCCCGCGTCATCCCCGTCGTCGCCCTCTACCGGCGAGATCGCGAGCGGGCCCGGGCGATCGGCGACGAGCTGGTGCGGATCCACGACGGGCTGCGGGCGGAGATGGCCGCGCTGCTGGCCGCGGTCGAGGACGGGCTCGCCGCGGGCACGCCGGTGGACCTGCCGGGTCGTGGCCTGGAGGGGGCGCTGCGGGAGCGCTGCCTGTCCTTCTGCACGGCCTTCCAGGAGCACCACGTCAACGAGAACGAGCGGGGCTTCCCCCTGCTGGAGCGGGCCTTCCCCGGGCTGGCCCCGACCCTCGACCGCCTGCGCGAAGAGCACGTGCGGCTGGCCCGGATCAGGGGGGAGGTGCGTGCGGCGGCCGGCGAGGCGGGCTCCGGCGACCCCGCCGCCGTCAGGGCCAGTCTCACACGCCTGTCGGCCGAGCTGGAGGCGCACTTCGCACGCGAGGAGGAACAGCTCGTCGCCGCACTGAACGCGCTCTAGGACTGCCCTAGGACCCCGGCGGTCCGGCCTCGTGGTCGGCCACGATGGCGTCGATGCGGGCGGCGAGCTTGTAGTCGAGGTCGGTCAGGCCGCCGGCGTCGTGGGTGGTCAGCGCCAGGTGGAGGGTGCGCCATCGGATGTCGATGTCGGGGTGGTGGTTCAGGGCCTCGGCCTGCTCGGCGATGTCGTTCACGATCGCGATGGCCGTACGGAAGTCACGGGCGACCACGGTCCTGAGAATCGTGTCCCCCTCGCGGCGCCATTCGGAAGCCTCGTACATGAAATCAGGACATCACGAAACACCGCCGATTGTGTAGATTCGCCGGGATGAACGAGCGGGTGAACGAGCAGGTGGACGAGCAGGTGAACGAGCTGCGGCGCGAGCTGTGCGAGTACGGCCGGCGGGCGGCGGCCCTCGGCCTGGTGATCGGGACCTCGGGCAACCTGAGCGCCCGGGTGGGCGACCTGGTCGTCGTCACGCCCTCGGGCGTGGCGCTCGACCGGCTGCGCCCGGAGGACTGCCCCGTGGTCGACCTCGAAGGGCGGGTCGTGGAGGGGGAGCGCAAGCCCTCCTCGGAGACGCCGATGCATCTCGCGCTGTACGCGGCGACCGGAGCCCGGGCGGTGGTGCACACCCACTCGGTCTTCGCCACCGTGGTCGCCTCGACCATGACCGAGCTGCCGCCGATCCACTACAACGCCCTGCTCCTCGGCGGCGCCGTCCGGGTGGCGCCGTACGCGACGTACGGCACGCCGGAGCTGGCCCGCAACGTCATCGCCGCGATCGAGGGCAGGCAGGCCGCCCTGATGGCCAGCCACGGCGCGGTGACGATCGGCGGCGGCGATGAAGGCGGCCTGGAGCAGGCGTTCGAGGCGACGCGCCTGCTGGAGTGGCTGTGCGAGGTCTACGTCCGCGCCCTCGGGGTGGGCCGGCCCACGGTGCTCACCGAGGACCAGCTCACCGCCGTCATCGAACGCGCACTCAGCGGCTGAACTCTCAGCCGAGCACGACCTTCCGGGCGAGGCCCAGCGGGAGCCCGCCGGAGCCCGCGATCGTGTCGTGGAAGGTCCGCAGATCGCCTTCGTAGTCCGCCCGGATGCGCTCGATCTCCAGCGCGCCCGTCAGGTAGGAGGGCGCCTGCGTGGGCCAGGCGCAGTAGCGGCTGACCTCCCCGGCGGCGGTGCCCGGCGACAGCGACGCCTTCGTGGTCAGGAACTCCTCCGCCTGCTCGATCGTCATGTCGTCGCAGTGCAGCGCGGTGTCCACCACGATCCGGGCGGCCCGCCAGATGCGGCAGTCGAGGTGGGCGAGCTCGGTCTCGGGCGTGTCGAAGTAGCCCTGCTCGTGCATGAGCTTCTCGACGTAGAGCCCCCAGCCCTCGACGAAGTAGGGCGTACGGAAGATCTTGCGGGCGCGGTGCGGGTTGCCGGCCATCCAGGACAGGTGCCAGTGGTGACCGGGGTACCCCTCGTGCACGCTGATCGAGGGCATCTGCGGGCGCGAGTTGGTCCGCAGCCGCTGCCGCACCTGCTCCTCGGTGAAGCCGTCAGGCGTGTACGGCACGAAGAACACCCCGTCGCGTGAGGACGACAGCGGCGGCGGGGCGAGGTAGCTGGCCACGGCGATGATGGGCCGCTGGAACTCCGGCGAGGGCTCGACCCGGCACACCTCCCCCTCGGGGAAGGTCACCAGCCCGCGCTCAAGGACGAACTGGCGCGCCCGCAGCGTCTCGGCCTCGTACTCGGCGCGCATGGCCTCCAGGGTCGGCGGGTGGTCGTCCATGAGCGACTCCATCGCCTCCCGCCAGCCGGCGGAGCCGAGGCGCGCGGCGACCTCGGTCATCCGCGTGTCCAGCTCGGCCCAGGCCTGGCGGCCCTTCTCGTGCAGCTCGGCGGCGCCGTACCCGAGCATCTCCTGCTCACGCAGCAGCGCGGAGTAGAGCTCCTCGCCCATCCGCCAGGTGCCCCGGGCCTCGAAGCCCTCAAGGAAGCGGACCAGCCCGTCGAACGCGTCGGCGGCGGGCTCGGCGGCCCGCGCCAGCCGCGCCCGCAGCTCCGGGTCGCCGACCAGCGCCGGCAGCGTCTCGGTCAGGAAGCGACGTCCCGTACGGGCCTGGTCGAGGCCGCGCTTGACCAGCAGGTCGGCGGCGAGATCGGAGTCCAGGTTGGCCTGGCAGGCGGCGAGCACGGCGGGCACCTCGGCCAGCCGCGCGACGGCGGCGTCGACCAGCTCGGCCTCCGGCTTGAGGCGCTGCTGGAACGGCGTGAACATCGACCCGAAGATCACCCCGAGATAGGCGGCCGGTTCGCGCCGCCACTCGGGCCAGCGGGCCAGCGCGATCTGCCCGCGAAGATGGGCGGCGACCAGGTCCCTGTCGATCTCGTCCTCGGGACTCTCGGGCGTCGACTCCGACAGCTTGCGCAGCCATTCCTCGGCCGCCCGCTCCCGCGCCGTGAAGGCGGTCGCGCTGAGATCGCCCAGCGTGCGGTCGTATCCGTCGGCCCCCAGAAGGGCCGCCCTGACCGGGTTCTCGGCCAGGTACCAGTCGATGAACTCGTCCACCAGCGTCATAGCGCCCGACTCTATCCGCGACACTTGGGTGGAAGCCCCCAGATAAGGAGCGATTGGTGCCCCTGCAGATCACCGGCGCCCCGAGCGACCCCGACCTGATCCGCCTGCCATGGGACGTCCCCCTCGAAGAGTGGCCCGTCCACCACCTGGTGACGCTGCCCCGCGGCATCTCCCGCCACGTGGTGCGCTTCGCCCGGCTCAGCGGCCGGGTGTACGCGATCAAGGAGATCAGCACCCGGTACGCCAAGCGGGAGTATCAGCTGCTGTGGGACCTGGCGCGGCACGACGCCCCCGCCGTCGAGCCGGTCGCCGTCGTCACCGGCAGGACCGCCCCGGACGGCTCCGAACTCGACTCCGCCCTGATCACGCGGCACCTGCAGTTCTCGCTGCCGTACCGCGCCGTGCTGTCGGGCTCGGTGCGGCCCGACACGCTGATCCGCCTGCTCGACGCGCTCGCGGTCCTGCTCGTACGGCTCCACCTGACCGGCTTCTACTGGGGCGACTGCTCGCTGTCGAACACGCTGTTCCGGCGGGACGCCGGGGCGTTCGCGGCCTACCTGGTGGACGCCGAGACCGGGGAGCTCCACCCGGCGATCAGCGAGGGCCAGCGAGCCCACGACATCGAGGTGGCGCACGTCAACATCTACGGCGAGATGCTCGACCTGGAGGCGGGCGGGCTGCTCCACCCGACCATCGACCCGCTGGCCTTCGCCGAGCAGCTCGTCGAGCGCTACCACCGGCTGTGGGACGAGCTGACCGAGGACGAGATCATCGAGGAGGTCGACTGGCACCGCGTGGACCAGCGGGTGCGCCGCCTCAACTCGCTCGGCTTCGACGTCGCCGAGATGATGGTGCGCCGCAAGGCCGGCACCTCCCGCCTGATCGTCCGGCCGAAGGTCGTGGACGCCGGGCACCACCAGCGCCGCCTGCTGCGCCTGACCGGTCTCGACGTGGAGGAGAACCAGGCCAGGCGGCTGCTCAACGACCTCGACTCGTTCCGGGTGTCCAATGGCCTGCGGCACGAGGACGAGGCGATCGTGGCGCACCGCTGGCTGGCGGAGGTGTTCCAGCCGGTGGTGAACGCGATCCCGGCCGACCTGCGGCGCAAGCTGGAGCCGGCCCAGCTCTTCCACGAGGTGCTCGACCACCGCTGGTACATGTCGGAGGCCGCGGACAAGGACGTCGGCCTGGAGGCGGCGGTGCGGTCCTACGTGGACAACGTCCTGGTGCACAAGCCCGACGAGAAGGCCGTCATCGTCACCTCGGATCCCCTGTCTCCGTGACGAGATCCGCCAGGTAGGCCGCGGCCTCCGGGATCCGGTCCTCGCCGAAGACGCGTATGCCGTTCAGCTCCAGCAGCGCGGTCGTCACGCCCTGCCCGGGGGTGGTCCTGCCCCGGTGGCTGCCGTCGTAGATCCGCAGCGACCCGCACGACGGGCTGCCCTCCTTGAGGATCGCGACGCGTACGCCGAAGGACCGGGCGACGGCGAGGGCCTGCTGCGCCCCGGACAGGAACGCGGCGGTCACGTCGTCGCCCTCGGGCGTCAGGATCCGGGCCGCGCCCGCCAGGACGGCCGCGCCGCCCGCGCCGCCCTCGATCTCGGCGGGCGGCCGGGGGATGGGCAGCCCGCCCTCGACCTCCGGGCAGAACCGCACCAGCCGCCCCTCGGCGCGCCAGCGGGCGAGCAGGTCGTCGTCGCTGGTCTTGGCCCCTCCGTCGTACCTCACCCTGCTGCCGAGCAGGCAGGCGCTGACGAGAATCCGTTCCACGCCTCCATGATACGAGGAAATTTCACGAAAACTGGGATTACCATTCCGGGAAGAAGAATTCTTATTCTTCAGGACTAATCCGTTTATCCCGGCCGTTTCCGGCTCGGGCGACCCGTCCACCTGCTCCTCTAGTGTTGGCCGCGCTGTACCGGCGAGGCGAGGAGTTACGAGTTGATCGGGATAGAGGACTGCCTCACCGAGGCCATGTCGATCCCGGGCGCGCTCGGCGCCATTCTCGTGGACCACACCAGCGGCATGGCCGTCGCGGGAAAGGGGATCGCCGATCCCGGAAGGGCGGCCGCGGGGCTCAGCGAGGCCTACCGCGCCACGCTCGACGGGATCGCGATGGCCTCCCAGGAGACGGGTTTCCGGATCGAGGACGTGATCGTGACCACGGGCTCGGCCTACCACCTGGTGCGGCCCATGGAGATGATGTTCGACGGCCCGCTGCTGCTGTGCGTACGCCTGGACGTGGAGCGGTCGAACCTCGCCCTGGCACGGCGGCGGCTGCGCACGATCACGGACGAGCTGGTCGCCTCCTGATGGGAACCTGACCGGTGGCCGCCCCGACTCTCGACGCCGTGCTCACCGGCCTCGCCCAGGACGAGGCCACCGGCTCACTGCGGGTGGGCAAGGAAGGCACGGTCTACTACGTCCGCGGCCGGGTGTCGTACGTGGAGTGCGCGGCCACGCCCGGGGTGGAGGAGCTGCTCGGCGCGTCGGGGCGGATCAGCGCGAACGGGATGCGGCACGCGCGGCAGGAGACAGGTCCCGGCGGCGACGGCGGCGTCCTGCTCGTGGACAGAGGGGTGCTCAGCCGGGGCGAGCTGGAGTTCTGCCTGCTGTCCGCCACGCTCGACGCGGCGTTCTTCCTTCTGACATCGAGGACGGTGCGGACCAGGTTCAGGGAGGGCGACGCCCACTGGCTCGGGGTCCACTGGTTCTTCGACGTGCCGGGGCTGCTACGCGAGTGCGCCAGGCGCCGGGCCCGGCTGGAGCGGGCCTGGCCGTCGGCCGAGCTGGACACGCGGCCGGTGACGCCCCTGCGGCGGATCCCGGGCACGCACGCGCTGCTCACCCGGCTGCAGTGGGAGCTGCTGCTCGCCGCGGACTCCACCGCCACGCCGGTCGAGCTGGCCCGCCGTCTCGGGCGTCCGGCCTACTCCACGCTGCTGGCCGTACGGGAGCTCGCGGCGGCCGGCCTGGTGGTGACGGGCGAGACGGCGGCGCTGCCCAGGCGCACGCCCAAGCCGCCAACACCGCCGCCAACACCGCCGCCCGGGCGTGCCGGCTCGGGACTCCCCCGGGTCAACGGCGACGCGGCCGACGTGAACCTGCTGCTCAGACTGCGTGACGCGCTGGAGGCGCTGTAGTGATCGGGTGGCTCAAGCGGGCCGGAAGGGGTGTCTCTGTGGACCTGCGCCACGACATACACGAGGAACTGGTCGTCCTGCGCGAACGGGCGCCCGAGATCACCGGAGCGCTCACCTGCACGGTCGACGGCATGCTCGTGACGACGGACCTGGCCGCCGACACCGAGCAGACCGCGGCGCTCACGTCGGCGCTGCTGTCGCTGAGCCGGAAGATGACCGATCTCGCCAGGATCGGGCGGCTGGAGGAGACGCTGATCTCCGGCACCCAGGGGCACACCGCGTGCTACGCCGCGGGCCCCACGCTCGTCCTCACCGTTCTCGCGGGTCAGGGAGCCAACCTCGGCCTGCTCCGGATCGAGGGACGCAGGGCGGCGAACAAGATCGCCGCCATCGTCGAACGCGGATGACAACCCAGAACAGGAGAGCAGACATGGCGAACATGGACGTCTCGCTGAAGGAGATGCTGGCCATCGACGGCGCGGTCGGCGCGGCGGTGGCCGACTACGGGAGCGGGATGGCGCTGGGCACGCTCGGCGGCTCCAAGGAGCTCGACCTCCAGGTGGCCGCCGCGGCCAACACCGAGGTGGTCAAGGCCAAGCTCCGCGCGATCGACGCGCTCAAGCTCAACGACGCGATCGAGGACATCCTCATCACGCTGGGCACGCAGTATCACATCATCCGGCCGCTGACCGGCCGCGGCGGCAAGGGGTTGTTCCTCTACCTCGCCCTCGACCGCAACCGGGCCAACCTCGCGATGGCCCGGCACCAGCTCCGTGCGATCGAGGACAAGCTCGAGATCTGAACCGCCCTGTCAGTCCCGCTCGGTCAGCTCCGCGATCGCCTCCGCGATGACGGGCCAGAGCGGGCGGGGCAGGTCGTGGCCCATCCCCGGGAAGGTCAGCAGCTTCGCGCCGGGGATGGCGTCCGCGGTCGCGGTCCCGCCTTCGAGGGTGACCAGCGGGTCGTCCTCGCCGTGGATCACCAGCGCGGGCACCGAGAGCCCGCGCAGGCCCTCCGTACGGTCGCCGGAGATCCGGATCGCGGTGAACTGCCGGGCGGTGCCCGCAGGGTCGAACCCCCGGTCGTAGGCCTCCGCGGCCAGCCGGGTGACGCGCTCCACGTCCATCTCGTAGCCGGGAGAGCCGACCACGCGCGCGGTCGCGACGGCGCGGGCGATCGCCTCGTCGCGGTCCCGCGCGGGGGGCGCCATCAGCACGGTCATGGCCGCCTCGGTCGCCCTCCCCACGCGGGGCCCGGGCGTGGACATGATCGAGGTCAGCGTACGGACCCGGGTGGGGTGGCGGATGGCGAGGGCCTGGGCGATCATGCCGCCCATCGACGCGCCCACCACGTGGGCGCTCTCCCAGCCCAGCACGTCCATCAGGCCGGCCGTGTCGTCGGCCATGTCGTCCAGCGTGTACGACGGGGCGGGCGCGGAGTCGTCCGCCGGGGTGAAGTGGGTGGACAGGCCCACGTCGCGGTTGTCGAACCGGACGACCCGGTGGCCTGACTCCACCAGCAGCCCGATCAGCTCCTCGGGCCAGCTGATCATCTGCGCCCCGAGCCCCATGATGAGGACGACCGGACGTCCCCCGGGCTCGCCGAAAACCTCGTAACAGATCTCGATGCCGTTCGCCGTCGCACGCATGCGAGCAGAATTTCATTCGGTTTGCCCTGCCGCAAGCGTCCCATGACCGGATCTGTACGGTTGTGTGGTGTGGTGTCGCAAATGACCCGCCGACGGCGGATACTCGTCCTTCTCATCTGCTGCATGAGCCTGCTGATCGTGTCCCTCGACAACACGATCGTCAACGTCGCTCTGCCGTCGCTCGGGCACGACCTGCACGCGCCGGTCTCCGGCCTCCAGTGGACGGTGGACGCCTACACGCTGACGCTCGCGAGCCTGCTGATGCTGGCGGGCTCCACGGCCGACCGGGTGGGCCGTCGCCGCACGTTCCAGACCGGTCTGGTGATCTTCACGGCCGGGTCGCTGTTGTGTAGCCTCGCCCCGAGCCTGGGCTGGCTGGTGGCCGCCCGGATCGTCCAGGCCGTCGGCGGGTCGATGCTCAACCCGGTGGCCATGTCGATCATCACGAACACGTTCACCGACCGCAGGGAGCGGGCCCAGGCGATCGGCGTGTGGGGCGGCGTGGTCGGCGTCAGCATGGCACTCGGACCGGTCGTCGGCGGCCTGCTCACCGACACGGTGAGCTGGCGGGCCATCTTCTGGATCAACGTGCCCATCGGCCTGCTCGCGCTGTTCCTGACCTGGCGCTTCGTCCCGGAGTCGAAGGCGCCCTCGGCGCGGAGGATCGACCCGGTCGGGCAGGTGCTGGTCATCGTCCTGCTCGGCACGCTCACGTACGGGATCATCGAGGGCCGGGCCGCGGGCCCCGCCGTGAGCGCCGTCTGCTTCGTCGTCGCGGCGGCGGCCCTGGCGGCGCTGGTCGTCTTCGAACTGCGCAGGCCCGAACCACTCATCGACATGCGGTTCTTCCGCAGCGCGCCGTTCTCGGGCGCGGCCGTCATGGCGGTGTCGGGCTTCGCCGGGCTGGGGGCGTTCCTGTTCCTCAACACGCTCTACCTGCAGAGCCATCGCGGGCTTTCCGCCCTCGCCGCGGGGCTGTGCACGCTGCCGGTCGCGGCGACCACGACGATCGTGGGGCCGCTGTCGGGACGGCTCGTCGGCACCCGCGGCCCGCGCGTGCCGCTGATCGTCGCGGGCGTGTGCCTGGCCGCCGCCGGAGCGCTGCTGTCCCAGGTGACGCTCACCACACCGCTCCCCCTGCTGCTCGGGATCTACCTGGTCTTCGGGATCGGGTTCGGCATGCTCAACCCCCCGATCACCAACACCGCGGTCTCCGGGATGCCGCTCGCGCAGGCGGGGGTGGCCGCCGCGGTCGCCTCGACCAGCAGGCAGGTGGGCCAGTCCCTCGGCGTGGCCATCGCGGGGTCCATGGCCTCCAGCGCTGCGGCCTACCGCGTCAACGCCCTGTACGGGCTGATCGTGCTGGTGGTCGCCCTCCTGACGACCGGCCGCTGGGCCAGGGCCACGGCCGAGCGTACGGCGGCCAGGCTCGCGGAAGGCCCGCAGGTCACCCTGTCACGGGGGTGAAGCCGGCGCTCGCGAGGACCGTGCGGCCCTGGTCGGACAGGACGAGGTCGACGAACTCCCGGGTCAGGGCGAGGCGCCCGGTCCCGGGGACGGTCGCGATGAGATAGTCCTCGGCCGCCCCGGCCGCCTCGGGGAAGTCCACGCCCTCCACGGCTCCCGCCGCCGCCCTGACGTCCGTACGGTAGACCAGCGCCGCGTCCGCCTCGCCGAGCCGGACCCTGGTCAGCGCCGCCTTGGCGTCCCCCTCCTGAGCGACGGGCCTGACGGTCACACCGGCGGCGGCGAGCGCGGCGCGGGCGGCCGCCCCGCACTGCGCCGACGCGGCGCACAGGGCCACCCTGACGCCGGAGGCGGCCAGGTCCTTCAGACCCGCGACATGGGCCGGGTTGCCCTTCGGCACGGCGATCTGGAGCCGGTCGCGGGCGAAGACCCGCGGGCCCGGCACCCCCGACCGGCGGATGGCCGCCGTGGCCGCGGCGAACAGATCGGCCTGCGCTCCCCGTACGATCCGCTGCGCCAGGGCGGAGCCGCCGCCGAAGTCGAACCGGACGGCGATGCCGGGGTGGGCGGCCTCGAACGTCCTGCCGAGCGAGCCGAACGTCCCGGTGAGCGCGGTGTCGGCGAACACGGTGAGCGTCTGCCTCCCGCCGCCCCCGCAACCGGTCGCCGCGAGCAGCACCAGCGCGAGCGCCGGCGACACGGCCCGAAGGCGTACGCGATTCACGGCTCCACAGTAGCGACTGGGAGGCAATTCATTCCATTTTTATCGCTCTATATCGGAGCTATGGTTTCGCCATCTCACGGATTCCGCTGTGCGGATATTTCGTAATCCGGCATTAATTCATTCCTATGGAGGTGCTTCCATGCCCGCAGGCCTTCTGAGGACCGCCGGGGCGCTCGTGCTCGCCCTGGCGGCCATGCCGGCGGTTCCGGCCGCCGCGGCGGACCCGCCGTCGGTGGTGATCGACTCCTCCGAGGCCGCTCCCGGCGTCATCCGGCTCACCGGGCGCTTCACCGGCGCGTACGACGTGAACGTGGTGGTGAACGGTGAGCGGATCGAGCGTGCCAGGGTGAGCGACCCGGACGCGGACGACACCGGGACGTGGTCCTACGACCTGGACACCAGCGGAATGGACGGCGAGGTCGAGGTCTACGCCAAGGCCACGGCCGCCGAGACGCGGTACGGGACGTGGTCGGAGCCGCTGACGCTGCGGGTGGACAACCCGCGGGCCCGGGCGCCGGAGGTGTCGATCGCCGAGCCCGCCGACGGAGCGCGGCTCACCCGTCCCTCGCTCGTGCGAGTGAACGTCGCCGGCGCGGACGTCCGCACGGTGCGGATCCGGGTCAACGGCGGCCCGTGGCAGCGCGCCGCCGGAGCCCGCGGGCGGTACGTCGCGCCGGTGAACCCCGCGAAGTACGGCGACGTGATGGCGAGCCTGGAGGCCGAGGCGGTCGACGCGCGCGGCCACGTGTCCAGGTCGGCCGGCACGTACGTGGCGTTCGGGGCGGCGAAGAAGGAGCGCCCGGTGGCGCACCGGCAGGACCGGGCGATGTGGATCTGGGAGAAGGCCTCCTACAACCTGGTGCTCAACCCCGGGTCGCGCCGCCTGCTGGAGACCGTGCTCGCGCCCGGCTGGACGATGTACCTGGGCGTGGACACGTACGCGGGGCGCGACATGATCGAGGACGCGCGCCCGGAGCTGCGCGACCTCGTGGCCTGGGCGCACCGCCGGGGGATGAAGGTGCACGCGACGGTGGCCGCCGGGACCCGCCCGCCCTACCTCGGAGCGCTCGCCCGGCATCGCGACCGCGCCGTCCGCGAGATGGAGCGGGTGCTCGACTACAACCTCTCGTCGGCGCCGGCCGAGCGCTTCGACGGGATCAACGTGGACATCGAGCCGTACAGCCTGCCGTGGTTCAACAGCGACAAGCCGGACGTGCAGATCCAGTGGCTGGACACGCTGCGAGCGATGATCGCGCGCCGGGACGCGTCCGGGCAGCCGCTGCTGTTCGGCCCGGCGATCCCCCGCTGGCTGGACACCTCCGCCTGCTGCACCGACATCTCGTACGGCGGGAAGACCGCGACGATGGCCGAGCACATCCAGGACATGGCGGACTACGTCTCGATCATGGACTACCGCGACCAGGCGGACGGCGGCGCCGGCATCATCGCGCAGGCGGCCGGGGAGATCGCCTACGCCGAACGGATCGGCAGGCCGCTCTCCGTGGTGGTCGGGGTGGAGACGCTCGACATCGCGACGAGCGGCGACCCGTCCAGCATCACCTTCCGCGAGGAGGGCAGGGACGCGCTGGAGGCCGAGCTGGCGAAGGTCTACCAGGCGTTCTCCGGCAGTCCGGCCTTCGCCGGGGTGGCGCTGCACCACTACGACTCCTATCGGGAGCTGCCCACGATCTGGGGCCCGTCGGCGCGGTGGCCCGAGCCGCCCGCCGACTCGGGCCCGCCGACCGGGGTCGGCTCGCCGCCTGAGGCGGTCGCGTTCGACCACGCCACCGTCGACCTGACCTACGGCAGGGCCCACGACGACACCGAGGTCGACCACTACGAGGTGCACAGGTCGGCCGAGCCGGGCTTCACCCCCGGGCCGGGCACGCTCGCCGGCCGGGCCCGCGGCCTGACCTACACCGACACCGGACTGCTGCCCGGCACCGGGTACACGTACAGGATCGTGCCGGTGGACGTCGCCGGGCACCGCGGACCCGCGTCCGCCCCGGTCTCGGTGACGACCGGGACCACGGACCTGCGTCCGATGGTGGTGGACTCGATGGCCGTCACGGTGGAGGGCGGTGTCGCACGGGTGCGGCTGCGGGTCGTCGACAAGGAGAGCGGGGAGCCGGTGGCCGCGACCGTGCGCGGCCGGTTCACCTTCTCGGCCGGGCGCTACGTGACGGTGAAGGCGGGCGCGGACGGCTGGGCCACCGCGACGTCCGAGGCGTTGAAGCAGCCGACGGGCGAGGTCGGGTTCGCCGGTCACCGCCTGACCGCTCCCGGCCGCTACTGGGCCGGGGCGTACGACAAGGACAGGAACGTCACCGCCCGCTGGTGACCTATGGCATTACGGCATTACGGCATGAATTCATGCCATCTAATGCCCAAAAAAGGGCATAACTTTAGGTTGACATTGCCCGGATTTGACGAGAAGAATCCCGTTATGGAGCCACCTGACGGAATGAATTCCCTCCCAAGGGGACGCCGATTCCGCACTCTCGCCGCGCGCCTGCGGCAGGAGATCGTGCAGGGCCGCTGGCCGGTCGGCGGCAGGCTGCCGACCGAGGCCGAGCTGGCGAAGACCTACTCGGTCGGGGTCAACACCGTGCGCCGCGCCGTCGACCTGCTGGTCGAGGAAGGACTCGTCCGGCGGCGGCAGGGATCGGGCACCTTCGTGACCGCCGCCACCACCACCGGTGCCAGGCCACGGCTCATCGGCGCGCTCGTCCCGTCGAACACCTACTACTTCCCCCAGATCGTCCAGGGCATCGAGCGGGCGGCCACCGCCGCCGGAGTCCAGCTCGTGCTCGCGTGCTCCGACTACGACCCCGGCGTCGAGCTCGCGCAGATCCGGCAGCTCGTCGACGTCGGCGTCGCGGGCCTGCTGCTGGTGCCCAACCTGCACCTCACCGCCGACCCCGCCGCGCACCTGGCCCGCCTGCGCGAGCTGCCCGTGCCGTACGTGCTGGTGGAGCGCAGGCCGCCGGACCCCCGGCCGGCCGACCCGACCTCCTACGTCTGCACCGACGTGCACGGCGGCGGCTACGCCGCGGTCCTGCACCTCAACGGGCTCGGGCGGAGCCGGATCGGCTACCTCGGCCGGATCGGCACCGCCACCTCCGAGCAGGTGTTCGCGGGATACCGCCAGGCCGTGGCCGACCTCGGGCTGCCGGAGATCCCGGACGCCGTGGCCAGGCAGCCCGTCTGGACCGGCCCGGACATGCTCGCGTACGCCAACGCCTGTGTGACGGAGAAGATCCGCGCGGTGGTGTGCCTCGGCGACCGCGAGGCGACCGCGCTGCTGCCCTACCTGCGCCGGGTCGGCCTGACCGTCCCCGACGACATCGCCGTCGTCGCCTACGACGACGAGGTCGCCGACCTGTCCGAGGTGCCGCTCACCGCGGTGTCGCCGCCCAAGGCCGAGGTGGGCCGCATGGCGACCGAACTGCTGCTCCGCCGGATCGAGCTCGGCCCCGCCGCCCCCGTCTGCCGTGTCGTGCTGCAGCCCCGCCTGGCCGTACGGGCCTCCTGCGGCGCCGCCTCCGGCAGCCTCGTCGAGGTCCGCGTCCCCCGCTGACGCCGGCCGTCATCATCCTCACCCCCTTCCCCCTTCCTCCTGGAGGACCCAATGAGACTGCGCATGCTCGCCGCCGCCGCGGCGGCCGTGCTCACCGTGGCCGCCACGGCGTCGTGTGGCGGCGGCTCGGCCGACGACTCGGGAGTCGTCACTCTGAAGCTCGGCTTCTACGCCGCAGCCGGAGACCCGGCCGACACGACCATGCGGGAGCTCGTCAAGGAGTTCACGGCCGCCAACCCGTCGATCAAGGTGCAGCTGGAGGTCGCACCGTACGTCAAGTTCTTCGAGAAGCTGCGGACCGAGATCGCCGGCGGCCAGGCGCCGCAGGTGTGGCTGTCCGACGGCGTGCTCGTGCAGGAGTTCGCCGCGCGCGGCGCCCTCGCCGACCTGACCGACCGGGTCAAGACCGTCAACGCCGCCGACTACTCCGGAATCGAGCTGAACCGGGACACCAAGGGCCGGATCTACGGCTTCCCGCAGGGCGCCCAGACGCCGGTGCTGTTCTACAACAAGAAGCTGTTCGCCGAGGCCGGAGTCGACACGCCGACCCCCGACTGGACCTACGACGACCTGGCCGCCGCCGCCAGGAAGCTCACCAAGGACACCAACAACGACGGCAAGCCCGACACGTACGGCTTCCGCGCCTATTCGCCGGGCTTCACCGAGAGCTGGTGGCCGATCATCAAGGCGTTCGGCGGCGACATCGTCACCGACGGCAACCGCAAGGTGGTCGTCGACAGCCCGCAGTCGAAGGCCGCGCTCGACTGGATGCTCGGCGCGATGGGCACGGACGGGGGCAAGGACGGTTTCGCCCCCGACTACGCGACCACCGAGGGCCTCGGCAAGGGCGTCGTCCACACGCTGTTCGCCACCGGCCGGGTCGCGATGTCGTACGGGATCTACGCCCGCACCCTGCCCGCGGCGAGCGCGGGCGTCGACTTCGGCGTGGCCCCGATGCCGAAGGGCCCGGCCGGCCGCGGCAACGTCGCCATCGTCAACTCGTGGGTGGTCGGCAAGGCGGCCTCACCGGCGCAGGCCGACGCGGCGTGGAAGTGGATCACCTTCTTCTCGGGCGAGGGCCCGCAGCGCAAATGGGCCGAGTTGGGCGAGGCGATCCCGATCAACAAGAAGGTCGCCGCGACGGCCCTGCCCGCCGACCGCCGCCAGGCGTTCCTCGACTCGCTCGACGCGGCCACCGACCTCGGCGTCAACGCCGTGTGGTCGGAGTACACCGAGGCCCTGTCCAAGCGGATCAGCGAGGCGCTGTCGGGCGCCTCGCCCGTCGACACCGCGCTCGCGACCGGCCAGAAGGAGGCCCAGGAGGTCATCGACCGCTTCTACGCGGGGCAGACGCAGTGACGGTGCTCACGAGGAAGGCCGGGAAGGTGGCCGCCGACCCGCGGCCATCGTCCGGCAGACGGCACGCGGGCGAGCGTGCCTGGGCGTTCGCCTTCGCCTCGCCCTACCTGCTCCACCTGGTCGCGCTGGCCGCCTGGCCCCTGCTGGCCTCGCTGTTCTTCAGCATGACCGACTACGACCTGGTCTCCCCGCCGAAGTTCGTCGGGTTCGGCAACTTCACCCGGCTGTTCGGCGACGAGGTCTTCTGGCGGACCCTCGGCAACACGGCGTACTTCGCCGTGCTGTTCGTGCCGACCCAGACGGCCCTGGCCCTGGGCCTGGCGATCGCGCTCAACCAGCGGCTGCGCGGCATGGCCCTGTTCCGCGCGGCCTACTTCGTCCCGGTCGTCTCGTCGTGGGTGGTCGTCGCGTACGTCGCCGACGCCGTCTTCAACCCGCAGACCGGCCTCGCCAACCAGGTGCTCGGCTTCCTCGGGCTGCCGTCGGAGAACTGGCTGCAGGACCCGGCGCTGGTCATCCCCACGCTCGCGGCGGTCGCGGTGTGGAAGGGCGTCGGCTACATGATGGTGCTCTTCCTCGCGGGCCTCCAGGCCATCCCCGAGGAGCGCTACGAGGCGGCGAAGATCGACGGCGCGTCCGCCTGGAACCGGTTCCGCTACATCACCCTGCCGGGCATCTCCGGCACCACCTTCCTGGTGCTGGTGCTCACCTCGATCGAGACGCTGCAGTCGTTCGAGCAGGTCTTCGTGATGACGGACGGCGGTCCCCACGGGGCGAGCGAGCTGACCGTGCTCCACCTCTACCGGCAGGGCTTCCAGTTCTTCCAGATGGGCTACGCCTCGGCCATCGCGTGGGTGCTGTTCGTGCTGGTGCTCGCGCTGACCCTGGTGCAGTTCCGGCTCCAGCGCAGGTGGGTGCACTATGCGTAAGACCATCTCCTACGTCCTGGTCACGGCGGGCGCGCTGGTCATGCTGGTGCCGTTCGTGGCCGCGCTCAGCAACTCGCTCAAGAGCTTCGCGCAGTACATCCAGGTGCCGCCGAGCTGGATCCCCGACCCGGTCCACTGGGACAACTACGCGGAGGTGTGGCGGCGCACGCCGTTCGGGCTCTACCTGACCAACAGCCTCGTGATCGCGGCCCTCGCCGTGGCCGGCAACGTGCTCACCAGCGCCATGGTCGGGCACGCCCTCGCCAGGATGCGCCTGCCCGGCAGGGACGCGCTGCTCACCATGGCCCTCGGCACCATGATGCTGCCGACCGTCATCACGATCGTCCCGAACTTCCTGCTCTTCCGCTCGCTGGGCTGGCTGGACACCCTGCTGCCGCTCATCGCGCCGTACTGGCTGGCCACGCCGATCGGGATCTTCCTGATGCGGCAGACCTTCCTCGGCATCCCGAAGGACTTCGAGGAGGCCGCGAGCCTCGACGGCGCCAACCCCTGGCAGGTGTTCTGGCGGATCCACCTCCCGCTGGCCAAGCCCGCCCTGGCCACGCTCGCGGTCTTCACGTTCACCACGTCGTGGAAGGCCGTGCTCGAACCCACGATCTATCTCACCTCACCCGAGCACTACACGCTGCCCGTCGGCGTGCTGAGCCTCAAGGGCCAGTTCGTCGGGAACGACCAGCTCGTCACGGCCGCGGCGATGATGAGCCTGCTGCCGATGCTGGTGGTGTTCGTCCTGGCCCAGCGCTATTTCGTCCGCGGAACCATGTCCGCGGGACTCAAGGGCTGAAAGCGCCCCCATCCGAACCGGAAAGGAAATCGTGACAACAACATCCGGGCTGCGCCTGCCTACGCTGCGCCTGGGCGTCATCGGCGCGGGCACCATCGCGGAGTTCCACGTGGCCGCCGCCCGCCGCACCGGCGGGCAGGCGCAGGTCGTCGCGGTGTGCGACGTGCGCGAGGAGGCGGCGGAGAAGCTGGCCGCGGAGGCCGGGGCCCGCGCCTTCACCGATCACCGGGCGATGATCGACGCGGGCGGCCTCGACGCGGTCGTGATCACCGTCCCGCACGCCCTGCACGCCCCGATCACCCTGGACGCGGCCGCGGCCGGGCTGCACGTCCTGCTCGAGAAGCCGATCGCCACCACGCGCGAGGACTCGATCCGCATGATCGAGGCCTGCCGCGCGGCGGGCGTCGTGTTCGCGGTCGGGCACGTGCTGCGGTTCGTCCCGACGCTGCGCGCCGCGGCCTCCTACCTCGCCTCGGGTGAGCTGGGCCGCGTCGTGGTGGCCTCGGAGCGGCGGACCGCCGACTACGCGGACCCGGCGCGACCCCGCTGGTTCCTCGACGCCGGCATGGCCGGAGGCGGCATCGTGCTCAACGTCGGCACCCACAGCATCGACAAGCTCCAGATGCTCGTCGGCTCGCCGATCGTCGAGGTCACCGGCCACACCGCCGCACCCGCGGGCGGATCGGTCGAGACCGAGGCGGTCGCCCTGGCGCGGCACGCCGACGGCACCCGCTCGACCATCTCCGTCACCGGCACCGGCCTGCCGTTCACCGACGAGGCCGAGGTCGTGTGCGGCGAGGGCGCGATACGGATCAGCCGGGGCGAGGGCGTCTGGTCCTTCCGCAGAGGGGTCGCCACCCAGGTGGCCGCGCCCGAGCCCGGCGAGATGGCCACGGCGTTCGCGGCGCAGCTCGCCGACTTCGCGCGGGCCTGCGCGGAGAACGGCTCACCCGAGGTCACGCCCGAGTACGCGCTGTCCGTCCTGGACGTCGCCCTCGCCGTCTACGAGTCATCCCGTCAGGGGTCCTCCATCACTGTGAAGGGACAGTCGTGAACCCTCTCGCGTTCAGCACGCTCGGCATGCCCGGCGCCCCTGTCGGCGACGTCATCGCCACGGCCTCCCGGTACGGCTGCAGGGGTGTGGAGCTGCGCTGCGCCGACGGCGAGATCATCTCGCCCGACACGCCCACCGGCGAGCTGCGCGAGGTCGCCCGCGCGTTCGCCGCCGCCGGGGTCGAGATCGTCGCCGTCTGCTCCTACACCCGGGTGGCACGGCCGGACGGCGACCCGGTGGCCGAGGTGCTGCGTCACGTGGAGATCGCCGAAGCGCTCGGCTCGCCGTTCGTGCGGGTCTTCGGCGGCGTCGAAGGGCAGGCCGGCCCGGCCGCCGCCGCGATTCGGAGGCTCGCGGAGGTCGCGGACCGGCTGCCGGACAACGGCGTCGACGTGCTGCTGGAGACCCATGACGTCTTCCTCACCGGCGAGGCGATCGCCGCGGTCCTGGCCGGGGTCGGCTCACCGCGCGTCGGCGCGCTGTGGGACGTGGTCAACCCGTGGCGGGCGGGCGAGGCGGCCCCGGCCACCGCGGACGCGCTGGCGCCCTACCTGAGGCACGTGCAGATCAAGGACGCGGCGTCGCCCGCCGACCTGGCGCCGGTGCTGCCGGGCAAGGGCGCGGTGGGCGTGCCCGGCGTGCTCGCCGAGCTGGACCGCATCGGATACTCCGGCTATCTCGCGCTCGAATGGGAACGCGTGTGGTATCCCGACGCGCCGCCCGTCGGCGAGGCGCTCGCGGCGTTCCGCGAGGTGCTCGGGCGGTGATTCCCCAGGTCACCTCGCTCATTCCGGGAGAGGGCCGGTTCCCGCTCGACCGGGGCGCCCGGGTGCGCGGCCCGCACGCGGACGCGGCGCGGGAGCTGCTCGGCCTCCCCGAGGGCGGCGACGCCCCCGGGGAGATCGTCCTCGACCTCGTGGACGACCCGTCGCTGGGGGACGAGGGTTACACGCTCACCGTCACATCGGAAACGGCCAGGATCGCCGCGGCCGGAGCCGCCGGGCTGGGCTGGGGCGTCCAGACGCTGCGCCAGCTCGGCGCGCCCGGCGCGGTGCCGTGCGTGACCGTCCGCGACGTGCCCAGGTACGCCTGGCGCGGCGTCATGATCGACGTGGCGCGCTGGTGGCGCCCGGTCTCCTTCCTGCGCGCGTACGTGGACCTGCTGGCGCTGCACAAGTTCAACGTGCTGCACCTGCACCTCACCGACGACCAGGGGTGGCGGTTCGAGGTGCGCGCGCACCCGCCGCTCACCGAGGTCGGCGCCCACCGCGCGGAGTCCCCGGCGGGCCACGCCCGGGAGGGCAGGTTCGACGGGACCCCGCACGGCGGCTTCTACACCCAGCGGGAGCTGCGCGACCTGGTGGACTACGCGGCGGCCCGGGGCGTGACCGTGGTCCCCGAGATCGAGTTCCCCGGGCACTCCCAGGCCGCGATCGCCGCCTGCCCCTGGCTCGGCCACCCGTCCGCCGAGCCCGTGCGGGTCCGCACCTCGTGGGGCATCTCCTCGCACGTGCTCAACGTGAGCGACCGCGCCGCCGGGTTCGCCCGCGACGTGCTCGACGAGCTGTGCGACGTGTTCCCGTCCCGGTTCGTCCACATCGGGGGTGACGAGGTCCGTACGGAGGAGTGGGCGGCCAGCCCCGAGGCGGCCCGGCGGGTGGCGGACGCCGGACTCCCCGGCCCGGAGGCCCTGCACGGCTGGTGGGGGCGGCTCCTCGCCGGGCACCTGCGCGGGCTCGGCCGCCGCGCCGTGGCCTGGGACGACATGCTCGACCACGACCCGCCCGAGGACATGGCGATCATGGCGTGGCGGGGCGTGGACCGGATCGAGGCCGCCCTGCGGGCAGGGCACGACGTGGTGGCGGCGCCGCACACGCACACCTATCTCGACTACGCCGAGTCGGACGCCCCCGGCGAGCCGGTCAGCATCGCCGGGCCGCTCCCGCTGGAGACCGTCTACGGGTTCGACGCCGGGGAAGGCGTCCTCGGCGTGCAGGCCCAGCTCTGGGGCGAGTACCTCCCCACGCGGGAACGCTTCGACTACAACGCCTTCCCCCGGCTCTGCGCCGTCGCCGAGGCCGCCTGGACCTCCGGCCGGGACCTCGGCGACTTCTCCCGGCGGCTCACCGCCCACCTGCCGCTCCTCGACCGGCTGGGCGTGGGCTACCGCCGGCCACACCATCAAGGAGCGCGACATGTTCACCTCTGAGCGGGAGCTCGAAGACCGGCTGGCCACCCCCTCGGCCGCGCTGGTCGCCGACGCCGGCCGGCTGGACGGCGACCTCGTCGTCCTCGGCGCCGGCGGCAAGATGGGGCCGAGCCTGGTCCGGCTGGCCCGGCGCGCGCTGGACGCCGCGGGACGCGGCTCCGCCCGCGTGTACGCGGTCTCGCGCTGGTCCGACGACGCCGCGGCGCGGGCGCTGGCGGACGAGGGCGTCGACGTGGTGCGCCACGACCTGATGGGCGGCGACGACCTCGCCGGGCTCCCCGACGCGGCGAACGTCGTCTTCATGGTCGGCGCCAAGTTCGGCACGTCGGCCGCGCCGTACCAGGCGTGGGCGGTCAACGCGGCGCTGCCCGCGGCGGTCGCCCGGCGCTACCGTGACTCGGCGATCGCGGCCTTCTCCACCGGCAACGTGTATCCGCTGGCGGACCTCGCCTCCGGCGGCTGCGCGGAGGAGGACCAGCCGGGTCCCGTCGGGGAGTACGCGATGAGCTGCCTCGGCAGGGAACGCGTCTTCGAGCACGCCGCCGCCGCGTACGGCACCCGGGTCGCGATCCTGCGCCTCAACTACGCGGTGGACCTGCGCTACGGCGTGATCGCCGACATCGCCGCGGCGGTGGCGGCGGGTGAACCGGTCGACGTCACGACCGGGCACGTCAACGTGGTGTGGCAGGGGTACGCGAACGAGGTCGCGCTGCGATCGCTGTCGCACGCCCGCGCTCCGGAGGCGTTCACGCTCAACCTGACCGGCCCGGAGACGGCGTCGGTGCGGCGGATCGCCACCCGGCTCGGCGCCGCTCTCGGCGTCGAGGCGACCTTCACCGGCGAGGAGAGCGGCACGGCGCTGCTGAGCGACGCCTCCCGCTGCCACGGCCTGTTCGGCTATCCGGACGTGCCGCTGGACACGCTGATCGCATGGCAGGCCGGCTGGCTGTCGCGGGGGCTGCCGCTGTCCGGGAAGCCGACCAAGTTCGCCGTTCGCGACGGGAGGTTCTGAGATGTCGCTCGACCTGCTCACGGCGGGGACGGTCATCCCCGCGCACCCGCTCGCGCTGACCGCCGGGCGCACGCTGGACGAGTGCCGCCAGCGGGCGCTCACCCGCTACTACCTCGCCTCCGGGGCGGGCGGGGTGGCCGTCGCCGTGCACACGACCCAGTTCGAGATCCGCGAGGCGGGGCTGCTCCGGCCGGTGCTGGAGATCTCCGCCGAGGTGGTGGCGAAGGAGGCCGACCGGCCGTTCGTCCTGGTCGCCGGGGCGTGCGGCGACACGGCGCAGGCCGTCGCCGAGGCGGAGCTGGCGGCCTCGCTGGGCTACCACGCCGTGCTGCTGTCGCCGAAGGTGCCGGGCGCGGGCGAGCCGGAACTGCTGGAGCGGGCCAGGGCCGTCGGCGAGGTGCTGCCCGTCATCGGCTTCTACCTCCAGGAGGCGGTGGGCGGCCACCGGCTGAGCCCGTCCTTCTGGCGCTCGCTCAGCGAGCAGGAGTCCCTGGTTGCGATCAAGATGGCGCCCTTCGACCGCTACCGTACGGTCGACGTGGTCCGGGCCGTCGCCGCGTCCGGACGGGGTGACGACATCGCGCTCTACACCGGCAACGACGACAACATCCTGGGCGACCTGCTCACGCCGGTCGCGGGCCGCCGCGTCGTCGGCGGGCTGCTCGGCCAGTGGGCGGTGTGGACCCGCGCGGCCGTGCTCATGTTCGAGGAGGTACGGCGCGCGTGGGCCGGGGACGACGAGGTCCTGCGCTCCCTGCTGAGTCGCGCCGCCGACCTCACCGACGCCAACGGCGCCGTCTTCGACGTGGCGGGCGGCTTCCACGGCTGCATCGCCGGGGTCCACGAGGTGCTGCGCGGGCAGGGCCTCCTGGCCGGCACGTGGTGCCTCGACCCCGGCGAGGGTCTGTCCCCGGGGCAGGCCGAGGAGATCGCCCGGGTGCGCGCCGCCTATCCCTGGCTGGTGGACGACGACTTCGTCGCGGCCAACCTGGACGACTGGCTGCACTGAGCCGGGCGCCCGGACAGACTGCCCGGGGCGGGAGGTCGTCCCGCCCCAGGCCACCGGCCGGAGCCGCCGTCAGACGCTCCAGTGCGCCGAGGCGAGGGCGCGCACCGCGTCCTCGTCCACCTCGACGCCGAGGCCCGGCCCCGCAGGCACTGCGGCGGTGCCGTCGGCCACCTCCACCGTGCTCCCCCCGACGTACGCCGAGCGTACGAACTGCCGTCCGTTCAGATCCACGGGGGTGTCGACGCCGAACGCCGCGAACAGGTGCAGCGAGGCGGCGAACCCGAGATCGGTGTCGGTCAGCCCCGAGCCCATGATGCGCAGCCCCGCGTCCTCGGCGAGCTGGCACAGCCGCCGTGAGAGCGTCAGCCCGCCCGAACGCTGGACCTTGGCGATGGCGATGTCCACCGCGTCGAGCTTCACGAACGTGGCCAGGTCTGAGGGGTGGCGCAGGCTCTCGTCCAGCGCCACCGGCAGCGGGCTGTGGTCGCGCAGCCTGCGCAGCCCGGTGACGTCGTTGGCGGGCAGCGGCTGCTCGAACGCCGACACGTCGAACTCCGCGAGCCGGCGCGCCATCCGCAGCGCCGCGTCCACGGTGTAGGCCTGGTTGGCGTCCACCCAGATGGGCGCGTCGGGCGCCGCCTCCCTGACCGCCGCCACGACCGCGACGTCCGTCGCCTCGTCGTGCAGGCCCACCTTCACCTTGTACGCGTGGTAGCCCTCGGCCCGCCCCTCCTCGACCGCCTTGCGCACCTCGCCGGGGGTCTGCCCGGCCACGATCCAGCCGAGCCGGATCCGGTCGAGTCGGCGCTGGCCCCACAGCACGCCGACGGGGACGCCGAGAGCCCGGCCGAGCAGGTCGTGCAGGGCGATGTCGAGCGCGGACTTGGCGATGGGGGAACCGATCGTGAGGCCCCGGTTGATCACCTTCTCGTAGGCCGCGCAGGCGCCGTCGAGATCCCACGCCGGCCGTCCGATCAACACCGGAGCGAGGTAACGGTGAATGGTCGTCGATATCGACTCCACGGTCTCGTACGTCCAGGAGGGCGTCGGCGTCGCCTCACCCCAGCCGGTCACGCCACCGGCCGTCACCTTGACGAGAACACGTTCCGCGGGCTTTCCCGCCGTGGTGACGGTCCCTCCGGAAATGCTGAACGACCTGATGGAGGGCAGTTCGACGACGAACGTCTCCACCCGCTCGACGACCAGCGACTCCATGATTCTCCCATCAAATAAATTCATTCCTAATTCCTTGTCGTAATATCCCGAACCTAGCATGTCGGAAATATTTGACCAATCAATGGAATGAATTCCTGCGCCACGCCTTTCCGATCACGGCGACGCGCCGCGGGCGACGGAGATCACCACCGGCGGATCATGGCCCGCCGGAGACATCCGAGGACAAAAGCCCCAGGAGGGTGTTTAGAGGTCATGACTGGCGAAAGACTACCTATTGGACATAAACCGATCGAGTGAGGAGAGACGTCTTGGCTGTCAACCCTTCCTCCAGAATCCGTGAGAGCAGCCAGCCCTGGCTCCACCAGCGGGGGACCGAGATACAGGCGTTCGGGACCGTGCGGGACTTCCCGGTCGGGCTGCCGAGGGAGACGCGGGAGTACTCCTGCCAGCGGCTCAACCAGATCCTGGCCGACACGCAGATCCTCTACAGCCTGTACAAGAAGCACCACTGGCTCATGCGGGGGCCGACCTTCTACCAGCTGCACCTGCTTCTCGACAAGCATGCGAGCGAGCAGCTGCCGATCATCGACGCGGTCGCAGAACGCATCCAGACCCTCGGCGGCGTCGCCGTCGGCGATCCGCGCCAGGTGGCGGAGATGACCGTGATACCGCGGCCTCCGGACGGCGTGGAGGAGGTGCCCGCCATGCTCTCCCGGCTCCTGGAGGCGCACGAGGCCATCCTGGTCGCCGCGCACGACGCCGCCTCCCGGGCGGACGAGATGGGCGACGACGGCACCAACGACCTGCTCGTCTCCGAGGTCATCCGTACGGGCGAGCTGCAGGCGTGGTTCCTCGCCGAGCATCTCGTGGACACGCCGCTCGTCCGCGCCTGACCTGTGCCGGACCTGTGCCTGACCCACGCGTCCCGCCCGGGCGTCACCCGGTGACGCCCGGGCGGCGGCCGTACGCAACCGGCTCCCGGTCCGCACCAGCCCATCGAGCCCGGCGCCACCTCGTGGTATCACCCGCATCCCCACGGCACCCACACGGCACCCACGCGGGTCACCGACTCAGACGAAGGCGTGCCTGCGCGCCTCCGGAGCGGGCGGCAGGTGGACGCGGCCCAGCTCGCGCAGGGCCCGGGCGGCCCCGGCGCGGCGCGCCAGCGCGAGCGCCTGCCGGGCGAGGTCGGCCGACCGTTCCCGCTCATGCGCGTCCGCGTAGGCGTGCGCCATGCGGGCCAGCGCGTACGCCGCGAGGTACGCGGGCGCGGGCGCGGCCGGCGCCGGCTCGCGTTCCAGGATCTCGACGGCCCCGCCGGGCCGGCCGAGGTCGACCAGGCAGCCCGCGCAGAGCTCCGCCCGCGTCTCGCCCGACTCCTCCTCCAGGCACTCCTCAAGGCAGCGGTGGCACAGCTCCACCTCACCCGCCAGCGCGTGCGCCCGGGCCTCGTGCCGCCGGGACAGTGTCTCGACCTCCGCCGGGACGCCCGCACGCTCGCGGGCGGCCACGGCCGCCTCGACGATCTCGCCAGGCTCGGCGGCGTCGACCAGCTCGGCCCGCTGGACCAGCGCGAAGACCTCGGTGAGGGTGTCGCCGGTCTCGCGCGCCTCCCGGATCGCCCGGTCCGACCAGGCCCGCGCGCCGGGCGCGTCGCCCGCCTCGTGCTCCATCCCGCTGATCAACTCCGCGTCGCGGGTGGCGAGCGCGAGCAGCGGCCCCCGCGCGGACGGCCGGGCGTCGCGGCGGAACGCCTCGATGCCCGCGAAGACGGGCCGCAGCACCGCCGCGAGATCGGCCGGCCGCGCGTGCGGCACGGCGGAGGCGTCGAGCACCCGCTCGAAGTAGCCGACCGTGCCCGCGTCGGCGCGCCAGGGACGCTCGATGGCCCGGCCGACCCTCTCCTCCTCTTCTTCGGGGAACAGGCCCGGCATCAGCGGAATGCCGGTCAGGTGGTGCCACAGGGTGGTGCCCGACTGCGGCCCGACGAACAGGTCAGCCTCGTCCACGCCGAACACACGGCACAGCAGCTCCGCGTGGCCGGGGTCCGGCCGCCGCTCCCCCGCCTCCCACGCGCGCACCGCGTTCGCGGGCAGACTGGGCTCGGCCTCCCCTGCGGCTTCGATCAGCCGTTCTCCCAGGTCGCGGCGGCTCCACAACCGGCCGCGGCGCAGCGCCCGCAGCCGTGCGGCCCACAGCGGGACGTCAATGCTGATCATCAGCGGCACCCCCCGGTTCTGTCGGTGCCGGGCGTTATGTTTGCGGCGTGCTGACCCGACGCGAACTCAACCGCGCCCTGCTCGACCGCCAGATGCTGCTGCGCCGCCACGACGCGAAGGCCCTGGCCGCGGTCGAGCATCTGGTCGGCATGCAGTCGCAGGCTCCTCTCTCAGCCTACGTCGGCCTGTGGACCCGCCTGCTGGACTTCCGGCACGAGGACCTGGCCGAGTTGCTCACCGACCGCGCGGCCGTACGGATCGCGCTGATGCGCGGCACCATCCACCTCGTCAGCGCCGACGACTGCCTCGCCCTGCGCCCGGTCATGCAGCCGCTCCTCGACCGGTTGCTGCGCATCTCATACGGCAGGCTGCTGGACGGGGTGGATCTCCGCGAGGTGGCGAGCGCCGCCCGCGCCCTGATGGAGGAGCGGCCGCTGAGCTTCGCGGAGCTGGAGGAGCTGCTCGGTGAGCGGTGGCCGGGCCGCGACGTGCTGGCCAAGGCCGTGCGCGCGGTCGTGCCGCTGGTGCAGGTGCCGCCGCGCGGCGTGTGGGGCGCCTCGGGCCAGGCGCGGCACGTCCCCGCCGAGCCGTGGCTGGGCCGCCCGCTCGGCGACGGCTCGGCCGCCGGCGACATGGTGCTGCGTTACCTGCGCGCCTTCGGGCCGGCGTCGGTGAAGGACATGCAGACCTGGTCGGGGCTGACCGGGCTGCGCTCGGTGGTGAAGGGCCTCGACCTGGTCACCTACCGCGACGAGAACGGTGTGGAGCTGTTCGACCTGCCCGGGGCGCCGCTGCCCGGCCCGGACGCCGACGCGCCGGTGCGGTTCCTGCCCGAGTTCGACAACCTGCTGCTCTCGCACGCCGACCGGACGCGGGTGATGGCCGAGGAGCACCGGCCGCGGGTCTTCACGATCAACGGGATCATCCGCGCGACGATCCTGGTCGACGGTTTCGTCGCGGGGTTGTGGCGAATCGAGCGGGGGCAGACCGAGCGGGCCAGGGAGAAGGCGGTCCTGGAGATCGAGCCGTTCGCGCCGCTCGACGCCGCCACCCGCGACGCGCTGGCTGCCGAGGGCGAGTGCCTGCTGGAGTTCGCGGCCGGCGACGCGTCCGCGCGCGACATCCGCTTCCTGGGGTAGGACGCTCACCTGGGTAGGACGTACGGGGTGGAGACCCTCTCGGTGGCGGTGGACGCGCAGGCGAGCCCGGAGCGGGTCTTCGCCGTGCTGACCGACTGGCCCCGGCAGCACGAGTGGATGCTGCTGACGCGGGCGTGGGTGGTCGCCGGTGACGGCCGCAGCAGGGGCAGCAGGCTGGCGGCGGCCACCGGGATCGGCCCGCTGTCGTTCATGGACACAATGGACGTCACCGGCTGGCGTCCGCCACATGAGGTGGAGGTCCGCCACACCGGCCGTGTCGTGCGCGGCACCGGGCGGTTCCACGTGCTGCCCCGTCCCGGCGGCGGGAGCAGGATCATCTGGGAGGAGAACCTCCACGTGCCCTTCGGCCCGGTGGGGCGGATCGGCTGGCGGGTCGCCGGGCCGGTGAGCGTGGTCTTCCTGCGGCTGTCCCTGCGCCGCCTCGCCGCCCTCGCCCTACGTGCCTAGGGCCATGTCGAAGAAGCGGCGCTCCAGGGTGGTCGCCCGGCGGAAGACGTCGAGCACCCGGGCCCGGCCGTGCTCGTCGAGGCCGGGACCGAGACGGTCGAGCTCACGGCGCAGGAAGCCCACCCACGCCTCGAACTCCGGCCCGCTGTGCAGCTCGATCCACTCCCGGTGGACGAAATTCTCGGGCAGGCCGGCCCACGACGAAGCCCAGCCGAGATAGGTCCACTCGGCCACGCACAGCACGGCAAGGATCAGCGGATAGTCCTGGCTGCGGCGCACCTCGTCCATCAGGGCCCGGAACTCGATCGTCACCGGCTCCAGCGTGGGCGGGGTCAGCTCACCGCCGAGCTCGGCGAGCGCGCGGTGGAAGTAGCCGCGCTCGGTGTCGGCGACGGTCTGCCCGAGGAAGCGGCCCACGGCCACTCGCGACTCGAAGGTGTCGGCCGCGGCGACCGCGGCGCCGAGCAGCGCCGTGAAGGCGTCCACGAACTGGAAGTCCTGCTCCAGGTAACGGCGCATGTCGGCGGTGCCGCGACAGATCGCCGCGGCGAAGGGGTGCGTGACCACCGCCGTCCAGTCCGGCTCGCTCGCCGACCGCAACCACGCGCTGAACGGCGTGCTCGCCCCCGGTTCCTCGCTCATCCGCCAATCCTTCCCCGCGATCCGGCGTGAACGTTTCACGATGATCTCAGACGACCGCCGTCCGCCTCCACCTGCCCAACCGGGGCGAGCGACTGGGCGAGCGGAAACTCGCGCGGGCGAATCCGTTGACCGGCGCTTAACAGATCCGTAATTTGATGCGTGTTGTTCCTCCTCATGAATGTCGTTCGCATTCATGAACACCCCCCTTTGTGGGACCAGGAGTCGCCCCCTCGGTCAGGGGTCCTGCACGACTTGCAAGGAGCTCGGCTTTGAGAACCAGAACCAGAACCGGAGTCGGGGTGAT
>NZ_JBEYWW010000040.1:0-78871 GCF_040644635.1 Microbispora sp. NPDC046933 | reverse complement strand
ATCCGGGTGACCGGTGTCCGGCGCCGCAGGCGCATCGAGAAGATGATCATCCTCAGCGGCCGAGGCACGCCTCTCGGAGCATGAGCACCGGAGCGCGCGGGCGGACCGGCGGTCCCCGCGACACGTGGCGCGGGGCGTCAGCCCCGTGGACGCGCGCTACCGCGCATCTTCCACGGAGAAGGCGATGGGATGGCGTGGGCCGGCGCACCCGCCGCCTGCGCGGCGCCCTCGAACCGGCCCGTCCGACCACGACCAGCCGCGGACCCCGGCCGGACGTGACCGGCCGGGGTCCGCTGCCACCTGCCAACGCACCGCTCGATTCTCGGATCAGCGGTAGCCGGCGGAGGTGACGTCGGCCTGCACCGCGTTCTCGGTCGCGTCGGACGGGTAACCCGAGACGATCGCACCCTCGTAGAAGGTGCCCTGGCTCAGGTTGGTGTTGGTGGCGCAGCAGTCGCCACCGCTGCCCAGGATGATCGCGCCCTGCTTCTTCATCGGGCTGTAGCCGGGGGGAAGCGCGCCGTCCCACAGGGTGGTCATTGCGCCGGTCTGCGCGTTACCGCCCTTGATGGCGAAGCGCGACGTCCCGTTGTTCTTCAGCATGGCGGTGACGAACTTGCTGGTGAACGCCCGCTGGTTCGGGTTCCACTTCTGGCTTCCGCCCGGGTAGAGCCCCCATTCGAGGTCGGCCTGCACCCACGGGCCGGAGCCGGAGCAGCCGCCGAACCAGCAACTCGTGCCGAAGTAGATGGCGTCCATCGCGCCGGCCCCGTCGGCCTTCCTGGTCGTCTCGCTGTTGCCGTAGTCGAAGCAGCAGCCGCTGTTGACGTGCGTGCCGCTGGTCACCATGTACATGCCCTCGGGCGCGCTGCCGGTCGGCACCCCGGTCAGGTGACCGTCACGCCAGTAGCTGTTGCCGGGCTTGATGTAGAGCGAGTAAGCCTTGCTGCCGCCGACCGTCAGCGACTCGGATGTCGCGGTCGCGGGGGTGTCCTTGCCGCCGGCCCCGCCGGGCCCCTGGTAGGCGACGTCGTTGCCGTGCCCGGACTGGTCGTAGATCACGGTGATGACGCAGGTGGTGCCGGCGCAGAAGGAGTCCTGCGCCGCGGCGTTGGCGGTGCCGCCCGCGGCCAGGACGCCGATGTTCCGGGTCGCGTTGTCGGAGGAGCGCCGCACCTGGTACAGGTTGCCGCTGTAGGAGCGGTAGAGCGCCCGCGTCGTGCTGTGCGCGGCCACGCACGGCGTGCCGCCCGCGGCGTAGATGTCACACGGCTTGCTCGCCACGGGTGTGGCTGACGGGCTGGCCGAAGGACTCGGGGAAGGGCTTGCGGACGAGCTGGGGCTGGGCGAACCGGTGACGCCGCCTACGCAGGCCGTGCCGTTGAGCGTGAAGCTCGCCGGCGCCGGGTTGGTGCCGTTCCAGGTGCCGTTGAAGCCGAAGGACGTGCTCGCGCCGGTGGCCAGTGTTCCGTTGTAGCCGGCGTCGGCGACCGTGACCTGTGCGCCCGACTGCGTCATCGAGCCGTTCCACAGCTGCGTGACCGTCTGCCCCGCAGGGAACGACCAGCTCAATCGCCACCCGTTGATCGGGTCACCGAGGTTGGTGATGCTCACGTTCGCGCCGAAGCCACCCGGCCACTGGTTCGTGACCGAATAGTCCACGCGACAGCCCGTGGCCGCGTGTGCGGCGGGCGCGGTCAGCGCACCGACCGCGCCGGCCACGGCGACGAGCCCGGTGGCAAGCCAGAGCCGCAGGCGAGGGACCTTCATCCGTACTCCCGGGGGTTCGTTTCACGTCTTCATGTGGTCGGCGACAACACAGGCGGCCCGGAGTTCTCGCGAGCCGGCAGAGGTGGTGAATGGTTTTGTTAGCGTTAACAATTGATCTGCGAGGCCGCTCCCTCTCTGTCGGAGCATGTGTGGTGGTGGTGCGGCGGAGCAAATACGACGCGAGGGAGCCTCGTCAAGGTCCGGGCTCTTCTCGCCCCGACCCTCGGTCCGCCGGGGGCGTCTCCCACCTGCTCCCATCAGGGCGGGGGCCGGCCACTCGCCAGGTTCGGTGGTGAAAGTTTCACGGCAATACCGCCGTAACGTTCTGAGCGCTACCGGGCGACCACCGGTCGAGAAGGTGTTCCAGTACGGGGGTGCGGAAACTTTCACTGTTCATGCCGCTCACCGGTGCAGGCCAGCGGAGACAGGGCCCATACGCTCAACGAAACAATTTCGAGACGCCCTTGACAGGTTTCGTCGAGGTTTCCACACTGAGTCCCGAAGCGGCCTCCTGCCGCGCTCGGTGGTGAGCGGCAGGGGTTCCCGGTTGTGACGCCGTGAGTGTCGCAGCCGCTGATTGATCAGGCCGCGAATTCGCCAGGTCTGGCTTCCGCTCGCTCTCGTGAACGTCCATGGAGCGCCGGCCGGCCCGAGGTCCCCACAGCCGGCATCACCGCGTGCGGCGGCGTAGTCGCCGTCTCTCCCCCTGGAGCGTGAATGAACACATCCGCACGATTCCGCACCGCGTTGTTCGCCGCCTCGGCGGCCGGGACGGTTCTCGCGTCCGGTCCGGTCGGCAGCGCGTCCGCGGGCACCGTCCCGGGTGCGGCCCCGGCGGTCGCACTGCGCCTGGCCGCCTGGCCGTCCCCCACCGGCCAGCAGGCGGTCGGCGCCACGATCAATGTCTCGGGCACCCTCGACGGCGGCATGAAGCGCTACTACGGCACCGGCGTTCTCGGCGACGGCGGCCAGAGCGAGAGTCAGTCCCCGATCTTCAAACTGGCCGACGGCGCGGTGCTGAAGAACGTCGTCATCGGCGCGCCCGCGGCCGACGGCATCCACTGCATGGGCACCTGCACCCTGCAGAACGTGTGGTGGGAGGACGTCGGCGAGGACGCGGCCACGTTCAAGGGCACCTCGTCGTCGCAGACGATGACCGTCGACGGCGGCGGCGCCAGGGCGGCCAGCGACAAGGTCTTCCAGCACAACGGCCCCGGCACCATGGTCATCAAGAACTTCCAGGTGCAGAACTTCGGCAAGCTCTACCGGTCCTGCGGCAACTGCTCCAAACAGTACAAGCGCAACGTCGTCATCCAGAACGTCACGGCGACCACGCCCGGCAAGGTCCTGGCGGGCATGAACACCAACTACGGCGACACGGCGCGCTTCTCGCAGATCACGATCGTGAACGACTCCGGCAGGAAGGTCGTCATCTGTGAGAAGTACAAGGGCGTGACCAGTGGCGAGCCGACGAAGATCGGCAGCGGCGCCGACGGCGTCAACTGCGTCTACTCGTCGTCCGCCATCACCTATCGGTAGACCCGGCGCCCGGCGCTCACCCCGTCACCGTCCACGGCGTCCCCCAGCCCGTCGCCGAGCAGGCGGCCGGGCGGCTGTACGGCGACGTACCGGCTGGTGAGCAACTGGGGCACCGGCTTCCAGGGCGAGGTGACCGTCGGCGACAACGGGTCGACGACGTTCGGATTCACCGCCGCCGTCACCGCCGACGGTGACGGCTCGATCGCCCCCACCGGCGTGACCTGCACGAGCCCGTGACGGCAGCGGGAAGCCGTGGCTCGCGAATCAACCACTGAGAGATTGGGGAAACACCTGTGCGACATGTCAGCTCCTTCCACCGGCGGTTGAGGCTGTCGGCCGTCGCCGTCGCCGCACTGTCGACGGCCGCCGCCGGTGTGGCCGGGACGCACGCCGCGTCGGCGGCCGCGGCCGGATGCCAGGTCAGCTACACGATCACCAACGAGTGGCCGGGCGGCTTCGGCGCGAATGTGAGCGTCAACAACCTCGGGGATCCGATCAACGGCTGGACGCTGACCTGGTCGTTCCCCGCCGGGCAGACCGTCACCCAGCTGTGGAACGGCTCCTACACCCAGTCCGGCTCCCAGGTCACGGTGACCAACGCCTCCTACAACGGCGGCATCCCCAGCGGCGGCAGCACGAGCTTCGGGTTCAACGGGAGCTGGAACGGCTCCAACCCGGTGCCGACGAGCTTCGCCCTCAACGGCGTCACCTGCACCGGCGGCGTCACCTCCCCCTCCCCCGGCACCTCCCCCAGTGCCTCGCCCACCGTCTCGCCTTCCACGTCTCCCTCGCCGCCGCCGTCCAAGCAGCCGTGTGACATCTACGCCGCGGGCGGCACGCCGTGTGTGGCCGCGCACAGCACCACCCGCGCCCTGTACGCCTCCTACAACGGCCCGCTCTACCAGGTGCGCCGCTCCTCTGACAACACCACCCGCGACATCGGCGTGCTGAGCCCGGGCGGAGCCGCCAACGCCGCCGCGCAGGACTCCTTCTGCTCCGGCACCACCTGCCTGATCACGATCATCTACGACCAGTCCGGCCGGAACAACCGCCTCACCCAGGCGCCTCCCGGCGGGTTCTCCGGTCCCGCCGCGGGCGGCTACGACAACCTCGCGACCGCGACCAAGGCACCGACCACGGTCTACGGCCACAAGGCCTACGGCGTCTACGTCGACCCCGGCGTCGGATACCGCAACAACGCCACCAACGGCGTCGCCAAGGGCGACCAGCCGGAGGGCATGTACGCCGTCTTCGACGGCACCCACTACAACGGCGGCTGCTGCTTCGACTACGGCAACGCCGAGACCAACAGCCGCGACAACGGCAACGGCACCATGGAGGCCATCTACTTCGGCAACATCAAGGTCTGGGGCTACGGGACGGGCAACGGCCCCTGGGTCATGGCCGACCTGGAGAACGGTCTGTTCTCGGGGGTGAACCCCGGTTACAACGCCAACGACCCGAGCATCAGCCACCGCTACCTGACCGCCATCGTCAAGGGCGAGCCGAACCACTGGGCCATCCGGGCCGGCAACGCCCAGTCGGGCGGCCTGTCGACCTTCTACGACGGCAAGCGGCCCAACGCCTCCGGCTACAACCCGATGAAGAAGGAGGGAGCCATCATCCTCGGCATCGGCGGCGACAACAGCCACGGCTCCGCCGGCACCTTCTACGAGGGCGTGATGACGTCCGGCTATCCGTCGGAGGCCACCGAGAACGCCGTACAGGCGAACATCGTCGCCGCCGGATACAGGTAACCCGGATGACCGGCCGCCCCCGCCGACGGACCGGGGGCGGCCGGAAACGACCCGCCTCGACAAGTCTCGGCGCGGTCGCCTCCGGCATCGGCGGCGGGCGCGCGCCCTGTCACTGATCAGGCTCGCATCGCCTCAGGACGTCGCCGCGAGCGTGAGGATCTCCGGCAGCCGGCCGTCGCGCTCGATCGCCTGCGCCAGCCGTACGACGTCGACGACGTCGCCGTCCGGCCCGGCGAGTTCCCGGTGGCGCAGCGCGTTGATGTACGTGTAGCCCTTCAGCCGCAACGTGCGGTGGAGGACCGGAAAGAGAGCGCACACTCCGGGCGACGGGTGCGCGCACGACCACTGTCTGTGCTCCCACTCGAGCTCCGCACCGCGCCCGGCCGCCACGATCTCCACCAGGTCGTCGAGCGCCGGGCCCGGCCGGCCGGACAGGTGGGCCGTAGCCCGCAGGACGCTGTCGTGACCCTGTTCGATCAACGCGTCCCAGACCGAGAAAGGCATCTCGGCGAAGTCGACGTACCAGTACACCGTCTGGCCCTCGGTGTAGGGGCTGAGCAGCCAGCGGGCGAACCGATCTTCGACGGCCGGGTGGAGCGCCCCCAGGATCGGGTCCTCCGCCGGCGGAGGCGGGTCTTCCGGAGCGACGCCGAGTTCGGCGATCCGGTCGATCATGAACCCGTAGCCGGCCGGGTCGGCCGCGTACAGCTCAAGATAGCGGGGCTTGAGCCGGGCCGGCAGGTCGTCCTCGTACACCTTCCAGCGCCAGCCCTGATAGAGATCCACGGCGAACAGCCCATAGGAGGGCAAATCCGTGGCGTAGCGGCCGACGAACCAGTGGAAAGAATGCGACAGAAGCGCACCCCGAAGAAGCGCCGTCGCCGTGGTTCGCCGATCGGACACCCGGCAGCCGGCCTCGTCGGCCTGGACGAGGAGTGCCCTGACGAGGGTGGCGATCTCCGCCCGGACGGCGTCCTTCTTGATCGGCCCCGATGTCCACAGCTCCGTGAGCGCGCGGACCGACCACCTCTTGCACGCCTCCAGGAGGGCGAGTTCGAAGGCGATGACCGCGCGCAACTCCGCCCGGTCGAAACCCATCGCGTGCGGCAGGCCGATCCACAGCTCCGTACGCCGCGGTCCCAGCGGGGTGGCCCCCGACTCCGCGATGGGCACGACACACACGCGTGACGGACGCCGGACTCCCAGCGTCCCGGCCACCTCGTCGACCATCGCGTGGAGCTCCGGGTAGTCCACTCGCCGGGCCAGGTGCCGATGGCGCGCGCGCCTCGGCCAGGCGAAGGGAATCAGGCGCACCACGACCATCACGATGCCGGCGATCAGCATCGGCGCCTGCTCCCGGTAACCGTGACGCCAGGCGGCCACCCCGGCGATCACGCCTGCCGCCACCGGAAGAGCACCGTTGTTCAGCCACCAGGGGAGGAGCCTCCAGTGCCGCACTCCCCGCGACGCCGGCAGGGGCGGCCACCGGCCGTCCCTCAGCCAAAGGGGGATGAAGGCCCGGGGGCGATGGGCCAGCACGAGCCGGACCACCCGTCCGCGGGTCATGCCTCCTGGTAGCACCGACGACTCCTCCCACGGCCGGTAACCGCGCCCGAAGCCCTTCTCGGCACGCCGCCGCGGCGGCGTGCCGACGGGCCGAAGTGACTCGGCGAAGCCCGGCCTGCCGAGCCGGTTCGGCTAGCTTAAGGTCGTGCGAAGGGCGCGGCGTCCGTACGAAGCGTCGCCCCGGGCGCCGTAACTCGATGGCAGGGACGAGGCCGGCTGTGGCACGGTGTGGGCGTGTCCGAGCAGATCTCGCCGCCTCGCAGTGTGGACGAGGCGATCACCGCGGAGCGGGCGGGCCGTACGCTCCGCTACCTGTACTTCTGGGGCCACCGGCCGGCCCGCGACGGCGGCGTGGGCCCCGGCTGCCTGTCGCAGTGGTGGCCGGTCGCCTTCACGGAGGACGGCCACACCTTCGCCTCAGCCGAGCACTACATGATGGCGCACAAGGCCTGGCTGTTCGGCGACGCCCAAGCCGCCGAGCGCATCCTCGCGGCCGGGCATCCGGGCGAGGCCAAGGCGCTCGGCCGAGCCGTACGCGGCTTCGACGAAGAGGTCTGGGACGCGCACCGGTTCGGGATCGTGGTCCGCGGCAGCGTCGCCAAGTTCGGCCAGAACCCGGAGCTGTCGCGCTTCCTGCTCGCGACCGGCGACCGGGTCCTGGTGGAGGCCAGCCCGAACGACCGGATCTGGGGCATCGGGCTGACCGCCGACGACGAACGCGCCGCCTCCCCCTCGACGTGGCAGGGTCTCAACCTGCTCGGCTTCGCGCTGATGGCGGCCCGCGACGCCCTGGCGACCGGCTCGTGAACGCCGGCGCATCCGCCGTCCGCCCGAACCCCGTCCGGCCGGCCGCCGCGGTCGCCGTAGGGAAGGGTCAGCGCAGGTGATCGACGACACTCCGCCGGTGATCCGCCGCGCCGGGTCCGGTGACGCCGAGGGCATCGCCGAGGTGTTCCTCGCCGCCCGGGCCGCGATGACCTACCTGCCTCACCTGCACTCCGACGAGGAGACCCGGTCATGGATCGCCGGCGTCGTGCTCCCCTCGTCGCAGGTGTGGGTCGCCGAGCTGCACGGTCAGGTCGTGGGATTCGCCGCCCTGCACGGCGACTGGCTCGACCACCTGTATCTCGCGCCCGCCGCGCAGAACGGCGGCGTCGGGAGCGCGCTGCTCGGCCATGCCAAGAAGGCGCGCCCCCGCGGGCTCGACCTGTACGTGTTCCAGCAGAACACGGGTGCCCGGCGCTTCTACGAGCGGCACGGCTTCACCCTCGTCGCGGAAGGCGACGGCAGCGGCAACGAGGAGAACCTGCCCGACGCCCACTACCGCTGGCGGCCCTGACCCGCGCCGCTCACCTCCGGGTCAGACGAAGCGCCACAGGTGGTCGTTCGCTCCGTTGTCGTCGGCGAGCACGACCTGGGCGCCCTGGGCGGTGGAGCCGCCGCTGACGCCGAGGACCCGGCCGCCGTTGGCGCACTGGATGCGGAAGTATCCGTTGGATCCGTACCGCAGCCGCCACCGGTGGTCGGCGCTGCCGTTGTCGGCCCACTGGAGCACCCGCGCGCCGGCCGCCGTGCTCGCGTTCTCCACCCCGAGCACCTTGCCGCTGTTGGAGTTGCGCAGGCGCAGGTAGCCGCCGCTGTCCACGACGGCGGTCCACAGGTGGTCGGCGGTGCCGGTGTCGCCCCACTGGATCACCAGGCCGCCGTCGGCCGTGGACATGTTCTGCACGCCCAGCACCAGCCCGGTGGCCAGGTTCTGGATCCGCCGGGCCCCGTTCGGCACGAACCGCCACTGGTTGTCCGCGCTGCCGTTGTCGGGATCCTGGACGGCCTGGGCCCCACTGGCGGTGGAGCCGTTGAGGATGGCGAGCAGCTTGCCGCTGTTGACGTTGCGGATCTTGTGGGAGCCGTCGCCGGCGTCGGTGATCGTCCACCGGTGGTCGGCGGTGCCGTTGTCGGTCCACTGCAGGACGCGGGCGTTGTCGGCGGTGGACATGTTCTCCACGCCGAGCACCTTGCCGCTGTTGACGTTGCGCAGCCGTACGGCGGTGCCGTCCACGATCATCTCCCAGTCGTGGTCGGCGGTGCCGTTGTCGGTCCACTGCAGGGCGAGGCCGCCGTCGGCGGTGGACATGTTCTGGATGCCCAGCACGAGGCCGGTGGCCGCGTTGACCAGGCGGTAGCTCGCGGTCCCGCCTCCACCGCCGCTGCCGCTGGTGTTCCAGTAGACGGTGTAGTTGTACCCGTGCGCGTCGTAGAACGGGCCGAGGTTGACCGACGACCCGTTGGCGGTGGCCGTGAACGCCAGCGCCGTGGTGCCGGTCCGGGTGATCGAGGCGGTGTTCAGGGCGGGCAGCGCCGACAGGGCGGTGTTCCCGTAGTTGCCGGACAGGACGACCGGGCCGTACGTGATCGCCGCGACGTTGGGGTTGTCGTTGGCGGCCTTCATGACCACGCGCATGGGCAGCTGGACCGTGACGGTGTCGCCGGAGGTCCAGGAGCGGGTGAGGGTCGCGTACGTGCCGGGGGTGGTGTCCACGTCCTGCTGGGAGCCGTTGACGCTGATCGTGGCGCCGGTGGTCCAGGCAGGGATGCGGACGCGCATCGACCACGACCCGCCGACGTCGCCGGTCACCTGCACCGTGATGGTGTCACTCGCCGGGTAGGACGTCGTCTGCGTGACCGTGATCCCCCGCTGCGTCCAGTTCAGCACCGACGGCGCGAACATGTTCACCGTCAGTGTGGTGCCGTTGTAGAAGTAGATGGAGTCCGCCAGCGCCGTGTTGACCTCTATACCCGTGCCCTGGCAGCACCAGAAGGAGTTGTAGTCGGTGCTGTAGGTGCCGCCGCCCCACGCCGGGCCCACGCCACGACGCCCGCCCGGCTTGAGCGGGGTGAAGTAGGTGACGTGCCCGTGGCTGTCGCCGGGGTTCTGCGCGCCGATGACGTGGTTGAACAGCGCCTGCTCGTAGAAGTCGAAGTACGCCACCCGGTTCGGGTCCAGCAGCCACAGCTCCCGCGTCAGCTTGAGCATGTTGTAGCTGTTGCAGTGCTCGCAGGTGTCGTTGGTGAGGTATCCGGCGATCGCGTTGGGGGCGCGGAAGTGCTCGGCCTGGCTGTTGCCGCCGATCGCGTAGGTGTGTGCCCCGACGGTGATGTTCCAGGCGTTGCTCGCGATGTCCCGGTAGCGGGTCGTGCCGGTGGCCTTGAACTCCCGCGCCGCGCCGATCCACTTGGGCACCTGCGTGTTGGCGTGCAGACCGTTGAGCTGGTCCTGATTCGAGGCCAGAGGATTGAACACGGCGGCATGGTCGAACCGCTGCGCCGCGGTCAGCCAGCGGGCGTCACCGGTCTGCTGGTACAGGTCGGTCAGCACGGCGTTCATGCCGCCGAACTCGGTGCCCAGCATCGCCTGCATCTGGCTGGAGCTGAGCCTGCCCGTGCGCCAGTCCACCCAGCCGGCCAGTGCCAGGAGGACATCACGCGCCTGGGTGCTGCCGATGTAGCGCCACGCATCCAGCAGGCCGGCCATGGTCTTGTGGATGCAGTAGTACGGCACGTTGCCGTTGCTCAGCGTACGGGCCTCGAGCGCGGTGAAGTCGGACTCGGGGAAACCCGACAGGTAGCCGGTGTTGAAGCCGGCGGCGCCGTTGTTGGCCTGGCATCTGGCCAGCTCGGCCACCATGCGGTTCGCCTTGTCCCGGCACGTCGTGTCCCCGAGCACGGCGTAGGCCTGCGCCCACGCGCTGAGGAAATGTCCCTGCACATGGGTGCGGAACGGGAAGTTCGGCGCGTCCCACCCGCCGTTGGCGGCGGCACCGTTGGTGGACAGACGGTGGTTGGCCCGGAAGTTGTACAGCAACCGCTCGACGTCGACGAACCGCAGGTACGACAGCGTCCGGTTCTGGTTGTCCAGCAGGCGGCCCCCCGTCAGCCGCACCTGCCCCAGCTCGAACGGGTAAGCCGACACCCCGATGTCGGGCCGGGCCGGCGCGACCGCCGCCGCGGCCCCCCGCGCGCCCACGACCTGGTTGGCCGCGGAAGCGGCGACCGCGACACCGGCGGCCTGGAGCAGCCGGCGCCGGCTGAAGGGTGTGGATGACATGCGGCCTCCTGAACGTCCTACGCGCTGTTAGCGTTAACAAATGTGCTCGTCATCCGGCATCGGATGACGTCGAACGGGACGCGGGCACACCCCGCGGGATCGACGGCGCCGCCCCGCCTCGGGAGCGCGTCGATGGGAGCGGTCCCCGCCGCCCACCACCGCCCCGGCGGGAGGCCGCCCGGGGCTCAGTGTGGAAACCATTACGAAACCTGTCAAGACCGGATCCGAAAAGTTTCGCATCATCACGGGCAGGCGAGAGCCGTCTTCCTGCGGTAACGAGAAGCGGGGTTCGGTAACTTTCCGGAAATCCCCCGGCACGTGCCCGCCCGGATGAAACTTTCAGCGCGGTTCGCCTTCCGGTGCCGTGACCGTACCCCGGTAAGGGCAGGCGGCGCGGCGTCCGGCGGAGCGACGCGCCGCGGCCCCCCTTGACGGGATGCGCGGCGTCGTATTTGCTCCGCCGCACACCACCAACCATCCGACGCGGAGGGTCGGTCCGGCCGGAGATGTTATCGCTATCAGATCTGAAGCCCGTTCGCCCTGCCGGCGGCGCTGCGATCGGACGCGGTGCGCCCGGTACGGCGGCGCCGGACCCGCACCTGACCACGCGCACGACGCCGGGCGACCACGCCACAGCGCTCCGGCCACCCACGGGTAAGGAGTCAGATGCACAGGATCGTTCGATGGACGCTGGCGGCGGTGCTGGCCGCCGGGTCCCTGGTCGCGACGGGCAGCATGACGTCGCCGGCCGCCGCGCTGGACAACGGGCTCGCCCGTACGCCCCAGATGGGGTGGAACGACTGGAACAGCTTCGGCTGCAACGTCAACGAGAACCTCGTGCGGCAGACCGCGGACGTCATGGTCTCCAGCGGCATGGCGGCGGCGGGCTACACGTACGTCAACATCGACGACTGCTGGTCGACCAGGAGCCGCAACGCCAGCGGCGACCTGGTGCCCGACCCGGCCAAGTTCCCCAGTGGCATGAAGGCGCTGGCCGACTACGTCCACGCCAAGGGACTGAAGCTCGGCATCTACTCCTCGGCGGGCACCACGACCTGCGCGGGCTATCCGGCCAGCCTGGGTTACGAGCGGCGGGACGCCGCCCTGTGGGCCTCCTGGGGGATCGACTACCTGAAGTACGACAACTGCGGCGACCACCAGGGCAAGAGCGGGCAGCAGCGGTACACGGCGATGCGCGACGCGCTCGCCGCCACCGGGCGTCCGATCCTGTTCAGCCTGTGCAACTGGGGCCAGGAGAGCGTCTGGACCTGGGGCATGCCGACCGGCAACTCCTGGCGTACGACCGGCGACATCCAGGCGAACTGGAACTCGGTCATGGGCATCCTGGACCAGCAGGTCGGGCTGGAGGCCTACTCGGGGCCGGGCGGCTGGAACGACCCCGACATGCTGGAGGTCGGCAACGGCTCGCTGACGGCGACCGAGGCCCGGGCGCACTTCAGCCTCTGGGCGCTGCTGAACGCGCCGCTCATCGCGGGCAACGACATCCGCTCTATGAGCGCCGAGACCCGCACGATCCTCACCAACACCGAGGTCATCGCCGTCGACCAGGACTGGGGCGGCCGGCAGGGCCACAAGATCAGCGACAACGGCAACCTGGAGGTGTGGCGCAAGCCCATGTCCAACGGCTCGGTCGCGGTCGTGCTGCTCAACCGGGGCAGCGGCACGGCGACGGTGTCCACCACCGCCTCCGCCCTCGGCCTCGGCGCCGCGGCCTCCTACTCCGTACGCGACCTGTGGGCGCACACGACCGGCTCCTCGTCCGGGACGATCAGCGCGTCGGTGCCCGCGCACGGGGCCGCGATGTACGTCGTGAGCGGAGGGGGCCTGGTCACGCCGTCTCCCACCCCCACTCCCACCGGAACGAACGCGATCAAGGGTGTGGGGTCGGGCCGGTGCCTGGACGTCGCCGGCGCCTCCCAGGCCAACGGCGCCCAGGCGCAGATCTGGGACTGCAACGGCCAGGCCAACCAGCAGTGGACGCCGACCGCCTCGGGTGAGCTGCGGGTCTACGGCAACAAGTGCCTGGACGTCTACAACCGCGGCACCGCCGACGGCACGAACGTGATCATCTGGGACTGCAACGGGCAGAGCAACCAGCAGTGGCGGCTCAACGCCGACGGCACCATCACCGCCGTCGGCGCGAACAAGTGCCTGGACGCCTACAACGCGGGCACCGCCAACGGCACCAAGGTCATCATCTGGACCTGCAACGGCCAGGCCAACCAGCGCTGGACCCGCGCCTGACCCATCCGCACCGGCGCCGGGGACGCGGCGGGTGCGAACGGGAACATCACCGTCCGCCATCCTGGCCCGGCCACCTCCCTGCCCTACTGGCCGGTGACCGGCACCCCCGCCACCCCCGCCACCACGGCCACCATGGCCATCACGGCCACCACGGCCAAGCGCCTCGCCAGCCGGAGCATCGGACTGTGACCACAGGCGCCGGAGGTCCCCGCGGCCTCCGGTGCCTGCCCACGGTCCGGCGACGGGGTCGTCTTCCTGGCGGCGACCCCGTCCGTCCGGGGGCGGCCCGGTCTCCCCTGAGCCCGGGTCGTCCCCGGCACCCACTCCTGAAGGGAGCCTTCATGCCGAGAGCCGGACGATCGCGGAAACCGTGCGGACCGGCTCGTCGCGTACGGGGGCTTCCGGCGCACCGCCGCCCCGGATGCGGCGCGCCTCTCGTGATCTCCACTCCCCTACACTGCTAGACATCCGATGTATGCGGCCTCGTTCGCGGGGAAACAGTGGAGGTGGCTCCGTGGCGGTCACGGACGCGGCGATCGACAAGATCAAGCAGATGATCACGTCGGGCGAGCTCGCTCCGGGTGACCGGCTGCCGAAGGAGGCCGATCTGGCCGAACGGCTCGGCCTGTCCCGCAACTCCCTCCGGGAGGCCGTCCGCGCCCTCGCCCTGATCAACGTACTCGACGTACGGCAGGGCGACGGCACCTACGTCACCAGCCTCCAGCCCCACCTGCTCCTGGAGGCGATGTCGTTCGTCGTGGACTTCCACCGCGACGACACCGTGCTGCAGTTCCTGGAGGTGCGGCGCGTCCTGGAGCCCGCCGCCACCGCGATGGCCGCGATCAACATGCCGGACGAGGACGTCAAGGAGCTCCGCGCCATCCTCGACGCGCTGCCCGCCGAGCCGAGCGTGGAGGAGCTGGTCGCCAACGACCTGCGGTTCCACCAGCACATCGCGGCGGGGTCGGGCAACCCGGTGCTGTGCTCGCTGATCGACAGCCTCTCCGGGCCGACGACGCGGGCCCGGGTGTGGCGCGGCCTCACCCAGGAGGGGGCGCTCGACGACACCCGGGAGCAGCACGTCATGATCTGCGACGCGATCGCCGCCCGGAGGCCGGAGGTGGCGAGGGCGTGGGCCACGGTCCACGTGGCGGGCGTCGAGGAGTGGCTCCGCCGCACGCTCTGAAACGGCGCAGACCGGGGGTCACGCCTCGGCCGGCGCTGCCGGGACGGCCGGGCGGTCCGGCATCGGGTGCCGCATTCCGCCCCGGCTCCGCCTTCTCCCTTTTCCGAGCGTTGACGGCGCATCAGCGTGTATGTAACATCTGGCCAAAGCTCTGCAATAACTGTGCAAAGCCGAACAAATTTCTTGCCGTTCTCCGCAACCCGTTGAGTGCATCGCGTCCGTGCATTCGCCGCCCATCCGGTCGCCGTGGAGGCGCACGTCCTCCCGCACCGGCCTGCCGTCCCCGTACGAGAGATGGAAGAGCGCGAATGAGGACATCGCACGGACCGTTACGGCTGCTCGCGACCTTGGTCGTCGCCGGCATGCTCATCCTCCTGGCGTGGGTCGTCCCGGCCACCGCCGCGGGAGGGCCCAACCTGTCGCCGGGCAAGGCGACCCAGGCCGGCAGTTCCACGGCGGGGTATCCCGTGTCGGCCATCAACGACGGCAACCAGGACACCTACTGGGAGAGCGCCAACAACAGCTTCCCGCAGTGGGCGCAGGTCGACCTCGGCACCGCCAGGAGCGTTGACCGGATCGTCCTGAAGGTGCCCTCGCCGAGCGTCTGGCAGACCCGCACCCAGACGCTGTCGGTGCAGGGCAGCGCGGACGGCTCCGCCTTCAGCACGGTCGTGGCCTCGGCCGGTTATACCTTCAACCCGGCGACCGGCAACAAGGTCACCATCGACTTCACCGCCGCGACATACCGGTTCTGGCGGGTGAACGTCACCGCCAACACCGGCTGGCCGGCCGCGCAGATCTCCGAGTTCGAGATCTACGCGTCGAGCGGCACCGAGGCCGACACCCAGGCGCCGAGCGCCCCCACCGGCCTCGCCTACACCCAGCCGGCCCCCGGCCAGATCACGCTCACCTGGAACGCCTCCAGTGACGACGTGGGCGTGACCGGCTACGACGTCTACGCCAACGGCCTGCTCCGGGCCGGCGTCGCGGGCAATGTGCTCACCTACACCGACACCCAGCCGGCGTCGACGACCGTGACGTACGTCGTCCGGGCCAGGGACGCGGCGGGCAACCAGTCGGCCGACAGCAACGCGGTGACCCGCAACGGCACGGGCGACCCCGGCTCGAACCTGGCCATCGGCAAGGAGATGGTCGAGTCGGGCCACGTGTACACGTTCGTCGCGGCCAACGCCAACGACAACAACCCGGCCACCTACTGGGAGGCCGACCCGGGCGCGTTCCCCAACACGCTGACCGTCAAGCTCGGCGCCAACGCCACGGTCAGCGCGGTCGTGCTGAAGCTCAATCCCGACCCGGTCTGGGCTACCCGCACGCAGAACATCCAGGTCCTGGGCCGTGAGCAGAGCGCGACGGCCTACCAGAGCCTCAAGCCGGCGGCCGACTACACCTTCAACCCGGCCTCCGGCAACTCGGTGAGGATCGATCTGTCCGTGACCGTCGCCGACGTCCAGCTGAGATTCGCGAGCAACACCGGCGCGCCGGGCGGCCAGGTCGCCGAGTTCCAGGTGATCGGCGTCCCGGCGCCGAACCCCGACCTCACCGTCACGAACCTGTCGTGGTCCCCGGCCTCGCCCACCGAGACGGACACGATCACGCTGTCGGCCACGGTCAAGAATGTGGGCACCGCCGCCTCGGCCGCCGACAGCGTGAACCTCTACGTCGGCGGCGCGCTGGCCGGCGCCCCGGACGTCCCGGCCCTGCCGCCGGGCGGCACCGCGACCGTGACCCACGCCATCGGCACGCGCGCCGAGGGGACGTACACGGTCAGCGCCCGGGTGGACGCCGACAACACGGTCTTCGAGCAGAACGAGAACAACAATCTGCTAGAGGCCTCGTCGTCGCTGGTCGTCGCGCAGGCTCCCGGTCCCGACCTTCAGGTCCTCGGCGTCACCCCCAACCCGCAGAACCCCGCGGCCGGCACGCCGGTGACGTTCACCGTGTCGGTGAAGAACCGCGGGACCACCGCGACCGGGGCGACCACGGTCACCCGCGTGGTGGTGGGCGGCACGACGCTCAACGGCTCGACTCCCTCCATCGCCGCCGGGGCGACGGTCTCCGTCGCCGTCAGCGGAAGCTGGACCGCCGCCGACGGCGGCGCGACGATCACCGCCACCGCCGACGCGACCGGCGTCGTCGCCGAGACCAACGAGAACAACAACACGTTCTCGCAGGCCATCGTGGTCGGGCGCGGCGCGGCCGTGCCGTGGGTCGAGTACGAGGCCGAGGCCGCCCGCTATCAGGGCACCCTGCTGGAGTCCGACCCGCTGCGGACGTTCGGGCACACCAACTTCGCCACCGAGTCGTCGGGCAGGAAGTCGGTGCGGCTGAACGGCACCGGCCAGTTCGTCGAGTTCACCTCGACGAACCAGGCCAACTCGATCGTGGTGCGCAACTCCATCCCCGACGCGCCGAACGGCGGCGGCATCGACGCCACGATCAGCCTGTACGTCAACGACGCCTTCGTCCAGAAACTGACGCTCTCGTCCCGGCACAGTTGGCTGTACGGGAACACCGACGACCCCGAGGGGCTGACGAACACGCCGCAGGCCGACGCGCGGCGGCTGTTCGACGAGGCGCACGCCCTGCTGCCGGAGTCCTACCCGGCGGGCACGAAGTTCCGGTTGCAGCGCGACGCGAGCGACACGGCCGCCTTCTACGTCATCGACTTCGTCGACCTGGAGCAGGTGGCGCCGCCGGCGAGCCGGCCGGCCGGCTGCACCTCGATCACCGCGTACGGCGCCGTGCCCAACGACGGGGTCGACGACACGGCCGCCATCCAGCGGGCGGTGACCGACGACCAGAACGGCGTGATCGACTGCGTCTGGATCCCGCCGGGCCAGTGGCGGCAGGAGCAGAAGATCCTCACCGACGACCCGCTGAACCGCGGCCAGTACAACCAGGTGGGCATCAGGGACGTCACCATCCGCGGCGCGGGCATGTGGCACTCGCAGCTGTACACCCTGACCGAGCCCCACCTGGCGGGCGGCATCAACCACCCGCACGAGGGCAATTTCGGCTTCGACATCGACGACAACGTCCAGATCTCCGACATCGCCATCTTCGGCTCCGGCCGCATCCGCGGCGGGCCGGGCGGCGCGGAGGGCGGCGTCGGGCTGAACGGCCGGTTCGGCAGGAACACGAAGATCACCAACGTGTGGATCGAGCACGCCAACGTCGGAGTCTGGGTCGGCCGCGACTACGACAACATCCCCGCCCTGTGGGGCCCGGCGGACGGCCTGCAGTTCAGCGGCATGCGCATCCGCGACACCTACGCCGACGGCATCAACTTCACGAACGGCACACGGAACTCGCGGGTGTTCAACTCCTCGTTCCGTACGACGGGAGACGACTCGCTGGCGGTCTGGGCCAACCGGTACGTCAAGGACCCCTCGGTCGACATCGCCCACGACAACAGCTTCGTCAACAACACCATCCAGCTGCCCTGGCGCGCGAACGGCATCGCGATCTACGGCGGCTACGGCAACAGGATCGAGAACAACCTCGTCTACGACACCATGAACTACCCGGGCATCATGCTGGCGACCGATCACGACCCGCTGCCCTTCTCCGGGCAGACGCTGGTGGCCGGCAACGCCCTCTACCGGACCGGCGGCGCCTTCTGGGGCGAGAACCAGAAGTTCGGCGCGATCACGCTGTTCGCGGCGACCAGGGACATCCCCGGCGTCACGATCAGGGACACCGAGATCCACGAATCCACCTACGACGGCATCCAGTTCAAGTCGGGCGGGGGCGCGACACCGGGCGTGGCGATCACCAACGTGAAGATCGACAAATCGAACAACGGCGCCGGGATCCTGGCGCAGAACGGCGCCCGCGGCAGCGCGACACTGACCGGCGTCACGATCACCGGCTCGGCCAAGGGCGACATCGTCCGGGAGCAGGGCACGAGCTTCGTGATCAACGGCGGTTAGCGCACGGCGAGCGCGAGGCGAGGCGGCCCGGAGGTCACTCCGGGCCGCCTTCCTGTGCCGGGCGCGCCGCCCGGAGGCCCGTTCCGCGGGCCGGCTCCGGTCGGCGGCCGTACGCCCCCAGTTCGCACATACAGGCGGCCCAGTCGCCAAACGCCTGTGGAGCACGGGGTAAGACCGGGGCCGGCCCCGGCGCAGCGCGAGGAAGCGGGAAGCAGCTCACGCTCAACGGCTCGCCCTGCGCGACGACCTGACCCGCTGATCCCGGTGCCGGCCCTCCCCGGCCGGCACCGCCGGGAGTCAGTCCACCATCGCGCCCTTGTCGCGTCCGCACACGCTGAGGCCGTCGTGCCGGCCGCAGGCCCTGACGAGGGTGAAGTCACGCCAGACGGCCATCGGAGAGGAGGCCGCCTGGCCATCGCGGCCCACCGGGAAGGGGCCGCACCGATGCCACGGGCCGCCACCCGGCGGCCAGACGTCGAGCCAGACCGCGTCATCCGCGCGGGTGCGGCCGGTGAGTGCCGCCCAGTAGTGCCACTCCCCGCGCGGGCCCGCGTCGCCGCGCCAGAGCGTGACGTCCACCTCGTCGCCCCACTTCCCGCTCCTCAGCGAGTACACGGGCCTGGCGTTCCTCACGTCGCGAGGGTTGGGCCACGACCAGCCACGGCAGTCGATCGGCCGGTCACCGGCGGGACCGGCGGAGGCCGCCCCGGAGGAAGCGGGACACGCCAGGAGCACGGTCGCGGCGGCGATCGCCGCGGTTGTCCTGCCACACGCGGTACGCGTCATCCGACGAGTATCGATGACGATCCGTGACGACACAATCGCATTCCGCGAACAAGCGAGTGCCGCGCACTCCGGGGAAATCTTGTCGCCTCATGCATCAAAACGACTAAAAAGCAATTATTGACCGCCATTTGACAAAAAGTTAGATTACGTCGGCAGATCGGGGGTCCGGGCGCTCGAAAGGAGACCCACCTGATGGTGCGACGATTCCTGATCACCACGGCGGCAGCCGTGCTTGTCCTTGTCTGGGGCGTTCCGCCGGCCGCCCACGCGGTGGACGGGACCAGGACGCCGGGATCGCCCTCCTACACCGTCACCCTGACCAGCAACGCCTCGGGCAGCACGTGGACGGGACACGAGAGCGTCACCTTCGCCAACCCCTCGGCGGACCCCCTGACCGAGGTCTACCTCCGGCTCTGGGACAACTATCACGGGACGTGCCCGTCCACGCCGATCACCGTGACCAACGTGACCGGAGGCACTCCGTCCCCTCTGTCGGTCTCCTGCACGGCGATGAAGATCACTCTTCCTGCCCCGCTCGCCCAGAACCAGAGCGCCTCGATCGGGTTCGACCTCGGCATCGTCGTGCCCAGCGGCGCCGACCGGTTCGGGCGCGACGGCTCCTACAACTTCGTCGGCAACGCCCTGCCGGTCCTGGCGGTCCGCGACGCGAGCGGCTGGCACCTCGATCCGTACAGCAACAACGGCGAGTCCTTCTACGCGCTGACCAGCGACTACTCGGTGACGCTCGACCACCCGGCGTCGCTGCTGGTGCCCGCGACCGGCACCTCCGTCGACACGCCGGGAACGTCCGGCCGTACGATCACCAAGGCGACGGCGAAGAACGTCCGCGAGTTCGCGTGGGCGGCCGGGCCGTTCGTCAAGACCACGAGCACCACCACGACGGGCGTCGTCGTGAACGTCTACCGGGTGAGCTCGATCAGCTCCGGCAGCGCCGGCTCGATGATGACCACCGCGAAGAACGCGCTCGTCGCCCATGCGGGACGGTTCGGCGCCTATCCGTACGGCGAGGTGGACGTGGTGCTGGACAACAACTTCTGGTTCGGCGGCATGGAGTATCCGGGCTTCGTGCTCGACGTGGTCAGCTCCACCGCGCTCGCCCACGAACTGGCCCACCAGTGGTGGTACGGGATCGTCGGCGACGACGAGTACGCCAGCCCGTGGCTGGACGAGTCCTTCACCGACTACGCCACCGACCTCTACAACGGCGTCTCGGGCACCAACTGCTGGAACAGCGTCTCCTGGCAGTCGTCGGCCGAGAAGATCAGCAACTCGATGGCCTACTGGGACGCCCATTCGAGCCGGTACGGCACCGTCGTCTACACCTACGGCAAGTGCGCGCTGCACGACCTGCGGCGCACGATCGGCACGACGGCGATGCAGAACCTGCTGAAGGACTACGCCGCCGCCCACTGGTTCGGGATCTCGACCACCGCGGACTTCAAGGCCGCAGCCCAGGCCGCCACCTCCGTCGACCTGTCGTCGTTCTGGACCACCCACCGCATCGACGGCTGAGTTCACCGAGCGTCCCGCTCCCGGCCTGGCTGGGAGCGGGACGGCTCGCATCGCTTCGATCCCGGTGGCCCGATGTCACACACGCCGGACGCAATGACGGGCTGACGTGCTCCGGCCGCCTATCCTGGCCGAATGAAGATCGGCAAGCTGGTCGGCGGTGTCCTCCTGGCGGTCGTCCTCCCGGCGTGCTCGGCCGAGGGCGCCCCGCCCGCGGACGCTGTGAAGGTGCGCACCCCGGCCTTCGCCGAGGGCGGCGCGATTCCCAGGAAATACGTGTGCGCCCGGCAGGGAGGCCAGGACGTCTCGCCCCCGCTGTCCTGGAGCGGCGTTCCCGAGTCTGCGCGCGAGCTGGCGATCGTGGCGGACGACCCGGACGCTCCCGGCGGGACGTACATCCACTGGATCGTGACCGGCATCCCCGCCTCCGAGACGAGCGTGCCCGAGGGCCGGGCCCCGGGGAAGGTCCTGCCGGGAAGCAACGGCAGGGCCGCCTATGCCGGCCCCTGCCCGCCGAGCGGGGTGCATCACTACCACTTCATCGTGTACGCGCTGCGCGGCCCGATCACGCCGGGCGGCGACGCGACAGCGGTGCACCAGCGGATCAAGGATGCGGCGATCGCCTCGGGCGAGACCGTCGGCACCTGGGGAGGCTGACAGACCCCCGCTTCCGGGGGCGCCTACCTCACCCGCCGAGCGCCCGGTCCGCACGTACGGTGGGGCGCGCATCCTCACCGAACTCGGCCTGCGTGACCGCGTGCAGGCGGCCTACGAGTCCTCCTCACCCGCCCGGCCGGTAAATCGTCCTCGGCCACTCGAGCGGTGCCGCGCGCAACTGTCACGCGGAATGATCGCGCTGGGAGGACGGAGGTGGTGCGCTCCAGATGCCGCGTAGTGGTCGCATGCCCTCCTCGACGTAGTCGGCGATTGGGCGGTTGCCGCCGTCGAGGTACCACTGCTCGAGCGCGGCGAAGTAGCCGAAGGCGAGGGCGTTCGCGATCACGCGAGCCTGGGTTTCGCTCACCTCTCCGGTCGCCGCGAACAGCGGTGCGATCCGCCGGCCGGCCCGGTCGAGCGTGGCGCAGACGGCCATGCGCACCGACGGTTCGGCGAAGAAGTAACGGACCCTGCGCCACGGGCTCCTGCCGGCCGGAGGGCCTTCGCCCGCGTCGTGGGAACCGTCTGTGTCTTTTGGCAGGGATTCGTAGGCGCTGACGGCTCGGAGCAGGCTTCCGACGGGATCGGCGGGGTCCAGGATGCTTTCGAGCGCCTCCGGGCTCATGGTGTCGAACTCGACGTCGGCGACCACGATCCCTTCCTTCGTGCCGAAGATGCGGTACACGGACGACGGCGAGACCTCGGCCGCCGCCGCGATCTCCTCGATCGTGACGGCACCGAACCCTCTCTCGTCGAACAGGTCGAGGGCGCGTTCCTGGATGGCGCGCATGGCCCTGAGCCGCCAGCGCTCACGAAGCCCGCTCATGCGCTCACCGTACCAGAAAGCCGCTTTCTCAAGAGTGTGACTGTCGTTGAGACATTGACTGTCTGAAAACAGCTCCCTAGAGTCAGCTGCCAGAGACAGTGACTGTCTCATTTGCTTGCGGCCAAGCGGGCGATCTCGACGGCGGCCGTGCGCGGACGCCCCGGGGCCCGATGACGCGCTGCCGCCTCCCGCCCGCCACCGGCCCGAACTCCCCCGGAAGGACTCATGCCGTGACGACACCGAAGCAGAGATCGCATAACCGGACCGCGGTGGCGCTGATGTGCATCGGGGCGGGACTCACCGCGATCGCCGCCCTCTTTCCGTTCGTCGACCGGGCCACCACGACCGTCTTGGCGGACCACATCAAGGCGGGCTATCCGGCCTACGAGCCCGGCGCGATCGACACCGCTGTCACCGCGTATCTGGTCATCCTGTCCGCGGTCGGGGCACTGGGACTCCTCGGCTGGGTCGGCACGATCTGGGCGGCCCGCGCCGGCAAGCGCTGGACGTCCCCGCTGGCGATCGGGCTGCTCGCGATCGCGCTCTGCATCGCGATCGCCGCACTGACCGTCCAGGACACCTCGGGTGATGTCGGTCTGGCGCCGCTGCTGGGCTGGCTGCTGGTGCTTCCGTGTGTTCCCGGTCTCGCCGCGGTCGCGCTGTGGAGAAGGGCGGGATGACCGAAGGACCGGCGGCCGGTGCTCTGGCACACGGGGACGCCGCCGCGGAAGCCGCCGCACCCCGGTCGAACGGAGTACGGCGGCCGCCGCGAGATCGACGCCTACCGATCAGGCGATGGAGAAGTCGTCGGCGTAGACGTCGCCCTGGCCGTACCAGCCGTTGACGTAGACGGTCACGGCGCCGGACGAGCCGGTGGTGAAGGACAGGGACAGCTCCTTCCAGCCACCCGACGAGGTCCAGGTGGACCCGGTCGCGCCGCCGGACACGCCGAGGAAGGCGAAGTTGCCCTGCACCCAGGCCTTCAGCGTGTACTGGTGGTTGGGCTCGAGCGTCAGCGACTGGGTGCACTGTCCGGTCTGGCTCTGCGTCGGGGTGACCCGCAGGGCGTGCGAGCCGGAGTGCGCCGGGGTGCCGACGACCGTGCTGCCGGACTGGCAGACCCACGGGCTGAGGCCGCCGGACTCGAAGCCAGGGTTGCCGACCGCGCCGCCGCCGGTCGACCCGTTGATCTTCAGGTTGAAGGTCGTGGTGTGGCTTCCGGACGGTGAGGTGCCGGTGACGGTGATCGGGTACGTGCCCGGCTGGACCGCCGAGGTGGTCGCCAGGGTCAGCGTCGAGCTACCACCGGCCGTGACGGAGGCGGGGCTGAGGGTCGCGGTCACCCCGGAGGGCGCCCCGGCGGCGGTGAGGTCGACGGTCTGCGCGTCACCGTTGGTCACCGCGGTGCTCACGGTGGCCGTCACCGTCCCGCCGGGGTCGACCGAGCCGGACGAGGGCGACACGGAGACCGAGAAGTCGTTGTCCGGGGGCTGCTGGCCGCCGCCGGAGAACGGGGCGAACGTCTGGCTGAAGAACCAGGTGCTCTGCTCGATGCCCGAGCAGCTGTCCGAACCGCCGACGCCGGGGCAACCGCCGTTGTCGCGCTGGAGCGCCCAGAACGAGATCATCGCGAGGCCCTTGCCGGTGGCCCAGTTCAGCACGGGCGCGGCGTCCGCGGTGCGGAACGTCTCGGCCGGGCCGTAGTCGTCGACGCCGATCATCTCGGTGACGCCGATCATGTTCCAGACCTGGTCGGACGTCTTGTCCGGATAGAGGGCGGCGAGCTGGTCGTGGAGCCCGGTCGCCGCGGTCTGGGTGTCGGTCGCCATGTTGTGACTGGCGCCGTCGTAGTAGTCGAACGTCATGATGTTGACGACGTCGATCCTGGCGTTGTTGGTCTTGGCGTTCCGCAGCACGGCCAGGCCGCTGTCGGCGAGGCCGTGCGTGGTCGTCGGCAACGTGTAGGAGAACTGGATGGTCCTGCCGTTGGCGGCGGCCCAGTCCTCGGTCAGCTTGATCGCCTTGTTGCGGCGGTCGATCCCGGCGCTGTTGTTCAGTGAGTTGTCTTCGATGTCGAGGTCGATCCGGGTGACCCCGTACGTGGTGATCACGCTCTGGAAGACGGCCGCGATCGAGTTCACGTTGTTGCAGCTGTCGGCGATCTCGGTGCCGGTGTTGTCCGCCGTGTAACCGCCGAAGGACGGGATGACGTCGCCGCCGGCGTTCCGGATCTTCGTGATCGACGCGCCGAACGTCGAAGAGGCGATCGGCATGCCGGTGTCGCCGTTCCAGTAGGCCGTGCACGAGCCCTTCGTCGCGGCCTGGAGGAACGCCATGGACAGATGTTTCGCCCCGGACTGCTGGGAGAGCGTCGCGGGGTCCTCGCCGGTCCACGCCTCGAAGTAGGGCGCGAAGACGTGCGCGGGCAGGCCGGCCGCGGCCCGCGCGGCGGTCGCCGGTGGGGTCGCGGGTGTGGTCGTCGCCTGCGCTGTGGCGGTCTGGGTCGCGGCGAGGCCGAGCGTCGCGGTGGCGGTGGCGATCAGGGCCACGGCGGCGCGCAGCAGTGTGCGTGGTCGCATGAGATCTCCTGCACCAGGAGTGACCGGCGCCTTGACGCCGATCGTGGGGGGTGATGGTGCACCGGCGAGACCGCCGGTGGATTTGCTGCTGCAGCGAACTGCTGGACGAGCACACGGATCCGCGTATCCCATGGTCGGGATCGCCGAGCCCATTTGTCAAGGTTCTTAACAATTAACTCTGTGACCTGCGAAGACGCCCACGGGAGCACTGAGGGCCTCCCGGCGATGTGACGCACGTCGTCGTGGTCGCTCCGCGGTCGCGCTTTCGAACGTACGCGTGGGGTGTCCTGGCCGGGACATCGGCGTCTCGACGCGGGCGAGGGCCGCTCCCGATGAGGAGGGAGCGGCCTTCGCGCTCGTTCGGCAGGTCCGGCCTGCTCCAGGTCAGTGCCCGGTCTAACGGCCCTGGAGCGACCTGGCGTTGTCGCCGAATGTCCAGCCCTTCGACCCGTCCCAGTTGACGGACCAGGTCATCAGCCCCTTGAGCTGGCCGTTGAAGCTGTTCCAGCTCTGGCTCACCAGAGACGGCGACATGTAGCCGCCTCCGGCGCCGGGCTGGGCGGGCAGGCCGGGGACCTGCTTGTCGTACGGGACCCTGATCGTGGTGCCCTGGATGACCAGGCCCTTGTCCAGGCAGGTGGTCTGGGCGACGAATCCCTGGACCGTCCCGGCGGAGTAGGAGTCACCCGAGCAGCCGTACATGCTTCCGTTGTAGTACTGCATGTTCAGCCACCACAGGCGGCCGTTGTCCACGTACTTCTTGATGATCGGCAGGTAGGCGCCCCAGATCGAGCCGTAAGTGACGCTGCCTCCGGTGACGTACGCCGTCTCGGGGGCCATGGTCAGGCCGAAGTCGGACGGCATCTGAGCGAGCACGCCGTCGATGATGCGGATGAGGTTGGACTGGGAGGCGGACAGCTGGTTGATGCTGCCGCTGCCGCTGAGGCCGGTCTCGATGTCGATGTCGATGCCGTCGAAGTTGTACTTCTTGAGAATCGGCACGATGGTCTCGACGAAGCGGTCGGCGACGCTGCTGGAGCTGAGATCGATGCCGGCGGTGGCTCCGCCGATGGACATCAGGATCGTCGCGCCGTCGGCCTTGGCCTGGCACATCTCAGCCGGCGTGGAGACCTTGACGGTGCTGTCCATGCCGTCTTCCCACAGGACCGTGCCGTCCGAGCGGATGACCGGGAACGCCGCGTTGATCACGTTGTAGCCGTGCTGCCGGATGCGGGCGTCGTTGATCGGCGTCCAGCCGAACGGCGGGTGCACGCCGTTGGACGAGCCGTCCCAGTTCTCCCAGTATCCCTGGAGGACCTTGCCGACCGGCCGCCCCTTCACCGGGCACGTCGTGTCTCCGGGCGACGGCGAGGGAGAGGCGGAGGGTGAAGGGGACGGAGAAGGGGACGGCGACGGCGACGGAGAGGGTGACGGAGAGGGTGACGGAGAGGGTGACGGCGAAGATGACGGAGAAGGGGACGGCGACGGTCCGCCGGGGCCGTCGAAGCTGACGTCGTCGGCATAGTAGGTGCCCTGGCCGTACCAGCCGTGCAGGTAGACCACCGCGCTCGTCTGGTTGGCACCGGTGGTGAAGGACACGCGGAGCTGCGTGTAGGCGGACGGCGACGAGGTCCAGGTGGACGATCCGCCGTTCACACCGAAGTACACGTAGCTTCCGCGGACCCATGCGGTCAGGGTGTAGGGGGTGTTCGGCTTCACGGACACGGTCTGGGTGCACTGCGCGGTGTCCGAGCCGCTGGCCGCCCCGGCCAGCGCCTTGCCGCCGGCGTGCACCGGGGAGCTGACCACCGATCCCAGGCCGCCGGTGCAGGACCACGGGGAGAGGGTTCCGGTCTCGAAGTCGGAGTTCACGAGCAGATTGGCCGCGTTGGCCGGTGTCTGCACGAGGACGGCGCCCGTGGCCGCGAGCAGCAGCGATGCTGCCGATGCCAGCAGGCGGGGTGTGCGCTTTCGCATGGAGGTCTCCTGAACCAGGAGTGATCGGAGCCATGGCGCCGATCGCGGGGGGTGATGGCGCGCCGGCGACGTCACCGGTGGGTCGGTTCACCAGCGAGCCACTGGACAGTACGGATCCGTGATCCCATGGTCGGGACCGACGCTCTCATCTGTCAAGTTTGTTAACAAATAACTCGCTCACCAGCGAGGATGCCCGGATGTCCGGAAGGCATAGCGGTCGAGCGCCTGCGAGCCGCCGTTCGCGAGCCCGCACGCGCTCCCGCCTCGCACGCGCCCCGGCACACGCGCCGCCTGTACGGCGCAGACGCCCTGCGACACCGCCGAGCGGAAGGAACCACGCGCCCGCCACTGGTTTCGCGGCGGCGAACCGAACCGCCTTCAGCCCCGGCTCGTGGCCAGGAGTTCACGTACGCGCTCCGGGCTCCGCCATCGGATCCGTCACTGGACCGGCCACGCCGACCGACCCTGGTGATGAGTTGTCGCGCCCACACCCGTCACACCTACGACGGGACACGACGAGGCGGAAGGATGACCTGGTGAGTGCGGACACACGGCTGGAGGAGCTGGGCGTGAGCGGTCTGGGCGTGAGCGGTCTGGGCGAGGTCGACGAGCCGGCGTTCTCGGGGCTGGCGGAGCGGCACCGGCGGGAGCTGCACGTGCACTGCTACCGGATGCTCGGGTCGTTCGAGGACGCCGAGGACACCGTGCAGGAGACGTTCCTCCGTGCCTGGCGGCGGCGGGAGACCTTCGAGGGGCGGTCGACGTTCCGGGCCTGGCTGTACCGGATCGCCACCAACGCCTGCCTGGACCTGCTCGCCAAGTGCCGCCCGGAGCCTGCGACCGGCGGCGAGGTGCTGTGGCTGCAGCCCTACCCGGACCGGCTGCTCGACGAGCTGCCCGCGGGCGACGCGGACGAGCCGGAGACAGTCGCCGTCGCGCGGGAGACGATCGAGCTGGCGTACCTGGTCGCAGTCCAGCACCTCGCGCCGCGTCCGCGGGCCGTGCTGATCCTGCGGGACGTGCTCGGCTGGCCGGCGAAGGACGTCGCGGAGCTCCTCGGGGACTCCGTCAACTCCGTGAACAGCGCGCTGCAGCGGGCCCGCGCCGGCATGCGGGAGCACCTGCCCGCCGAGCGGCAGGACTGGACCGGCGGCGAGGAGGATGCCGGGACGCGCGAGCTGGTGCGCCGCTTCACCGACGCCAGCGTGGCCACGGACATCGACGCACTCGCCGCACTGCTGCGGGACGACGTCCGCTGCTCGATGCCGCCCACTCCGGGCCTGTGCGTCGGCCGCGACGCGGTGGTGAACGACTGGGTCGAGGGCGGCTTCGCGGGCATGAAGAACCTGCGCGCCGTCCAAACCTCCGTGAACCGGCAGCCCGCCGTCGCCTTCTACCTCTGGCGGGAGCGGGAGGGCGCCTACCTGCCGCTGACGATCGACGTCCTGCGCATCACCGGCGGGGCGATCACCGAGATCGTCACCTTCCACGACGACCGGTTCCCGCGGCTCGGGCTGCCGGAGCGCCTGCCGGCGGACGGCACGGAGTAGTCCCGGTGCGGACGCTCGCGCTGCGAGGTGGCGCGCGTGTCGCGGTGGTCGCGGCCGAGTGGTGCGACGGCTCGTAGAACGAGCCGTGCCGGTCGGGGCCCATGGCCGTCCACGAGAACACGTCCTGCCCCAGTCGCCTGAGCCGGCGGGCTCAGGCGACCGAGGGAACTCTGGACCTGTTCACCGAGCCGGGTGGGAAGGTTCGGATCAGACGTGGGTGACCAGGAGGGTCACGCCCGCCTCACCGCCGCAGTCGACGAAAACAGGACCGACGCCGTTACCGATCTCAGGGGCGAGGGTCGCCTTCGCCACGAACTTCTTCGGATTGTCGTCGATTATGCGGACGTTCTGCAGCACCGGGTGCTCCCTGTCGAACCCGGAAAGCACGGCCTTGAGCCCTTTACCGCCCCCGCAGTGGCCGGTGATCGTCACCTCCTGGCCTCGCTTGGCGGTGGGGTTGGGGCTGACCTGAACCACCGCCCTGGCACCCTTCGGCGGCTTCTTCATGGCTGTCGCGGCGACGGTCTCGCCGGCGGCGCCGGCCTGGGCACCAGCCGGCGCACCCGCCAACCCCAGCACACCGGCCGTCAAGCTCAGCCCGGCGATCGCACTGATCACTCTCTTGTTCATGGCGATTCCTCCAGTTCTCGTCTGGTTTGACTCGACGGGAAACGCTAGGCCGGGCCGCAGCAGAAGCGCGTCATCCGTTGTTCGTCACTTGACCGTGCACCATTCTCGGTACGTGCTACACCGAAGGGAGTAGGCATCGGGCCTCAACCGACCACACGAGGCCAGGACCTCGGGGCTTGAGCACGGCGACGTCCAGGCCGGTCGCGCCGGTATGAGGTCGGAAGACCGACTGCTCGCATCGCCCGGTATCGCCCCGGCGCCCGCGCACAGCTGGTCGCGGCCGGTCCGGCTACCGGTCAGAGTCGAGGGCCGAGGCCGCTTCCCGCATGGACGAGGGCATGACGCGGGACGGCGTGCGATGGCATGCGATGGCGGTCCGGGCGGATTGACCGATCTCATCCAAGATCTGATACTGCGAGTCACGCCGCCTGTCACGGGGCGGGCGGGATTCGACTGCGCGATCGAGGTGGTGATGGGCAGGCGGGAGACACCGGTTCCGGACGGGCCGCTCCGGGAGTTCGCCGCCGACCTGCGCGAACTGCGGACCAACGCGCCCGGGACCCCGACCTATCGCGAGCTCGCCCGGAAGGCGAACTACTCCCCCTCGGTGCTTTCCCGCGCCGCAGCCGGGCACACCCTGCCGACCCTGGACGTCACCCTCGCCTTCGTGGCGGCCTGCGGCGGAGACGTCGAGGAGTGGCGCCGACGCTGGACCAGGCTGCACGTCACGCTCCAGCGCGCCTACCCCGACCTGATCAGCGAAGCGGACGAGCCGAGGGACGCGGCCGACGGACCCGGCGAGCCCACGCCCCCGGACGACACGGCCACCGGAGGAACCGCCGCAGCGGGTGCGGCCACGGGCCGGGTCACCGGAGGCCGGCTGCTCGTGGTCGCCGCGGTCGCCGCGCTGGCCGCCGCCGTCGCCCTCGCCGTGGCATCACCGTGGTCGTCGGAGGCGAAGCACCGGGTCGCTCCCCCTTCGAGCGCCGCCCCCTCGCCGACGTCGGCCTACGACCCCGTCTACCTCGACCGGCGGCTGCCGTTGCCGGACTACAACTTCTACTTCGATCTCCAGACCGGCGTGGTCGCCGAGGGGGACGGCCCCTGGTCGATGAGCACCAACAGCGGAGGGGACGGTCACGGCGCCTTCGAGATTCCCGACGGCACCGACGTCTACATCTCCCCGGAACCGTCCCTGACCCCCGACCGGTGCGCGGCGCAGGCCTCCCCCGCCCCGTCGTACGGCGTGCGCTTCCGGCGGGTTCCCCCGGGGACGCTCTTCTGCCTGCGCTCACGCGGGACCGGGGCGATCGCCCTGATCAGGGTGATCGAGACCGACGACGGCAACTACGCCGCGAAGATCTCCCTCGACTACTACCAGCGCCGCCGGTGAATCCCCGCCGGAGCCGGCCGCGCCGCCGCACCAGGTGGGGCACGCCTCCGTCACCGCGGCCGGCCTTGGGGAAGCCCGCCTTCCGGGCGGCGGCAAGGAGCGCGGTCACAGTTCGAGGACGAGGCGGGCGGACCGGGCCCGCGACACGCAGATGAACATGACGTCGCCGGCCTCGCGCTCCTCCTCCGTCAGCAGGTCGTCGCGGTGGTCGGGGACGCCGTCGAGCACCGCCGTCTCGCAGGTGCCGCAGGTGCCCTCGCGGCAGGACGACAGCACCGCGACGCCCGCCTCCTCGACCACCTCCAGGATCGAGCGGCCCTCCGGCACGGTCAGCGTCCTGCCGGTCAGGGCCAGCTCCACCTCGAAGGCGCCCTCCGCCGCGCCCTCCGCCGTGCCCCCCGCCGCGCCCTCCGCCGTGCCCCCCGCCGCGCCCGCGCCGTTCCTGGCCGCGGGCACGAAGCGTTCGACCCGCAGCGCCCCCTTGGGCCAGGAGGCGCACCTCTCCTGCGCCGCGGCCAGCAGCGGCTCGGGTCCGCAGCAGTAGACCAGGGTGTCCGCGCGCGGGACGCCGAGCACCGCGTCCAGGTCGAGCAGGCCCGTCTCGTCCTGCGGGCACAGCTCCACCCGGCCCGGGTGCTCTCGCACGAGCCGGTCGGCGAACGCCATCGAGGTCCGGGTGCGCCCGCCGTACACCAGCCGCCAGCCGGCCCCGCGCCGCGCCGCTTCCTCGATCATGGGCAGGATCGGGGTGATGCCGATGCCGCCGGCGACGAACAGGTAGCGGGGCGACTCGGCGAGGCCGAAGCGGTTGCGGGGACCCCGCACCCGGATCGTGTCGCCCTCGGCGAGCCGGTCGTGCACGTACGCGGAGCCGCCCCGCCCGCCGGGCTCCCGGAGCACCGCGACCTGGAAGACCGAGGAATCGCGTGGGTCGCCGCACAGCGAGTACTGCCTGACCAGTCCCGGGCCGAGCAGCAGGTCGACGTGGGCGCCCGGCGTCCAGACGGGCAGCGGGCCGCCGTCGGGACGGACGAGACGCAGGAGGACGACGCCCTCGGCGGCGGGCACCTTGCCCGCCACCTTCAGGTCGAGCTCCGGCTCCGTGACGGGCATGGTCGCCGAGGTTTCCTTCCTGGTGGGTGTCCGTCTCAGACGAGCGCGGCGGCCGGGGCCGGGGAGCCGGGCCCCGCCGCGGGGCGGGGCCGGTGGCCCTCGGGGTGGCCGAGCAGCCAGTCCCACAGGGCCACCGGATCCTCGAACTCCCGCTCCGCCCCGCAGAAGCAGGAGGCGTGCAGCCGGTCCGTCCCCGGCAGCCAGCGGATGCGGTAGACGGTGCGGCCTGCCCGCGCACCGGAGTCGTCCTCGTTCATCGGACGGTGGTCTGCGAGGGCGCGGAGTCGGCCGGCACGGAGTCGGCCGGCAGGGGGCCGGCCATCCGGGCGAGCAGGCGGCGGGCGGCCAGCCCGCCGGTGTCGATGTTCACCGACAGCTCCTGGTATCGGTCCGGCTCCGCGGCGAGGACCCGCTCCAGCGTGTTGAGCGCGGCCACGTCCTGCAGCACGACGGTGCGGTTGCTGTCCCGCAGGAAGTCGGAGACCTTCTCGTCGTCGAGCGCGAAGTCGCGCGCCACCGCCCAGAAGTCGTAGGTGCTGCTCTCCGTGGACGGGGTTATCGCGTACACGACCTCGACGTGGAAGGCGTGCGGGTCCGTGCCGTCGGCGGCGGGCGGGGGCGACCCGACCGGGGCGACCCGGCTGTGCAGCAGATACAGGCACGGGGGGTGATACTCGATGTCCTGCCAGCGGGTGATCCGGCCCTTGATGCCGGTCGACTCGGCGTAGAACGGCGGGCAGGCCGCGTCGTCCATGTGACGGCTGACGTAGACGACGCCCGCGTCCTCGTCGACCTCCGTGGTGATCGGGGTCTCGGCCACCTCCGGAGTGCCGATGTAACCGCCGTGCAGGTACGTCTCGTGGGACAGGTCGAGGAGGTTGTCCACGAGCAGGCCGTACCGCGCGTTCAGCGGCTCCATCCCGCACACCGTCGCGTACTCGGGCGAGACCAGCCAGGGGGCGCGCGGCGGCAGCGTGCCGCCCGGCTCGCGGTCGCCGATCCACACCCAGACGAACGAGTCCTGCTCCACCACGGGATAGGTGCGCAGCCGCGCGGTGCGCGGGACGCGCCGCTGCGCGGGCACGGCGACGCAGACGCCGTCCGGGCCGTAGGTGAAGCCGTGGTAGCCGCACACCACGCGGTCGCCGACCAGGTGGCTGGGCGACTCGGACAGGGGGAACCGGCGGTGCACGCAGCGGTCGGCCATCGCCACGGCCTGCCCGTCCTCGGTGCGGTAGAGCAGGATCGGCTCGTTCAGGATGGTGCGGCCGAGCTGACTGCGGCCCACCTCGTGGCCGTAGGCGGCGACGTACCACTGGTTGCGCGCGAACTCGGTGACGATCACAGGTCACTCCTCGGGGCAGGCGGGCAGAGGCCGCCTGCGCAGGTCGGGTTTGCGGATCTTGCCGGAACCGGTCTTCGGCAGCGCGTCGACGACGTCGACGTAGACCGGGATCTTGTACTTCGCGAGCCGGGGACGGAGGAAGTCCCGCAGTTCGCCGGGGGTGACGGCGGTGCCGGGGCACGGCACGACGAAGGCGCGGCCGACCTCGCCCCACGTGTCGTCGGGCACCCCGACCACGGCGGCCTCCGCCACGGCCGGGTGCTCGAAGAGCGCGCCCTCGACCTCCGCCGGGTAGACGTTCTCCCCGCCGGAGATGTACATGTCCTTCACCCGGTCGACGATGTAGAGGTGGCCTTCGTCGTCCAGGGTGGCGATGTCGCCGGAGCGGAACCAGCCGCCCTCGGTCAGCGCGGCGGCGGTCGCCCCCGGATCGCGCCAGTAGCCGGGGGTGACGTTCGGCCCCCGCACGAGCACCTCACCCGGCTCGCCGGGCGCCACGGGGCTGAGGTCGGGCCGGACCACGCGCACGTCGGCGAAGAACACCGGAACCCCGGCCGAGCCCACCTTGCGCACGCTCTCGCCCGCCTCCAGGAAGGTCGCGCCCGGCGAGGTCTCGGTCAGCCCGTAGCCCTGGCAGAAGACCAGGCCCCGCTCCTGGTAGGCGCGGATCAGCGCGACCGGGATGGCCGCTCCCCCGGACATGAGGGTGCGCAGCGAGGACAGGTCGGCGCGGGGCCACCGCGGCGACCGCACCAGCGCGGCGAACATCGCGGTGACCCCGAACATCCAGGTGACCCGGTGCCTCTCGATGAGGTCGTAGCACCGGTCGACGTCCCACGACGGCATGATGACCGAGGTGCCGCCCTTGAGGAAGGTCGGCAGCAGGGTCTGGTTCAGGGCCGCGACGTGGAACAGCGGCGCGCTGATCAGCGTGACCTCGGTGCTCGCCACGTCCACGCCGATCAGGACGTGGAAGCAGTTCCACACCAGGTTGGCGTGGCTGAGCATGGCGCCCTTGGGCCGCCCGGTGGTGCCGGACGTGTAGAGGATGAGGGCGATGTCGTCGAGCGCCACCGGGGTGTCGATCGGCGTGGGATCGCCCTGCGAGAGCCAGGTCTCGTAGTGTCGCTCCCCCTCCACCGGGGACTCGAGCGCCACGACCGTGCGCGGTCCTGGCAGGTCCGGCAGGCCCCGCACCACCGCCGCGCACTCCGGCGCGTACACGAGGACCGACGCGCCCGAGTGCTCCAGCATGTACGCGATCTCGGGCACGGCCAGCCGGAAGTTCAGCGGGACGAAGATCCCGCCGATCACGTGGGTGGCGAACATCGTCTCGGCGAAGGCCACGTGGTTGGGGCCGAGGTAGGCGACCCGGTCCCCCGCCCGCACCCCCGCCTCGCGCAGCCGCGACGCGAGCCTCGTCGTCCGCTCGTGGACCTCCGCGTAGCTGACCGGCCGGTCCGCGTGGACGAACGCGGTGCGGTCCGGGCTCATCTGGGCCCGGCGGGCAGGCCAGCCCCCCAGTCCGGCGTTGCGCATCGATGTCACCCCTCGTCGTCAGGCGGAGGACGGTTTCGCCGTGTCCGCGACGCGGCCGGACTCGGGCACGGCGGGAGCGAGCGAGGTCAGGTCGCGGCGGCTGGTCTCGCGCAGCGCCAGGACGCAGGCCACGGTCAGCAGGCAGCAGGCGGCGATGATCACCGAGATCGTCGTCGTCCCGCCGCCGGTCGACGCGTCGAGCTGCGCGAACAGCAGCGGCGCGAGACCGGCGCCGAGCCCGGCGATCTGGTAGCCGAGCGAGGCTCCCGTGTAGCGGCTCCCGGTGGCGAACAGCTCGGTGTACAACGCCGCGAGCGGGCCGTACATCAGCGGGTGGACGATCGCCTGGCCGAGCACGAGCGCGACGGCGAGCACGGCCGTGCTGCCGGAGTCCACCATCGGGAAGAGCGCGAAGCCGTACGCCGCCATGAGCACCGCGCCCGCCAGCACCACCGGGCGGCGCCCGACCCGGTCGGACAGCGCCGACCAGCCGACGATGCCCAGGACCGCCAGCGCGGACGAGAGCGTGAGCGCGTTCAGCACCGCCTGCCGGGCGAAGCCGGCGCGCACGCCGTACGCGATGAGATAGGTGGTGAGGGTGCCCTGGGCCACGAAGGCGGACAGTCCGACGCCGACCCCGAGCAGGAGGGCCCTGGGGTGGTCGCGGAACACGTCGAGCAGCGGCAGCCGGGACGCGCGCTGCCTGGCGGCCTCGAACACGGGAGTCTCCTCGACCCGCAGCCGGACGAACAGGCCGACCGCCAGCAGCAGGATGCTGATCAGGAACGGCACCCGCCAGCCCCAGGTCAGGAACGCCTTTTCGTCCATGACGGCGGCCGTGCCGCTGAGCACCGCCGTGGACAGCACCATGCCGGAGGGGGCTCCGGCGTTGGTGAAGCTCGCCCACAGGCCGCGCCTGCTGGTGGCGTGCTCGGCCGACATCAGCACGGCGCCGCCCCACTCGCCGCCGACGGCGACGCCCTGCAGGATCCGGAGCGCGACGAGCGCGATCGGCGCGAGGCTGCCGATCTGCGCGTAGGTGGGGAGCAGGCCGATGAGGAAGCTGGCGACGCCCATCAGGGTCATGGTCAGCACGAGCATGCGCTTGCGTCCCAGCCGGTCGCCGTAGTGACCGAAGATCACGCCGCCGAGCGGCCTCGCCAGGTAGCCCGTGGCGAACGTGCCGAAGCTGGCCACCGTCGCCGTGAGCGAGTCGAGGGAGGAGAAGAAGACCTTGTTGAAGACCACGGCCGAGGCCGTGGCGTACAGCAGGAAGTCGTAGTACTCGATGACGCTGCCCAGGAAGCCGGAGGTCACCGCGCGGCGGAGCTGAACTGGGCTGGGGGGTGTGACTGACAGGTTCGGCATGACCGAGCTCCTCGTCCGGGAGCGAGCTGAGACTCTCGCCTTCTCGTCCGGAGGTTAGGCAGATTCCTAACGGAGGTCAATACTTTGCCCAATATGGATGCCCTCGGACCGGTCCTGACGCCCGGGCCTCGGTCTCCATCACCCCCGTCGTACCCTGCCCGCCGCGGCGCCCACAGGAGAGACAGAGGTCACATTCGGCGGGTGTTACGTCTGCGCCCGCTTGTGTGTCTAGGGGGTGAAACAGCAGACAACCGTAGCGAGAACGGAAAAACATCATGAGCAAGGTCTGGTTTGTCACCGGCTCGTCCCGCGGCCTGGGCCGCAACTTCGTCGAGGCCGCCCTTTCCCGTGGGGACAAGGTGGCCGCGACCGCCCGGAACACCACGAGCCTCGACGAACTGGTCGCCGCCCACGGCGACGCGGTGCTTCCACTCGAGCTGGACGTGACCGACAAGGCCGCCGTCTTCGAGAGTGTGAAGCAGGCCAAGGAGCACTTCGGCCGTCTCGACGTCATCGTGAACAACGCCGGCTACGCGCGGATCGGCGCGATCGAGGAGCTGACCGAGCAGCACCTGCGCGACCAGTTCGAGACCAACCTGTTCGGCGCGGTGTGGGTGATCCAGGCCGCGCTGCCCTACCTGCGCGAGCAGGGCGCGGGACACGTCATCCAGTTGTCCTCGGCCGCCGGACTCATCGCGATGCCGCTCGGCGGCGCCTACCAGGCATCCAAGTGGGCCCTGGAAGCCCTGAACGAGACCCTCGCCCACGAGGTCGCCGACTTCGGCATCAAGGTGACCGTGATCGAGCCCGCCGGCTTCGCCACCAGGTCCGGCAAGAACCCCGACCCACTCGACAACGGCCACGTGGCCGAGGCCGACCCGGTCTACGACGGCCTCCGCCGGCGCCTCGCCGGGGTCATGGGAAAGCAGCCCGCCGGCGACCCGGCCGCCGCGGCCCAGGCACTTCTCAAGATCGTCGACTCCGACAACCCGCCCCTGCGGGTGCTCTTCGGCCAGGGCTTCTACCCGATGCTCCAGCAGGTCTACGCCGACCGGCTCAAGACCTGGGCCGACTGGCAGGATCTTTCGATGGAGGCTCACGGCAATCTCCATCGGGAAGATCGGTGATCCCCGATCCGAGATTTCCCAGCCTCCGGCCACCGGGGCCGGCCGCGAAGGAGAAGGACCGAGATATGAGCGCCCACGCCGGCAACCCGGCGACCGAGGCTTTCCTCGCCCACCGCAACCTGCTTTTCACCGTCGCGTACGAGATGCTCGGATCGGCGGCCGACGCCGAGGACGTCCTCCAGGAGGCCTGGCTGCGATGGGTCAAGGCCGACGTGGAGCAGGTGCACGACCAGCGCGCCTACCTGGTCAGGATCACCACCCGGCAGTCCCTCAACCGCCTGCGCAGCATGAAGCAGCGCAAGGAGGCGTATTTCGGCCCCTGGCTGCCCGAGCCGCTGCTGACCGCGCCGGACGTGGCCGAGGACGTCGAGCTCGCCGAGAGTCTGTCGATGGCGCTCATGCTCGTCCTCGAGACGCTGTCGCCGACCGAGCGTGCCGTCTTCGTGCTGCGCGAGGCCTTCGATGTCGGTTACGACGAGATCGCGGCCGCCGTCGGCAAGAGCCCGGCGGCCGTCCGCCAGATCGCCTACCGCGCCCGGCGGCATGTCGATGCCCGCCGCCCTCGCGAGGCTGTCTCCGCCGATGAGACCCGGGCGGCTCTGGAGGCGTTCCGGCGCGCGCTCGAAGCCGGCGACCTGCAGGGCCTGCTCGACGTGCTCGCCCCCGAGGTCGTCTTGGTGAGCGACGGCGGCGGCGTCAAGCAGGCCGCGCCGCGGCCCGTCATCAGCGCCGGCAAGGTGGCCCGCTTCATTCTCGGCGGCATCGGCAAGGCCGAGGTCACGATCAACGGTCAGCCCACCGTGGTCAACGGCAGCCCGGCACTGATCCTCCGGGTGGACGGCGAGATCGACGGCGTCATCGCGATCCGTGTCGAGGACGCCCGCATCACCGGCCTCTACTACGTCCGCAACCCGCAGAAGCTGACCCGCATCGAATCCGAGACCCCGCTCACCCTGCGATGAACGCCGGTGGCGGAATGGACCAGGACGGCTGCCGCCCGCCCGTCGAGGGGATTGGGCGGGAGCCGTACGGGATCGCGCCGGCGGCGCGGCCTCAGACGGCCGCCTTGCGCTCGCGCAGCAGTTCGCGCGCCTGCAGGAACGGCGCCCGCAGGAAGGCCAGGTGATCCTCCTGCCCGTGCCGGTGGCAGACCTGGCCGGGCCACAGACGCCGGCTGCGCTCGTCGATGTAGGCGAGAGAGCCGTCGATGAGGTTCAGCATGTGATCGACCGTGGCCGCGTCGAACCGGGCGTACTCCTCGCCCGTGCGCAGGTAGACCGGAGACGTGTGGGCCATGATCGGCCTGGCCCACACGTCGTGGTGCCGGGCGACGCCGGCGCCCGGTCCGTAGCAGCGCGCGGCGATCCAGCTGTCCTCGGCCACGGGCACGTCCGCGGTCAGTTCGAGCACGCGGCCGGGGGTGTCGATCCGGCGCTCGGCGACGACGTGGCCGTTGACCACGATCTCGAGCCGGTCGACGTCGAAGATCGACTGAACGCGGGCCCCGACGCGTACGCTTCCGCTCGCCGGCACGCGGGTGTCCTGGCCCGGCCGGCGGCCGTCCACGTCGAGCCACAGGAGCGGGCCGCTGGTGACGAAGGTCGCGCCCGCCCGGACGGCCCGGCACCAGGCCCAGTAGTCGAACTCCTCGTCCGGCGGCACGTGCGCGTAGGTGCGGATGAGGCCGATCGGCACCTCGCTGCTCATCTTGTCGGTGCCGCCCACCAGGGTGATCCGGTAGCCGGCGTTGAGATAGCGGTAGTACTCCTGGATGTTGTAGGGGTCGTAGGCGATCATCTCGACGGCGTCGAGCCTGCCGGTGGCGAGCAGGGCCGCGGCCTCGCCGTTGGGCACGGGGAAGTGCGCCAGCACGACGGTGCCGCCCTGCTCGTGGCACTCGTCGGCCCAGTGGGACAGGGTGGTCTCCAGACCGCCGCCGAGCTCCGACTCCTCGGCGCCGCCGGTGCACCACGGCATGATCGGGCGGCGCAGGCCGAGCAGGTTGATGTGGCCGAGCATGCCGCTGCGGTTCTCCTGCCCCGCGAACACGTGCGTGTGCCCGTCGTGGGAGGTGTGCGGGCGCCCGGTGAACTCCTCGGTGTTGGTGAACAGGTGTCCCCACTGGCTGAGCAGCAGATTGGTGACCCGGACGTCCTCGCCGCGGGCCTCCAGCTCCGCGCCGAGGGTCGAGACGAAGTGCACGTGGGTGTCGCCGCTGTACCAGCCGTCGGCGGCCAGGTCCGTCACCCTGCCCAGCGTGAGCTCCAGCTCGGTCTGGCCCGGCCGGATGGTGACCGTGGTGTGCAGCGGCTCGTACTCGAACCCGCGGGCGGCCTCGACCGTGACCTCGCCGAGCGGCAGCCAGCCCTCGCAGGTGCCGTCGACGTAGGAGTAGGTCGTGGTGCCGAGGCGGACGTCGCCGCCGATGTCGAGGTTCCAGGTGTTGCCGTCGGAGTTGATGTGCCCGTGATGGCCGTGCGGCGGGTAGGGCACGCCGTCGGCGGAGCGGAAGTGGATGCGGCACGGGACCGGCTCGCCGGTGGCCGCGTCCCTGACCGTGGTGCGCACCCAGGCCCGCCCGGCGTCGGGGACGCGCCAGGTGACCCCGCCGTCGCCGTGCCGCCCGGCGGCGAGCAGTTCCTCCCATCCGCAGGCGCTGATCACCGTCTCCCCGCGGGTGAGCGTCAGCCGCGCCGACGGGGTGGCGGTGACGCGTACGTAGCCCTGGTGGTGCTCCCCCACCGGCGTCCCCCAGGCCGGTGTGTCCCCGGCTGCCGCGTCGCCGGAGCCGACCGTGCGGTAGACGTAGGTCGCCGATCCCCGGTCGACGGTCACCGCCAGGTCCTCCGTGACCGGCCCCGCCGACGGGTCGAGGTCGAGCAGGACGTCGCGCCACACCGTACGCCCGAAGGGGTCCTCGTCGAGCTCGCTGGTGGTCAGCGCGCCGACGAGGATGGCCGGGCCCGCCGAGTGGATCTCCAGGGCGCGGACCGTCAGGTCCGGCCGGGGGTTGCGGCAGGGCCACAGGTAGAACCGGTAGGGCAGGACGTACGGCGACCGGGCCTGCGGGTCGTCGATGTCCACGAAGCGCGCCCCGGCGGCGTCGAAACGCCCGTGGGTGCGCGGCATCAGCCGGTGCTGGGCGTCGGGGACGGCCAGGAACGGGGTCTGCCCCCAGTCGAGAGGAATGGCGCGGTCGCTCCACAGCCGGGGCGTGGGCCCGATCTCCAGGCGCTGGCGCACCGGCAGCCGCTCGGTGGTCCCGTCGTCGTAGACGAGGGTGTAGTGCCCGCAGAGCTGACCGGCCGTCTGCCCGTCGAACAGGTCGGGGGACTCCAGGGCGTGAGCGACCACCATCCACGTGAACGCGCGGTTCACCGGAACGGTGACGGTCGCCGGGTCCGGGCCGCCCACGCGCAGCAGCGCCGCGCCCGTGTTCCCTTCGTCGTTCCCTTCGTCGCCGAACAGGAACGGCAGGCCGTAGAGCGTACGCGGCCCGAGCGGATAGGAGTCGCCGTCGTCGAGGACCGAACGCGGCGCGTTCAGCACACCGGCCAGGTCGAGCGGCAGGTAGCCCCGGCAGCCGCCGGGCGAGGACGTGTCGTGATCAGGCATTTCCGATGGCGGGCTCTCTCCGCCCCGCGGGCGGCTCGTCGACGGACGTCTGGGCCAGTCCGGCGTAGAGCCGGGGTGCGCGGGCCCGCAGGTAAAGGGCCCTGACCACTCCGGCCACGACGGCGACCACGCCGAGGCCGACGATCAGGATGTTGGTCGTGGTGCCGGCGCCGGTCAGCAGCGGCAGGTTGCTCAGGACGAGGAAGAGCACCACGGCCAGGGCGGCGAAGCTGAGCCCGGGGGCGATCGTGGTCCGGAAGATCCCGGCCTCGGGCGCCTGTCTGCGCAGGAAGCGGATGATCGCCAGGGAGCAGAACGCCCACAGGCAGATGATCCCGAGGAACCCGAGCGCGCTGCCCCACAGCAGCAGCCCCAGGTAGGGGTCGATCCCGAAGACCGCGAACACCACGACGGCCACGGCGGCCAGCACGGTCTGCACGAGGCCCGCCGTCAAGGGGGCCTTGGTCCGCGGGTGGGTGCGGCCGAGCGCCCGGGGCAGCAGTCCCTCGCGGCCCATGGCGTAGAAGTAGCGGTTGGCCGCGTTGTGCAGCGCGAGCAGGGCGGCGAACGCGCTGGTCAGCAGCAGGATGTGCATGACCTCGGTGATCGGGGCGGGCACGTACCTGTCGAAGACGGCGACGACGAGGTTGACCGGGTCGGCCTCGGCCGCGGGCCCGATCTTGTCGACGCCGTACGCCATGACGATGACCCAGGTGATGAAGGCGTAGAACACGGCGATGAACCCGACCGCGATGTAGGTCGCCCGGCGGACCGTACGGATGCCGCCCCGCGCCTCCTCGCTGAAGATCGCGGTGGCCTCGAAGCCCATGAACGCCCCGGCGACCAGGGCGAACATCGCCCCGTTGCCCGGGTCGAAGACTCTGCCGGGCGCGAACGACTCGGCGGACCAGTCGCCGGCACCGCCCTTGAGCAGGACGTAGGCCGCCAGCACGACGAGCACGGCCGTCTCCAGCACCAGCAGGGTCCCGAGGATCCGGGCGCTGGTGTGGATGCCCCGATATCCGAGCCATCCCACGAAGATCAGTCCGACGATCGCGAACACCCACCACGGCACGTCACGGTGGAAGTAGTTCTTGAACGTCTCGTTGGCGTACACACCGAGGGCGCCGTACGTGCTGATCTGCAGGGCGTTGTAGGCGACCACGGCGAGCATCGCCGCGCCCGAACCCGCCGGCTTGCCCAGGCCGCGCGAGATGGTGGCGTAGAAGGCTCCCGCGTTGCGGACGTAACGGCTCATGGTCATGAAACCGACGGCGAACAGCGCCATGACCACGCCGGCGACGAGGTAGCCGCCGGGGACGGCGGCGCCGCCCTTGAGGAAGTGCAGGGGGGCGACCGCGACGATGAGCGTCAGCGGGGCCAGCGCGGCCAGGACCGTGAAGACGAGGTCCTTGGTCCCCATCGCGTTGCTGGCCAGGGAGCCGGGCGCGTTCGCGGAGCTCCCGGGGGGATGAGCTGGCATGGTGTTCCTCACTGCGGGGTCGGCGGCCCGCGGGCAGGCGGGCGACCGCCCGCGGGCTCGGGGCTGAAGGCGGATGGGCCCGAAGGCAGGAAGGGGACAGGAAGGGGGAACGGTCAGCGGGTGACCGCGACGAAGACCTTCTCGCTCGGCTCCAGCGTGATCCAGTCGCCGCGGAAGCCCTGCGGGATGTGGAACGACTCCCCCGGGCCGAACTCCTTGCGCCGCCCGGAGTCGTCCTGGACGGCGACGCGGCCCTTGAGGACGAAGCAGATCTCGTCATAGGGCCAGGAGTCGAACCGTACGGCGCCGGGCTCGCCTCTCCAGAAACCGCCGGTGAACGCGCTCGCGCCGCCGCCGAAGACCCGGAACTCCTCCTCCGTCCACTCGGCGGACAGCAGATGATAGTCGCTCAGCGGGGGCACGAAGCGCTCGCCGTTCCCGGCCGTGATCGCGCGGACGGCGTCGATGCCCGTCCGGCTCTGCGCGTCGCTCACGATGCGGCTCCTCTGTGGTTCTTCGCGTGGCTGCTCTCGACGCGGCCGCGTAGGCCGAAGCGGCGCAGGACGTTGTGGGTGATGCGCTCGACGAAGGGGTCGCCGAGGCTGAGCACGTGGGACCACTCGGTGGTGCCCCCGTTGAAGACCTCGCCGTCGCCGCGGGTGAACGCCGCGATCATCCCGGCGCCCCGCATCTCGCCCTCGTGCACGTAGCCGGGCAGGTCGTCGCCGAGGTCCGCGTTGTAGTTGTAGACCTCCTCCTCCGGACCGCCGATCGGCACCCGGCCGCCGAAGCGGTCCTCCTCCCCGCGTACGGCCGGTGCGAGAGCCAGGATCTCCAGCGTCTCCGGGGCGCCGTCCTCGAACGTCGGGTACGGCAGGCCGCGCCGGAAGGTGTACTCGACCGAGTCGAGCTCGAAGGCCGCCAGGAAGTACGGGGGCCCGCCGAGCAGGTCGCCGTAGTAGAGGTCGGTCCCCTCGAACGCCCAATGGTGCGGCCGGTAGACCGTGAAGCCTCCCGACGAGCGCGGGGTGGCGACGCCGTAGCGGTTGTAGATCCCGCCGAGGCCGTTGAGCCCGATGGTGGTGGCACCGGGACGTCCGACCGACTTGGCCTCCCACACGGTGGTGGCCAGGTGCGGCGTCGTGGCCGCCTCGGGGTCCAGCGACGGCAGCCGGTAGCAGTACTGCGTGGTCCCGTCGTCGCCGAGCCGCACCTGCCACTGGTAGTTGCCGCCGAACCTGGCCAGGTTGCCGCCGGCGTCGACGAACGCGTCGACCGTGTCGCGCATCCGCCACGACCAGTACTCGTCGTGCCCGACGACGATCGCGCAGGAGTACCCGTCCAGCGCGTGGGGGTCGAAGTGCAGGTCGTGCTGGGTCAGGTAGTCGATCTCGTAGCCGTTGCGCTCGGCCCACACCGCGAAGTGCCGCTCGTAGGTCGCCCAGAACGCGTCGGCGTGGTGGCGGCTGTACCCGAACAGGCGCGCCCACTCGTACGAGGGGTAGCGGGGGGCGCCGTTGATCGGCAGCGTGCCGGGGTTGGCCTCCCGCGGCGCGCCCGCCGGCTTGCGGATCATTCCGCGGGCGATCGGGCGCTGCGTCGAGGCCAGCGGCGATCCGTTGTCGGAACGCGGGTCGTCGCCCAGGCCGCGGTAGTGGTTGGCGCCGCCCCAGTCGTTGTAGGCCAGCATCGTGCTGGTGGTCAGCACGAGCGCGGCGGGGGCGCGCCGCCCGGCCGGCGCCTTGACGACGAAGAAGTGCTCCCGCTCCCACAGTTCGCCGGACGGCGTGACCGCGCGCACGGTGACGATGTAGAAGCCGCTCCGCCAGTCGTCGGGGATCTCCAGCTCCAGCCCCACCGGCCAGCCGCAGCCCGCCGCGTGGGCGTCGGCCGGCGCCTCGAACCGGCCCGCCGACAGCCCCTCGCGCGACCAGACGACGCGCGGCTCCAGCCCGTCGCGGACCACCTCCAGCTCGAAGGACGGGACGCTCGCGCTGAGATGGAAGCGGACGGTCTCCCCCGGGAAGTACGAGAACCGGTCGGTGTAGCACCACACCTCGGCCGCGTCCGGTGTGCTGAACGCACGCTCCGAGGGCCAGCCCTTCGGGGACCATGCGAAGGCGGCGGGAAGCCCCTTCGCAGCGTTCGTGTCGCTCACTGCTCCTCCTTGAGTGCGAGCAGGCTGATCAGGTCGTAGGCCACATGGGAGGCCGCGACGGAGGTGATCTCGGCGTGGTCGTAGGCGGGCGAGACCTCCACGACGTCGGCGCCGACCAGGCCGGCGCCCGCGAGGCCGCGCAGGATCTCCAGCAGTTCCCGGCTGGTCAGCCCCCCGGCCTCGGGGGTGCCGGTGCCGGGCGCGTGCGCCGGGTCGAGCACGTCGATGTCGACCGAGACGTAGAGCGGCCGGCCCCCGATCCGCTGCCGCAGCGCGTCGGCGACCTCGTCCACGCCCCGGCGCATCACGTCGGCGCTGGTGACGATGCCGAAACCCAGCCGGCGGTCGTCGTCGAGGTCCTTCTTGCCGTACAGCGGGCCGCGGGTGCCGACGTGGCACACCGCCTCGGTGTCGAGGATGCCCTCCTCGACCGCCCGGCGAAACGGCGTGCCGTGCGTGTACTCCGCCCCGAAGTAGGTGTCCCAGGTGTCGAGGTGCGCGTCGAAGTGCAGCAGCGCGACCGGGCCGTGCCGCCGGGCGGCCGCCCGCAGCAGCGGCAGCGCGATCGTGTGGTCGCCGCCGATCGTGACCAGCCGGGTGCCGCCCTCCATCAGCCCGGAGGCCGCCTCCTCGACGGTCTCGACCGCCTCGCGGATGTCGAACGGGTTGCACGCGATGTCGCCCGCGTCCGCCACCTGAATCGCCGCGAACGGCGAGACGTCCAGGCCCGGGTGGTACGGCCGGAGCAGGCGGCTGGCCTCGCGGACGGCCGAGGGGCCGAACCGGGCGCCGGGGCGGTAGGACACCCCGCTGTCGAACGGCACGCCCACCACCACCACATCGGCGTGCCCGACCTCGTCCAGCCGCGGCAGCCGCGCGAACGTGGCCGGTCCGGCGAACCGCGGAACCCGTGAGGAATCGACGGGCCCCCGAGGCACGGTCATACCTGATCCTTTCTCTCCACCCCGAAGCCCCAGGTCAGAGGCTTATGGATCGGCAAGTCTGCACGCAAACGGACTAAACCGGCAATTGGCGCATCAACGGAGAGTCGGCGGGTGGTTTGTGGATGAGAACAAACCGGCCAGGAGGGAGGCAGCAGCGTGGTGCATCGTCGAATGCATGGCAGCAATGTGACGGCCGTCAAAGATTTGCATGACGTGGGGAACGGTCTACCCTGCTGATGTGACCCTCGGCGGCGAAGACGACCAGACGGCGCCATCCCTGCGCCCGCAGTCCCTGATGTTCAGCTTCCTCGGCATCTACGTGCTGCATCGCGGCATCTCCGTCTACTCCGGGAGCGTCATCGACGTCTTCGCCCGCCTCGGCGTCTCCGAGGAGGCCGTACGGTCGACGCTCGCACGGATGGTGAAGCGGAACCTGCTGGCACGGCATCGGCGGGGACGGAAGGTGTATTTCGGGCTCACCCCGCATGCCGTGGAGGTCCTGGAGGACGGGCGCAGACGGGTGTGGGAGACCGGCGCGGTGAACCGGGACTGGGACGGCAGCTGGACGCTCGTCGGCTTCTCGATCCCGGACAGCCGCCGCAGCACCCGGCACGACCTGCGGTCCCGGCTCATCTGGAACGGATTCGGCCTGCTGCAGAGCGGGCTGTGGATCGCGCCGGGCGCCAAGGACGTCACCGACGTCCTCGCCCCTCTCGATCTGGGTGACCACGTGACCGTGCTGAACGCCAGGGCGTTCAAGCCGACCGAGGCGGCCGACCTCGTCGGCAAGGCGTTCGACATCGAGCAGATCGCCGCGCGCTACCGGGCCTTCCTCGCCCAGTGGGACGTCCCCCGGCCGGCTCCCGGCGCGCCCGACGACCTGGCGCGGCAGTTGCTGTTGCACACCGACTGGCTGCAGCTCGTCCGCCAGGATCCGCACCTGCCGGCCGAGCACCTGCCCGGGGACTGGCCGGCGATCCAGGCCGAGCGGACCTTCCAGACGCTCGCGCAGAGGTACGAGCCGCCCGCCGCCGAGGTGGCGGCCACCGTCCTGGACACGCTGGCCGTCTGACACCCGGCCGCGCCAGCCGGCCCCTTACGGCTCGACGCGGCGCGGCCGGGCGGACCCGGGGCCGGTCAGGCGGTGGTGCAGGCCGTGCCGTTGAGGGCGAAACCGGCCGGTGCGGTGTTGCTGCCGCTGTAGGAGGCCTGGAAGCCGAAGCTCGTGCCGCCTCCGGCAGGGATGGCGGGGTTGTAGGCGACGTTGCGCGCGGTGACCTGGGCGCCGGACTGGGTCACGCCGGCGTTCCACGCGTTGGTGATCTGCTGGTTGCCCGGCCACGTCCAGGTGACGGTCCAGCCGTTGACGGGAGCGGTGCCGGTGTTCGTGATCGTGACGTCCGCGGTGAAGCCGTTGTTCCAGGAATTGGCCCTGTAGGCGATCCGGCAGGAGGCGCCCTGCTGCGGGTTCGACGGGCTCGCGGACGGCGAGGGGCTTGGAGACGGCGACGGGCTCACGGACGGACTGACGGACGGGCTGACGGTGGCGCTCGGGCTCGGGCTCGGGCCGCTACCGGTGAGGCCGAAGAACTGGATGGCGACGGCGGCCATGCCGCTCGCCGGAAGGCTGTGGCCCGCGCCCTGGATGCTGTACGCCTCGACCCGTACCGTGCCGGAGGCGTCCGCGTAGCGGCGGCGGCTCCAGCCGGACTGCGGCGTGTCGGTGGCGGTCGGCGTCTGGCTCAGGCCGTGCACGTTCGTCCACTGCTTGACCTCCTCCTCCAGCTCGGCGTACGCGACGACGTTGTCGGCGGTGCCGTGCCACAGCTGCATCCGCGGCCACGGCCCCCGGTAGCCGGGGTTCGCGTTGCGGACCGCGTCGCCCCACTGCTGCGCGGTCCTGCCCACGCACGGGGCGGAGTTGCCCCCGGGGTTGTAGGCCGCCTCGTTGGGGAAGCACGTGAACGGCACGCCCATGAACGCCGCGCCCGCCTTGAAGACCTCGGGATACAGGGCGAGCATGGCGTTGGTCATCATGGCGCCCGAGGAGGCGCCGGTCGCGAACACCCGGTTCGGGTCGCCGTGGTACTGCTGTTCGACGTAGGTCACCATCGACATGAGCGACACCGGGTCGGTCTGGCCGCCGCGCACCTTGGACGCGTCGGACCAGTTGTCGAAGCAGTTCATCTTCTTCGACGCCGACGGGTAGATCACGATGAAGCCGTACCGGTCGGCCAGCGACGCGAACTCGGTGGACGAGTAGAAGCCCGGTCCCGAGCCGCCGCAGGTGTGCATGGCCAGCACGATCGCCGGGTTCTGCTGGGCGCTGTTCGGCACGTACACGTACATGCGCAGGTTGCCGGGGTTGGCGCCGAAGTTCGTCACCTCGGTCAGCGTGGCCGCGGCGGCGGGGTGCGCGGACACCGTCACCGACACCAGGGCCGCGGCGGCGCACAGCACCGCGGTGACGGCGCCGGCGAGCGCCGTGAGTAATCGCTTCATCCGCTCCTCCTTTTTTCAGGCGGCGGCGGTCTCCTCTTTCCCGTACGCCTTTCTGTGGGCCTTTTCCGCGCACGTTCCGGAATCGCCGCCCGCTCGGAAGTCGTGACGTTCAGCCGGTATACGGGCGGCACCGCCCGCGGTCAAGACAGGCCGGGAGGGGCATGGAGATCGAATATCAGTTTCGCCTGCATATCAAGCCACTTGCTATCAAGTGCATTGATACAGAACCACGAAACTTACATCTTCTGGATCGCGCGGTATCGTCGTCCGGTGACCGCCCGCCGTTCCCGTCCCGCCGCCCCGCCGTCCGCGCCCGCGGCGCGCCTCAGCTACCTCGTGTTCCGCCTGGAGCGCCGCATCCGCGCCCGCCTGGACGACGCGCTCGCCCGGCACGGCGTCACCACGACGGAATACATGGCGCTCAGCGAGCTGCGCACGCGCGACGGGGTGTCGTCGGCGGAACTGGCCCGCATCGCCTTCGTCACGCCGCAGGCGATGAACCTCGTCATCCGCGACCTGGAACGGCGCGGCCTGATCCGCCGCGACCCGCACCCGGACGGCGGTCGCACACTGTGCGCCCGCCTCACTCCCGAGGGGGCGTCCGTGCTGCGGCGATGCGACAGCTCGCTCGACGACATCGAGGCGGTCATGCTCGCGAAGGTCGACGACGCGACGCGCGAGACCCTCAGGGAGGGCCTCACCGTGTGCGCGCGGGCCCTGCGTCCCGACGCGTACTGACGAGGTCGTCAGAGCAGCCTGGTCATGAACACGCTGTGGGGATCGGGCCGGTAATCAGCGAAGGGTTCGCAGTAGCCGAACCCGAACTTTTCGTACAGCCTCCTGGCGGGCAGGAAGAAGTCGGCCGAGCCGGTCTCCAGGCTCAGCCGGCTGAAGCCCATCCGCCCGGCCTCGGTGATGATGTGCCCCAGGAGCAGGGACGCGATCCCACTGCGTTTGCGCGCCACCGCGGTGCGCATCGACTTCAGCTCGGCGTGCGCGGGGTCGAGCCTCTTGATCGCGCCGCAGCCCACGACGGTGTCGCCGTCCATCACCGACCAGAACGTGACGTCGGGCGTGCGCAGACCGTCGAGATCGAGGGCGTGCTTGCTCTCCAGCGGCGTGATGGACCGCATCTCGCGCACGTGTTCCCGCAGGAACTCGGCGATCTGCGGGCCGGACAGGTCATCCTCGACGATTCTCATCACGCTCGTTCATCCATCGGTGCCAGGACGTGCTCGGGGACATCGGTGCTCGGGGACCTCGCTGCTCGGGGACATGGGTGCTCGCGCAACCGCGGCAGGACGCCACTCTAGCCGCCGCCGATTCAGCGGAATCCGAAGCCCGGGGGCAGCGGCTCCCGGCGGAACAGGCGGGCGGGTACGGCGTCGGCGAGGGCCTGGTAACCCGCGGGGTTCAGATGCAGGTGGTCGCCCACATCGTAGGCCGCGAGCAGCCGGCGGGGGTCGGCCGGGTCACGGGCGGCGCGGTCGAAGTCGATCACCGCGTCGAACCGGCGGCTGGTGCGGATCCACCGGTTGACCGCCTGCCGGGCCGCCTCCCGATAGCCCTGCGCGTCGTCATAGGAGACGTTGCCGCCGAACGGCGTCAGCGTCGCGCCGTACACGCGGATGCCCCGCGCGTGGGCCCGCGTGACGATCTGGTCGTAGGCGGCGATCAGGTCGTCGGTCACCTGCCGCTGGGCGGCCTGGCTCGCCTCGGCGGTGCCGATGTCGTTGACGCCCTCGAACAGGATCTGCCAGGCCACCCCGCTGTGGGCGAGCACGTCGCGGTCCAGCCGGGCCAGCACGCTGGGCCCCAGCCCGTCGTTGAGCACCCGGTTGCCGCCGGCCGCCTGGTTGACCACCGCCACATCGGAGGTGGCCCGCTGCGACTGCAGGCGATCAAGCAAGCGGTCCGGCCAGCGGTCGTTGCCGTTGGTGGTCGAGCCCCGGCCGTCGGACAGCGAGTCGCCCACCACCGCCACCGCCGCGACCGACGACCTGGCCCACACCTCCACCCCGCTCAGGAAGTACCAGTGGTCCACCGCCGTCGCATCCGGGAGGTCCGCGGCGTCGGCGTGGTCGCCGGCCAGCAGATAGGAGGTGGTCCGCGAGCCCGGATGCGAGGTGATGGAGGCCGAGCGCTGCCCCTCGGCCAGATACACCGTCACCGTCAGGTTCGACCGGGGCACGATCTCGACGTTCAGCGGGTCGGAGACCGCCTGCGCCCCGGCGGGGATCGTCGTCGACGGGCGGCCGTGGAAGGTCACCGGCCGCACGGTTCCCGCCTGCACCGCGCTCACCCCGGCCCGCCCGCCCGCCGGCAGCGCCACGGTCGCCTTCGTGACGGGCAGCGCCGCACCGCCGAAGGCGTTCGACAACCGCAGGCGCGTCTGCCGCCCGCCCACCGACACCCGCACCGTCTGCCGCAACGTCGTGTCGGCCAGAACGAGGTTCTCCCGGGTGAACGGCGCAGGCGGCATGTTCTCCGGCTCGGCGGCCTGCGGCATCGCCGTCCAGGTGGCGACCCAGTGCCCGTCGGTTCCTGGAACCACGGGGGCTCCGGGCACGCCGTGACGTCCTGGGCGTCCTGGGCGTCCTGGTTCCGTCATGGGATCCGGCGGCCGCGGGCGTCGGGCACGCCCGACTTGCGGAAGAAGTAGGCGTTGATCTGGTCACGCCACTCCACCGCGCAGCGGACCTGCTCATCGAGGAGGTCTTTCACCCGGGCGTGCAGGGACGGGTCGAACAGTCCCGCGGCCTCCTCCCACCGTCGCCTGGCCTCGGCCACCTGCTCGACCCCGTCGAAGTGGGTGTCGTAGACGTGCTGGATGACGGTCGAACCGGCCCGCAGCACGTGCCCGTACGGGACATGGTGGAAGAACAGCAGCAGCTCGTCGGGGCACCGGTCGAGCGACTCGTACACCTCCGACCACGGCGGCGGGTACTGGCCGGTGAAGCCGGTCCCGGTGGCGCGGGTGCGGTCCACACCGACGCCGTCCCGGTCGGCGAAGTGATAGGTGCCCCAGGGGGTGTACTCGTATCCGTCCACGTCAGGCCCGTAGTGATGCCCGGGACGGACCATGAATCCGACGCCCAGCGGTGCGGTGTACCGCTCGTAGGTGCGCCAGGAGCCGTCCATGATCGCATGCAGGGTGCGTCGCAGCCGCTCGGCATCCCCGGTCGCGACGGGCATGAACGTGAGGTCGATCCACTCGTCGAGGATGGCCGCCGGGTCCGTCCACGGCGCCCAGGCGAGCCTGCCGAAGGCGTAGAGGTTGGCCTGCGCGAGCGGGTGGCCGGTCCAGTAGGGGTCGTCGCCCACGTTGGAGACCCCGACGAGCCCGCCGCCGTCCGGCGCCCTGCCGTGCGGCCCCCCGTCGCCGCCCGCCGCTCCCGCGGCGACGTCGGCCACGGCGGCTCCGTCCGGACCCCAGGGGCGGAAGCCCAGCACCTCGCGCCACATCGGGGCGAGGTAGCAGACGTGCCGCTGCTGGCCGGTGTACTCCTGCGTCACCTGCAGTTCCACGGCCAGGCGGGTGGCGGGCATGGCCGCGATCACCGGCGACACCGGCTCGCGCACCTGGAAGTCGATCGGGCCGTGCTTGACCTGCACGATCACGTTGTCGCGGAACCGCCCGTCGAGCGGGGCGAAGTGGTCGTACGCGGCGCGGGCCCGGTCGGTCGTCCGGTCGCGCCAGTCCTGCCTGTGGTTGTAGACGAAGGCGCGCCAGTGCACGACCCCGCCGAACGGCTCCAGCGCCTCGGCCAGCAGGTTCGCGCCGTCGGCGTGGTCGCGCCCGTACGCGAACGGGCCGGGCTGCCCCTCGGAGTCGGCCTTCACGACGTAGCCGCCGAAGTTGGGGATCGTGTCGTACACCCGCTGGGTGACGCACGCCCACCACGTGCGCACGTCCTCGTCCAGCGGGTCGGCGGTCGGCAGCCCCCCGAGGACGACGGGCGAGGCGAAGCCGACCGACAGGTGGACCCTGATCCCGTACGGCCGCAGCACGTCCGCGATCGCGGCGACGTCGCCGAGCCGGTCCGTCAGCAGGCGGGCCTCGGTGGCGTGCACGTTCACGTTGTTCACCGAGATCGCGTTCACGCCGCAGGCGGCCAGCAGCCGCGCGTAGGAGCGCACCCGGGTCAGGTCGCCGCGCGGCGCGCCGTCGTGCCAGAAGATCGAGCCGCCCGCGTAGCCGCGTTCGACCTGGCCCATCACCGGGTGGACGTCGACGTTGTCCCAGTGGTCGAGCATGCGCCGCCGCATCGCGGGCCGGTGATGCTCGGCCCCCCGTCGCGGGACAAGGAGCGGTTCGGCGGCGAACGCCCGCTCGCCGAGCCGCACGACGTGGAACAGGCCGTAGAGCAGCCCGGCGGGATCGTCGGCGAGCACGACCGTGACGCCGCCGCGCCGCGCGACCAGGTATCCCTCGGCGCCGATCGCGCGTTCGGTCAGGCCGGCCTCCCGCCGGAAGTCGGCCAGGACCGCCTCGGCGAGGCCCGGCAGCGGCTCCGCGGTGGTGAGCGCGAGCACCAGATCGTGCGGCCCGTCTTCGGCGCCGCGACGCACACGTCCGCCGTACCGGGCGCAGGCCCGCGCCACCTCGTCGTGCACGGTCCCGGCGAGGAGTCCGTCGCCGAGCACGAGCGTGCGGCGCGAACCGATCGCCCGGAACGCCTCCGGCGGCAGCCACGCCGGATGGACGGGATCAGGAGTCGTCACGAGGCCCCTCCGCGGGATCGCCCTGTGTGGTGAACCTCGCCGTGACCTCGGCGATCAGCGGCCGGCTGTTCAGCAGCAGCGCCGCCGCGAACACCGAGGCCAGCAGCGCCGTCGCGGCCTCGGAGGCGACCAGCGTGACACCGGCCGCGACGACGAGCAGGCAGGCGTCGCCCAGCGCGACCCGGGGCGAGGAGAAGAGGAAGTACACGGCCAGGCGGGCGACGTCCCTCGCCCGGAACGCGAACAGCGATGTGATCACGAGCGCGTTCGCGCCCCAGAGGGCCGCCGCCACCACGAGGAGGACCAGCAGGATCGCCCACCATCCCGGGACGCCGGCGGCGCCGAAGTTCGCGAGCGTCGATCCGACGACGGTCAGCCACGCCAGCCACGGAACCCAGAGCTTCACCACGCCGCGGACGTTCATCCGGTAGCCGCGCGAGAACGCCGCCGCCGGGTGGAGATCCGTAAGGTCCAGGCGGCGGTGGTGCACCGCGTACAGCGCGGCGGACAGCGCCGGGCCGGCCGGGAGCGCGCAGGCCGCGGCCAGCGGGACGTTGGCGGCGTCGCGGTCGAGCAGGACGAGCCCGATCAGGCCGGGCACGGTGGTGGCCAGGAACAGGAGCTCGACCACGAGCAGGGTGTAGACCAGCGCGGAGGCGCGCGAGAGCGGTCCCTGGCCGAACCGCCGCATCGTCGTCTCGGTCATGGCGCGGCTCCCTCGTCCAGGGCGAGCGCGTCCAGGCCGAGCAGGCGGCCGTCGTCCCACGAGTGCCCCCAAGGCGGGGTCTCGTCCACCACGGGCGTGATCTCCAGCAGGGTGACCTCGTGGCGGTCGAGGGTGATGTCGAGGCCGACCTGCCCGTCCTCGATCGGCAGGCCGCGATGGCTGCGGACGGGCTCCGCCGCCTCCCGGAGCGCGTCGAACTGCCGGGGCCGGGGCGAGGCCGGGCGGCCCATCTCGCGCCACGCCCTCCAGGCGTTGCCCTTCTCCTCGCTCACCGACGAGCGCAGCAGGAAGGCTCTCCCGGACGGGGAGCTGACCGGAACCGACAGCCGCACGGTGTGCCCGTCGACCGGCGGGCCGCCGGTGACGTCCACCGGCGCCCAGGCCAGCGCGGTGACCCGGCCGGCGTCGTCCCGCGTGACCAGGTGGTCCTGGCCGCGCGCCAGGATCTCCTCGCCCATGCGCGCCATGAAGGCGTACAGGTGATAGGCCGGCTTCTTGATCTGACGGTGGGTCAGCAGGCCGAAGCCGCCGTGGAACAGCGACGTCGGCACCCCCGCCTCCTCGAACACGTCGCAGAAGGTCCAGTAGGAGAAGGAGTCGGCCAGGTCTCCCCCGGCGGCCAGCACCGGAGCGAGGTACGCGGCGTGGAACGCCGTGTCGTGGATCGGGTTGTCGGGCCGGTAGGAGGAGTTGAACTCGGTGATGTGCACGGGCAGGTCCGCCAGCGGACCGCCCCGCAGCTGCCGCCGGGGGGTGGCGAACTGCTCCAGCAGCCGCGACGGCGGCGCCAGCGTCTGGTGCACGCCGAACGGCACGTGCCGGGCCGGACCGGAGGTGTAGGCGTGCCGGCTGACGAAGTCGATCGGCAGGGATCGTCCGATGACGAAGTCGGCGAAGCGCACCAGCCAGTCGTCGGAGCCGGGAGAGATGGCCGGTCCGCCGACCTGGAGCGCGGCGTCGACGTCCTTGACGGTGGTCGCGGTCACCTCGTACAGGCGGTGGTAGGCGTCCTGGTCCGCGTCGAGCCAGAACTCCTTGAGGTTGGGCTCGTTCCACACCTCGATCGGCCAGGTGCGCACCTGGTCGAGCCCATACCGGTCGATCAGGTGCGTCACCGTGGCCCGCACCAGCGCGGCCCACTCCCGCCAGTCCCGGGGCGGGGTGATGTTGCCGCGCCACCAGAACACGGTCTGGTCGCCCGAGGCGAGCCCGGAGGGCATGAAGCCCAGCTCCAGGAACGGCGTGATCCCGAGGTCGAGGTAGGCGTCGATCACCTGGTCCACGTAGGTGAACGCGTGCCGTACGTGCCGTCTCCCCCCGTACTCGTACGGCCGGTGGACGCCGACGCCGTCGCTCAGCAGCCCGTGCCCCCGGATGTGCCGGAAGCCGATCTCCCGCTGGACCAGCGCCAGCGACTCCTGGTAGTCCCGGCGCAGGGCCAGGTCGAAGCGGCCGGTGCCGACGCAGAACCGCCAGGCGTCCGGCAGCCGGCTCGGGGTCTCGTCCGGCATGCCGGGGACAAGGTCGCGCATCATCGTCCTTCGCTCGCCGTTCCGAACAGCACGCGCCGGCCGTGGGACAGGCACGGCCGGCCCGGGCCCATCAGCCGTGCTCCTTCTTGTAGCGGTCGTACGCGTTGTTCACGAGGTTGACGTAGGACGTCATGTTCTTCGCCTCGAGCTCCTTGACGTAGGCGTCCCACTCGTCGAAGCTCCGCTTGCCCAGGATGAAGTTGAGCATGTTCTGGCTGACGTGGTCCTTGAGCGGCGTCTCCCACAGTGAGGCCTGCTCGCGCTCCTCGTCGCTGAGCGGATGGGGAGGCGCCACCGGCATCGCCTTCCTGGCGTTCATCACCTTCTGGAACTCGATCTCCTCGTCGGAGAAGGTCGACTGGAGCAGCTCGGTGCTGCCGCCGTAGGCGAACACGCCGTTGGAGAAACCGAAGTCCTTCTGCAGGTGCTTGGGCGCGCCAGGGTTGAGCCCGACGAAGTCGACGTCCTTCGCCAGCTGGAACCTGCCGGAGGCGTCCTTGGTGTACGTCGTCCCCTCGATGCCCCACTTGGCGAACACCTGGCCCTCGTCGGAGTACCAGAGCCAGTCGATGAACTGCATCATCGCGACGAAGTTCTTGCTGTCGCGGGCCTTCTTGGAGATCATGATGCCGTTCTCCAGCCGGGTGGTGCTGGGCCCCGCCTTGATCGGGCCGAGCGGCCCGATGGGCACCGGGATCTTGACCAGCCTGGCCTTCGGGTCCGCCTTCTTCAGCGGTGGCCGGTACTCGTTGACCAGTGTCTGCGCGTTGGTGCTGATCGCGAAGGACTTGCCGGACACCAGCTTCTGGATCGCCTGCTCGTCCTGCTGCGTGAAGCTCTCCGGGTCGAGCAGCTTCTCCGCCACGAGTGTGTTGAGGAACTGCAGCGCCTGCTTGAACTGGTCCATGGCGCCCGCGTAGGCGAACTTCTGCGCGGTGGAGTCCCATAGGAGACCACCGCTCGTGTAGCCCCACCCCCAGGGGGCGCCGTAGCCCGTGCCGAGGTAGTTCATCAGGGCGCCGCCCGTCGTGGAGACGGTCCCCCACCGGTCGGAGAAGGGGTAGGAGTCCGGGTGCTCCTCCTTGATCGCCTTCAGCACGGAGTGCACGTCGTCCCAGGTCTGCGGGATCTGCAGACCGAGCTTGTCGAGGACGTCGGCGCGGATGGCCATGGTGTAGTCCACCCAGTAGTCCTCGTGGAGGCCGGGGAGCACGTAGAAGCGGCCGTCGGACTGCCGGAGCGTGTCAAGGTCGGGCTGGAGGTTCCACTTGGCGATCTTCTCCTTGAAGTTCGGCATCAGGTCGAGGTAGTCGCTGACCGGGAGGACGGCGCCCGAGGCGACGAAGGGGGTCTCCTGACCGGGATAGGTCTTCGGAATGATCATGGGGGCGTCGCCGGCGCCGATCAGCAGGCTGCGCTTGTTCTCGTAGTCGCTCAACGGCACCACGTTCGGCTGCAGCGTCACGTTGGTGCGCTTCGTCAGCTCCGACCAGAACAGCCAGTCGTTCTTGATCGGATAGAACGGGTGGTTGTTGTAGAGAATGCTGAACGACAAGGGAACAGTGGCCTTGAACTGCCTGCCGGAGGCGTAGTCGGCCATCGCGCCGTCCCGGTTCGCCGCGAAGTCGTCACCGCTCTTCTTGCCGCCGGAATCGCCGTCGCCGCTGCAGGCGGCGAGCGCGAGGAAGGCTCCCACGGCGACCATCGCCTGACGCCGGTTGATCTCATGCATGAAAGGGGGGTCCTTTCCCTGGTGAATGGGCTGGGGAACGGGCTACGAACGGGCTGGGAACGGGCTGGTAACGGGCTGGGTGAATAGCGAACGAAAGGGCTATCCCTTGACCGCGCCGAGCATGACGCCCTTGACGAAGTACCGCTGGACGAAGGGGTAGACCACCAGGATCGGGATGACGGTGAGCACCATCGTCACGGACTTGATGTTGGTGGCCACCGTCATGTCGGTGGCGTCGGCGCCGACGGAGGTGCCCGTGGTGGCGCCGGCGATGAGGTTGCGCAGGTAGACGGTCACCGGGAACAGGTCGCTTTGGCTCATGTAGAGGAAGGCCGCGAACCACGAGTTCCAGAACGACACGGCGTAGAACAGCACCATCGTCGCGAGCACCGCCTTCGACAGCGGCAGCACGATCCGGAGCAGGATGCCGTAGGTGCTCATGCCGTCGATCGCGGCGGCCTCCTCCAGCTCGGCCGGCAGGCCCTCGAAGAACGCCTTCATCACCAGGAGGTTGAAGACGCTGACCGCGTTCGGCAGCACGATGGCCCAGATGCTGTCCTTCAGCCCGAGGCTGGAGATGAGGATGTAGTTGGGGATGAGCCCGCCGGAGAAGAACATCGTGAAGACCGCGATCCCGATCAGGAATGTCCGGCCCTTGAGGTGCTTCTTCGACAGGACGTACGCGTAGCAGGTGGTCATGACCATCGCGATGGCCGTGGCGACGACCGTGTAGACCACCGTGTTGCGGTAGTTGATCCAGAACGTCGGGTCGGAGGCCACGAACTCGTACGTACGGAAGGTGAACCCGACGGGGACGAGGTTGACCTTGCCGGCGCGGATGGCGAACTCGTCGCTGAGCGACCGGGCCACGATGTTGACGAAGGGGTAGAGGGTCACGACCACGACGCCGGTCAGGATGACCGCGTTGACCACCCGGAACACCCGGTGGCCCCGGGTCCTGCCGACGGTCACCACAGGCTCGTCCCCACCGTGCGCCGGGAGATGAGGTTCGCCGACATGACCAGGGCCAGCCCGATCACGGCCTCGAACAGGCCGATCGCCGCGGCGTAGCTGAAGCTGTTGGAGACGATGCCCATCCGGTAGAGGTACGTGGAGATCACGTCGGCGGTGGGATACGTCAGCGGGTTGTAGAGCAGCAGGATCTTCTCGAAGCCGACCGCCATGAATGTGCCGATGTTGAGGATCAGCAGGGTGACCGCGGTCGGCCGGATGCCGGGGAGGGTCACGTGCCAGACCTGCCGCCACCGGCTCGCGCCGTCGATCCTGGCCGCCTCGTACAACTGCTCGTCGATGGTCGTGAGCGCGGCGAGGTAGATGATCGTCCCCCAGCCGACCGTCTGCCACATCTCCGAGGAGACGTAGATCGTCCGGAACCATCCCGCCTCCTGCAGGAACGCGACGGGATCGTTTCCCATCGCGCGCAGGAGCTGGTTGACCGGCCCGTCCACCGACAGCATCTCCATGACCAGCCCTGCCACCACCACCATCGACAGGAAGTGGGGCAGATAGGACACCGACTGGACGAACCGCTTGACCCGCCGGCCGCGCAGCTCGTTGATCAGCAGGGCGAGCACGATCGGCGTCGGAAAGCAGAACAGCAGGGTCAGCCCCCCGATGATCACCGTGTTGGCGAACACCTGCCAGAACGACGGGTCGTCGAGGAACATGCGCACGTAACGCAGGCCGACCCACTCCTCGCCCAGCACGCTGCCGCCGGGCTGGAACTTCCGGAAGGCGATGACGTTGCCGATCATCGGCAGGTACCGGAAGATCACGAAGAACAGCAGCGGAAGGATCGCCAGCGAGTACAGCTGCCAGTCACGGCGCAGCGCCTGACGCCAGGTGCGGCCGGGCGGGCGGTTCGCACGGGAGGGGCCGGGTCTCGCGCGGCCGGGATCCCCGGCGTCCGGTGACACGTCGATCGTTCTGGTCGTGCTCATCCTGTGCCTCCGGTGCCTTCCGACGGATCACTCCGGCGGATCACGCCGACGGCCGCGGCCACCGCTCGTGGCCGGCCCCGCGCCCGGGGCCGCGAGGGGCTGCGGCACCGCCGTGTCACCCCACGCCCGCCGACGGAATACGCCAGGGTGACGCGACGGAAATTTTCGGTGATCCTCAGTAATATTGCGGAAATATAGGCTCAGGCCAGAGCCCCGTCAAGAGGGTAGTCAACCGCTGTCACACCGGATTGAATGAGCTGTGCCCAACCTGGTCTCGGCTTATGCCCGGCAAAGTTCGGTGCTAGAGTTTCGCGAAAGTTTCGGAAACAACGAGCGGAACGATGACCAGCCCTTCTCCAGCCCGCCGCCCTCGCCCCGCGACGATCGCCTCCATCGCCGCGGAGCTCGGCGTCTCGGTGACCACGGTCTCCAAGGTCCTCAACGGCCGCCCCGACGTGGCCCCCGGCACACGAGAACGCGTCGAGGCCGGCCTCACCCGCCACCAGTACCGCCGCCGCCTCCGGCGCAGGCCGCTCAAGGGGCAGATCGACCTCGTCTTCCACCAGATGAACTCCATGTGGTCGATGGAGATCATCCGCGGGGTCGACGCCGTCGCCGCCGCCGCGCGGATCGAGGTCGTCCTGTCCCAGCTGAAAGGAGCGCACCGGCCGCCGGAGGAGTGGCTGGACCACGTGCTCGACCACCGGCCTCTCGGCGTGCTGTTCGTCCTGTGCGGCCCGTCCCAGTCGCAGCAGCAGAAGCTGCGGCGGGCGCAGGTCCCGTTCGTCGTCGTCGACACCGACGGCGAGATCGCCGAGTCCGTGCCGGTGGTCGGCTCGAACAACTGGGACGGCGGCCTGCTCGCCACGCGTCACCTCCTGGAGCTGGGCCACCGCCGCATCGCGGTCGTCTCCGGCCCGAAGGACGTGCTGTGCAGCAGGGCACGGGTCGCCGGTTTCCGGGTCGCCCACGACGAGGCGGGGCTCGCCGTCGATCCCGACATGGTCAGGTACGGCAACTTCTACGTGGACGCCGGATACGAGCACGCGATGGACCTGTTGACGCGCCCGAACCGGCCGACCGCGATCTTCGCCGGGTCGGACCTGCAGGCGCTCGGCGTCCTGCGCGCGGCCCGGCGGCTCGGCCTCGACGTTCCCGGGGAGCTGTCGGTGGTCGGCTATGACAACGTGCCGGTCGCCGGCTGGGTCGAGCCCGCCCTCACCACGGTCGACCAGCCGCTGTGCGACATGGCGACGGTCGCCACCCAGATGCTGCTCGACCTGGCCCGCGGCGTGGAGGTGGCCACGAACCGGATCGACCTCGCGAACGAGCTCGTCGTACGCGAGAGCACGGCGCCGCCCGGGGACGGGCCACGGTCACGCCCGCCGCGCCCGGCGGATGACCGCCGCTCCGAGGGGAGGCAGGGTGATCTCCCCTGACGCCGGCAGGCCGGTGAGCAGGTCCACACCCTCGTCGCCGAGAGGAACGGTGACGGACGTCCCGGGGTCGTGGTTGAGGAGGAAGAGGTGCTCGTGCCGCTCGTCCTCGCGGACGGCGCACTCCAGATAAGCGGGGAGGCCGTCGAAGCGGTTCTCCACACCCGCCGCTCTCAGCTCCCCGATCAGCACCCGGTCGAAGGCCTCCTGTTCCAGGAGGGTGGCGAAGTAGACGGCCCGGCCGGCTCCGAAGTCGTTCGCGACGACCGCCGCCCGTCCCCGCAGCAGTCCGTCCGCGTAGGTCGCCAGCGCCGTCCCTGTTTCGAGGTGGATGTCCTCGCGCCACCAGTCCGCCGTCGCCGTACGGCCGTCGGCGAACTCGACGGCGAACCGCTCGCCGGGACGCGCCGGCCAGTACTCGTCGATCTTCGCGCCGATGAGGCGGCGGAACGCGCCCGGGTAGCCGTCCGGCCGGACGCGGTTGCACTGGTCCACTACGCCCGAGAAGAAGGACATGACGACCGTCCCACCACTGCGGGCGAACTCGGTGACGGCCTCGACGCCCTCGTCGTCCATCAGGTACGCGTTGGGCACGACCAGCACCTTGTATCGCGCGAGATCGCTGTGGGGCGACACGACGTCGACCGCGTAGTGGTGCTCCCACAGCGGCCGGTAGTGCCGCATGACAGTGTCCACGTAGCTGAAGTCGTTGCGGGGCAGGCCCCACAGCTCCTCCAGCCCCCACCAGCCGTGCCAGTCGAACAGGACGGCGACCTCGGCACGCGTGGTGGTTCCCGCGACGGGTGAGAGCAGCCCGACCTCCCGGCCGAGCGCGGCGACCTCGCGGAAGGTGCGCGAGTCCGGGCCGGAGTGCGGAAGCATCGCCGAGTGGAAGCGCTCGTGCCCGCCCCGGCTCGCCCGCCACTGGAAGAACATCACCGAGTCGGCGCCGCGGGAGACCGCCTGGAGCGAGCCGAGGCGCATCCGCCCCGGCTCCTTGACGACGTTGAGCCTCCACTGGCTGACCGCGCTCGCCGCCTGCTCCATCAGCAGCCACGGCTGCCCGCCCCTGAGCGAGCGGAACAGGTCGAACTGGAAGGCCGACGACACGTGCGAGTCCGGCTCGGCCGGGTCGGGATAGATGTCCAGGGCCACCGCGTCCTCCTCCGGCGCCCACCTCCAGTAGTCGGCGTTCCGGTAGAAGCGCATGAAGTTGGTGACGATCGGGATGTCGTCGCGGAAGGAGCGGACGATGTCGCGCTCGGCGGCGAAGCACTCCAGCAGCGCGTCGGAGGTGAAGCGCTTGAAGTCCAGGATGCGGCCGGGGTTCATCCAGGTGCGGGGGATGCCCGGCGCCTCGACCTGCTCCCAGTCGGTGTAGACCTGCCCCCAGAAGCGGGTGGTCCAGGCCTCGTTGAGGGTCGCCAGGTCGCCGTACCTGCGCCTGAGCCAGCGCCGGAAGCCGGCAGAGGCGGCCTCGTTGTACGCCGTGGGGCCGTACTCGTTGCTGATGTGCCACATGGCCAGGGCGGGGTGGAAGGAGTAACGCTCGGCGAGCCGCCTGGTGATGTTCGCCGCGTGCTCCCGATAGATCGGGGACGAGGGGTCGTAGTGCAGGCGGTTGCCGAAGCCGAACCGCTCGCCGTCGGCCATGACCGGGAGGACCTCGGGGTGCCGGTGGGTCAGCCAGGCGGGCGGCGCGGCGGTGGGGGTGGCCAGGTTGACCGCGATGCCGTTCTCGTGGAGCAGGTCCATGACCTCGTCGAGCCAGCCGAACTCGTACGTGCCCGGCTCCGGTTCGAGCGAGGCCCACGCGAAGACGCCGAGCGACACGACGTTCACCCCCGCCTCGCGCATGAGCCGGACGTCCTCCCGCCACACCGCCGGATCCCACTGCTCGGGGTTGTAGTCCCCGCCGTACGCGAGGCCGCCCACGCGATCTCCGAAGGCGCCCATGCGAGCGTCTGTCATGCATGACCCCCGTGCCGGTGAGGCCGTCGCCGGCGATCCCGGATGCCGCCCTGTTCACGTACGGTCGTCGCGAACCGTCAGTGGAGCCAACTCACACGTGGCGGACAAGTCAACGCATTTCGTATCGGCGTACGGCCCCGGCATTCCCTCCGTTCGTCCCCGCGGCGTCCTCACCTGGCTCCGGAAGTCCCGGAGAGCCCGTCAAGGCCGCCGTGCGGATCGTGAAACTTTCAGGCCGAGCACCGGGCGCCGAGCACCTCCGGGACACGCGGCGCCTCCGGGACACGCGGCGCCTCCGGGACACGGGGCACGGCGACCGCGGCGTCCGACGCGAGGATCCTGTGCTGCAGGCGACGGGCGTCCGCGGAGGGTTCCAGACCGAGCTCCTCGTCGAGGAGCTCGCGCAGGTCGTGGAAGGCCATCAGCGCCTCGGCCGTGAACGTGGCGTCCGCCCCGACGGCCGCGGACAGGACCCGGCCGGCCCCGGGGGCGTCGCGCCGCGATCACCGGCCGGAGCAGGCGGGCCCGGCGGCGTCCGCCGCGCCGGGCCCCGCGGCCGCGTCCTCCTCGCCGTGCTCTCCGCCGTCGCCCGGAGAGCGGTAGGCGACGTCCTCGTGGGCGAACCGGCGCAGCGCGCTGAAGACCACGTCCCCGAGAACGGTCCAGATGACGGCGGTCTCCACCAGCGCGTCCGGATCGGTCTCCGTCACCAGCAGGGCCAGCTCGGCCTCGGCGACGCGCCGGGCCGACGCCGCGTACTCGTCGAGCAACTTGAGCTGCGAGGTCTGCCCCAGCCGGAACAGGGTGGCGACGGCCGAGGCCAGAGCCTGCCTGGCCGGGTTGCTCGCGCGGACCTGCCAGCCGAGCCGGTCGAGCAGCGCCTCGGTCTCCTTGAGCGCCCGCTCCCACGCCTCGTCCTCGATCACGGGACGCGGCGTGGTCAGGGCGAACTGCGCCTTGCCCGCCGAGTCGATGACGCTCATCCCCGGGGCGTACATCTTCTCCAGGACGTCTCGGGTCGCCGCGACGCTGAGCCCGCCGACCTCGATCAGCGCCCTGATCACCTTGAGCCTGCGTACGTGCGCCTCGGTGTACTGCGCCTGGTTGTAGCTGGTGCGTTCCCCCGGAAAGAGCAGGCCCTCACGCAGATAGAACTTGATGGTCGGCACCGACACGTCGGCACGCCGGCTCAGCTCGGCGATCCGCATGCATTCCTCCTCCGGGTATCTTGCCAGTCTAACAAGGGGATAGTAGAAAGTTCCTATATCCATTTCTCGAAGGGGGGAGTCGCCCATGGAGTATCGCCTGTTCGGACGGACCGGGGTGAAGGTCAGCCCGCTCTGCCTGGGCGGAATGATGTTCGGCTGGTGGGGCGAGAACGACTACGGGGAGACCGCGAAGATCATTCAGCGCGCGCTCGACGCCGGGATCAACTTCATCGACACCGCCGACGTGTACTCCGGCGGCGAGTCGGAGGAGCTGATCGGCAGGTTCCTCGCCGACAGCGGCACGCGCGACAACGTCTTCCTCGCCACGAAGGTGCACGGCGTCATGGGCGACGACCCCAACCAGGGCGGCAACAGCCGCCGGTGGATCACCCGTGCGGTCGACGACAGCCTGCGCCGGCTGCGCACCGACTGGATCGACCTCTACCAGGTCCACCGCCCCGACCCCGCCGTCGACATCGACGAGACGCTGGGCGCCCTGACCGACCTGGTCCGCGCCGGCAAGGTACGCTACGTCGGCACCTCGACCTTCCCGGCCCATCAGGTCGTGGAGGCCCAGTGGGTCGCCGAGCGCCGGGGCAGGGAGCGGTTCGCGGCCGAGCAGCCGCCGTACTCCCTGCTCGCCCGCGGCGTGGAGGCCGACCTGCTCCCCGTCTGCCTGCAGTACGGCCTGGGGGTGCTCGCCTGGAGCCCGCTCGCGGGCGGCTGGCTCAGCGGCGCCTACCGGCAGGGCGCGGACCTGCCGCAGAGCCGGCGCAGCGTGCTGGTGGCCGACCGGTACGACATGTCGCGGCCGGAGAACGAGCGCAAGCTGGCCGCGACCGAGTCGCTCGCCCTGCTGGCCGAGGAGAGCGGGATCCCGCTGATCGACATGGCCCTCGCCTTCGTGATCCGGCACCCCGCCGTGACCTCGGCCATCATCGGCCCCCGCACCATGGAACACCTGGAGAGCCACCTCCCTGCCGCCGACGTCCGGCTCGGCGACGACGTGCTCGACCGCATCGACGAGATCGTGCCGCCGGGCCTGACGATCAACCCGGCGGACGCGGGCTGGCGGCCGCTCTCACTGACGGACCCGTCCCTGCGGCGCCGCTAGACCCCGCGGCCGATCCCCCACCTCACGAGGAAGTCATGGCGATCAGCGACGTCCGCGTGCCGATTATAGATAGTGGCACCAACCACTATTCACTTCACCTTGCCGATGTTAGCCCCAGAACCACCCGACACCGGCCGAGAGTGACATCCGTTCCACGCCACTCCCAGGGAGATGGAGATGTTCACGGCAATTGGGCGGTTCAGCGCCAGGCGACGCTTCTGGGTGTTCGTCGCCGCGGTGCTGTTCGTAATCATCGGCGGCGTGTGGGGCTCCGGCGCCGGCGGCATCCTCGGCGGCGGAGCCGGCCTCGACAATCCCTACGGTGAGTCGTCCCAGGCGAACCGCATCCTGGCCGACACGCTCGGGCGGAACGTCGCGGACGTGGTCGTCGTCTACGAGAGCGACACGATGACGGTCGACGACCCGCGGTTCCGGCAGAGCGTCGAGCAGGCCACCGCACGGCTCCCCAAGAACAGCTACGCCTGGCTGAAGACGTACTGGTCCACCGGCTCGGCGGACTACGTCTCGAAGGACCGGCACAAGACCTATGTGGCCATGCAACTCCCCGGCGCCGTCGAGGAGGAACAGGTCGGCGTCTACCGGTCGATGGTCCCGCTGCTCGACGCGCCGGGACTGACCGAGCGCTTCGGCGGGCTGACCGCGGTCGGCGTGCAGTTCAACGAGATCAGCAACCGCGGCCTGTCGAGGGCGGAGCTGATCTCCTTCCCCCTGCTGCTCATCCTGCTGCTCATCGTGTTCCGCAGCGTGGTGGCCGCGTCGCTGCCGCTGGTCGTCGCCATCGTCGTGGCGGTCGGCTCGCTCGGGGTGCTGCGCGTGGTCGGCGGCCTCGTCGACCTGTCCACCGCCGCCGTCAACGTCGTGGTGATCCTCGGTCTGGGGCTCGCCACCGACTACGCGTTGCTGATCGCCAACAGGTTCCGGGAAGAACTGGCCGCGAGGCTGCCCGTGGAGGACGCCGTCGTCCGTGCGACCGCCACCGCCGGCCGCACGGTGGCCGTCTCCGCCGTCACGGTCGCGGTGACTCTCGGCGGCCTGGTCGTCTTCCCGTCCCGCTTCCTCCCTTCGATCGCCTACTCCGGTGTGAGCGTGGTGCTGTTCGCGGTGGTCAGCGCCCTGTTCGTGCTGCCCGCCCTGCTGCGCCAGGTGGGCCACCGGGTCGACGCGCTGCGCATCCCGCTGCCGTGGGGCCGGCACGCCACCGGAACCCGCTGGTACCGCACGGCTCACGCGGTCATGCGGCGTCCGGTGGCCACGGTGCTGGTGATCGGCGCGCTGCTCCTCGCGCTCGGCGCGCCGCTGCTCAGCGCGGTGTGGTCGCGTCCCGCCGAGTGGGCGCTTCCCTCCGGCACCGACAGCGTCGTGGTGACCAAGCAGCTCGCCGAAGAGTTCGCCTACGACCCGACCAAAGTGATCACCACGGTGGTCCGGATGCCCGGCCCGGCGGACACGCCGGAGGCCAAGGCCCAGCTCGACGCCTTCGCCCAGCGGCTCGACCGGATCGACGGCATCGACCGCGCGGAGGTCACCGGCACCAGAGGCGACCTGGCGCGGATCACCCTGGGCTACTCGATGAGCCCGTACGGCGCCGAGATCCGGGATGTGGTGCGCAAGCTGCGCGCCGAGGAGCCGCCGCCGGGGGCCACCGCCCTGTTCGCCAACCGCCCCGCCGCGATCGTGGACATGCTGTCCATGTTCGCCGACGGTCTTCCGAGGATGCTCCTCATCATCTCGCTGGTGACGTTCGTGGTGCTGTTCATGGCCTTCGGCTCGATCACGCTGCCGATCAAGACCATCGTCATGAACCTGCTGTCGCTGTCGGCGGCCTTCGGCGCCATGGTGCTGATCTTCCAGGACGGGTTCCTGTCCGGGTTGCTCGGGTTCACGGCGCCGGGCTTTCTCGACGCGAACATGCCACTGATGATCGCTGCCATCACGTTCGGACTCGCCATGGACTACGAGGTGTTCATGCTGGCCCGGATCCGGGAGGAGTACCTGCGCACCGGAGACACGGTCGAGTCGGTCGCCCTCGGCGTGCAGCACACGGCACGGATCGTCACGGCCGCCGCGCTGCTGCTCGGCGTGGTGGTCGGGGCCTTCGTCACCATCGACGTCACCGTCCTGCAGATGGTCGGCGTCGGCGTCGTGGTCGCCCTCGTGGTGGACGCCACCATCGTGCGGGGCCTGCTGGTTCCGGCGGCGATGCGGCTGCTCGGACGATGGGCCTGGTGGTCGCCCGCGCCGCTGGCCCGATGGTGGCGGCGGCACGGGCTGCCCGAGGAGAGCAGCGGCCCGGCACCGGCGCCGGCCACCCCCACCGTTCCGGCCTGACCACGGAGCACGGCCCGGCCCCGGGTTCCCCGGGCCGGGCCGGTAACGTTCCAGTTCTGCCATTCAGCATTAAATGCCACTCATATTTCGCCGCCACCGGAAATCACGCGCGTCTGCGTGCGCCGGCGATTCGCGGGACGCCGTTCGCGCGGCTCCGGCCTCCCGCATTCAAACCGCCTCTCGGTGACGGAGGGCACCGTGAAGCGGCACCTGCGCAACATCTTCGGCAAGCTGGGCGCGGTCTCCCGGATCGACGCGGTCAACAAGTACAACGCGCTCGCGGACGGTTCCGGCGCCGCCTCCTCCGGATCGCCGGCGGGTCCGCGCTGACGCCGTTCCGGCTCTCGCGACCGCCGCGTGCCGCATGAAGGACAGCCGACTTCTCGAGGAGCTTTCGATGAGCAAGCGCGGGGGCGGCACCGCCGCCTTCCTGATCGCCGGCACGGCGGCCTTCATGGCCGCGCTCGACACTCTCGTCATCACCACCGCTCTGCCCACCATCCGCGCCGAACTCTCCGCCTCCTTGGAGAGCCTGGAGTGGACGGTGAACGCCTACACGCTCGTCTACGCCGTCTGCCTCCTCGCCGCCGCCGTTATCGGCGACCGGTTCGGCCGGCGGCGCGTCTTCCTCACCGGACTCGTCCTGTTCACCGCGGCGTCCGCCGCCGCGGCGCTTTCGGTGATCCTCTACGGCAACTGGCAGGGCATCTTCTGGATCAACGTCCCGATCGGGCTGGTGCTGACGCCGCTCGCCGTACGCCTCCTCGCGGAGAGCCACGGCCCCTACGCGAAGCTGGACGTGCGAGGCCTGCTCCTCGTCGTGGCCGGGCTGTTCGGCATCGTGTTCGGGCTGATCCGCGCGGCCTCGGTGGGCTGGGCTCATCCCGAGGTCGGCGGCCCGGTCGCCGCCGGCGTGCTGCTGCTCGTGTGGTTCGCACGGTGGGAGCGCCGGGCGGCCCACCCCGTCCTGCCGCCGCACCTGTTCCGCAAACGGGGCTTCGCGCTGTCCAATCTGCTCGCCCTGCTCCTTCAGGGCGGCATGATGGGGGCCGTCTTCCTGTTCGTTCAGTTCCTGCAGAACGTGCTCGGCTACCCGCCGCTCGACGCCGGGCTGCGTACCCTGCCCTGCACGCTCATGCCGGTCCTGGTGGCCCCGCTCGCGGGGGCGTTCGGCGAGCGGCTGGGCGTGCGCCGCCTGCTCGTCGCCGCCGCCGTCATGCAGGCGGCGGCGCTGGCGTGGTTCGCCATCGTCGCCGGCTCCGCCGTGCCGTACCTCGAACTGCTGCCCGGCCTGGTCGCCGCCGGCGTCGGCATGGGCCTGTTCTTCGCGCTCGGCATCCGGCAGACGATGGACTTCGTCTCGGCCGCCGAGCACGGTGTGGCCTCGGGTGTCAACAACGCGATGCGGCAGATCGGCATCGTGATGGGCGTCGCCGTCCTGTCCGGGGTGTTCGCCACCGCGGGCGGGTACGGCTCGGCTCAGGCGTTCGTGTCCGGGCTGCGGGCCGCGCTGTGGACGGGCGCCGTCATCGTCTCGGCCGCGGCCGTCGTGGCGCTGCTCATTCCCGCCGCGACCTCTCGCGGCGCCGAGCCCGGCGAGACGGGGACCCCTCGTTCGGCCACGGCGCTCGTGACCGAATGACGGCGGGCCGCGTCGCCGGTCAGTTCACGGCGGGCACGGGGGTGCTCCCGTCGCTCCGGCCGGCGCCCGCCCGCAGCGGGTAGAGGAGGAAGCAGCCGAAGGCCACCGCCAGCACGGCCAGGGGCACCACGCCCATCATCAGCCGGACGCCGGTCACGACGGAGTCCGGCTGGACCGCCGCCCCGTTGTGGTAGCCCGATCGGGACAGCACGACGGTGATGACCACCGCCTGCAGGGACACCGCCCAGCGGACGATGAACCCGTTCATCCCGAAATACATCCCCTCGCGGCGGGCGCCCGTCCTGCGCTCGTCGTCGTCGATCACCTCGGCGAGCAGGATCTCCAGGAGCACCAGCATGCCGGCGATCCCGACGCCGACCGCGGCCCCGGTGACCGCCGCGAGGACGAGGTTCCCGACGAGCAGGAACGGCACGAGCGCCGCGCCGTACACGACGATCGCGACGAGGACGGCGCGGCGCGGGCCGATCCGGGTGGTGACCCGGCTCCACACGTAGACCATCGGGATCGCGGTGACGAACACCGCGCCCAGGATGACGGTGTTGGCGGAGTCGGGCTCGCCCAGGGCGTACTTGGTGAAGAACGGGATCCCCGCCTGCAGCAGGGCGAAGGTCAGCTGCAGCAGGAAGCTGCCCGTGACGTACGTGACGAAGGCGCGGTTGGCGAGCGTGTGACGGAGCGCGGCGAGGAACCCGAAGCTCTCGCGCTCCGCGTGCTCTCCCCTGGCCCGCTCGGCCGAGCCGCGCAGCGACAGCGCGAAGAAGGCCAGTGCCACGACGCCGAAGGACACGCCCATGGCGGCCCACCCGATGGCGCCGTACAGCAGGGGCGCCGCGGCGACGCCGACGATCATGCCGACGATGGCGAACATCTGCCGCCACGACGCGGCGGCGGCCCGCTCCACGATGGTGGTGAACATCTCGGGGAACAGCGCCACGTAGTTCAGCACCACGACGACGAACAGGACGTCGTAGACGAGGACCACGACCAGGAAGTACCAGAACCTCGCGGTCGCGCCGTCCACGAGCGGAATCCAGATCATGGTGAACGCCGCGGCCAGCGGCGCCATGCCGATCGCGATGTACGGCACCCGTCTGCCCCAGCGCGTGCGGGTCCGGTCGGAGACGTGCCCCACGAGCGGGTTGAGCACCGCGTTGACGATGCCGTGGATCACCATGGCGACGCCGATGAGCGACGGGTCGACGCCCAGGTGGTCCACGTAGTAGAAGGTGGCGAAGGTCGCGAACGCCTGGCTGAGCAGGTTGACCGACAGGTTGCCCGACCCGTAGGCCAGCATCCGGCCCCGCTTCATCGGGCCCTCTGGGCCGTGCGCAGGTCCGACCAGCCGATGAGCCGGACGCCCTCCTCCGCGATGGCGCGGCGGACCTCCGGATCGGTGAACAGGCGCAGCTCCATACCCCGTTTCGCGTGGTGCGGCATGATCTGCCGGAGCTCGCCGGTCTCCTCGAACGGGTGGATGTAGATCTCGGTGACGCCGGGGCGCAGCGCCCGGATCAGCCCGATCATGTCACTTCTGACGCTCTCGTACGTCTCCCCCTCGGCCAGTTCGAAGGGCAGCGTCCACAGCCGGTCGAGGATCACCACGCCCGCCGCGTCGGCGGCCTCGGCCCTTGCCTGCGCGAACGGCTCCAGCTCCTCGGGCAGGCCCATGCCGTCCAGGGTCCGGGGCAGCCGGAACGGCAGGCCGTGCTCGGCGCACGCCTTGAAGACGACGTCGAGGAAGTCACGGCCGGTGACCAGGCCGTACAGGCTCCCCATGTGGTTGTCGGCGTGCGACGGGTCGAGGCCGAGGGCGACGGCCCTGCGGATCTGCGCGTCGATCTCCGCGCGGACCTCCTCGGGGTCGGCCCGCTCCTCCACGGTGCGGCAGTCGGCGGGGAAGTAGCCGGCGTCGTCCACGAGCGAGGACACCGCCCGGTCGCGGGTCACCGGTCCCCACCGGTATCCCTCCCACTCGCTGGTGAACGTCAGGTGGACGCCCACGTCGTAGCCGCCCGCGACGGCCGTACGGACCGCGTCGGGGGCCACGGGCACGGCGTCATGACCGTCGCCGAGCTGATGGCGCGGGCGGCCAGCAGTGAGGTGATGCCGGTGTTGGCCGCCCGGCACATGCCGTAGTCGTCGGCGTTCACGATCAGCAGCCGGTCGTCCGGCCCGGCGCCGAGCCGTTGCGCGAGGTTCACGTGATGTCCCCTTTCCCTGACCCGGCGAGGTCCGCGTCGTACGGCCTCCCGGTCGTGGTGTCGTACGGCGGCCCGCCCACGACGCCGGCGAAGGCGCGTTCCCGCGCGCGATGGCGGGCGAGCCAGGCCGCGCCACGCAACACCGCGTCCTCGGGGACGCCGCTCGCGATGATCCTGATCGGGAGCGGCGCGGCGTCCCTGGCCAGGTGGCGGCGGATGCGGCCCAGCAGCAGGTCGGCGCTGGCGCCGAACGCGCCGCCGAGCACGAACAGCTCCGGCTCGATCACCAGGGCGATGGAGGCCGCGACATGGGCGATCCTGCGAGCGGTCGCGTCGACGACGGCGAGCGCCCTCTCGTCGCCGCCCCTGGCGCTTTCGAAGATCTCCCGCGGGGACGGCGTGCCCTCGATGCCGGCCTGCCTGGCCTGTTCGGCGATGCGGCGGGCGCCGAGCACCTCCGTGCCGAGTTCGGTCGCGGGGTGGGGCAGGAACCCGACCTCGCCCGCTCCCCCGGCGAACCCCCGGTGCAGACGGCCGCCGAGCACGATCCCGGCGCCGAGGCCGACCCCGACACCGAGCAGGACGAAGTCGGCGACGTCGGCGCACGCGCCGAACCGCTGCTCGGCGACGGCGGCGAGGTTGACGTCGTTCTCCAGGAGAAGGGGCACGGGCAGGTCGCGCTCGATCTCCTCGGCCAGGCCGCGGCCGCCCTGCGGCAGCCCGTAGGCCCGCCTGACCGTGCGGCCGTCGCGCGCCACGACCGCGGGGACGCCGACGACGGCCTGGCCGATGGCGCCCGGATCGGTGCCGGCACGTCCGGCGCATTCGGCGGCGAGCGCGGCCACCGCCGCCGCCGTGTCGGCCACCCTGCGGCGCGGCGCCCGGGTCTCCGCCTGGGCGAGCGTCTTCCCCACCGCGTCGACGAGGACGGCGCGGATGCGCAGGTGGCCGATGTCGACGCCGAGCCCGAGCGCGCAGCGGGGGGCGACCCGGTAGAGGGTCGCGGCGGGCCCGCGACGGGTGGTGTCGGCGCCCGCCTCCTCGACGACCCGGCGCGCGACGAGCTCGCGCAGCGCCTGGGCGACGGTGGTCTTGGACAGGCCCGTGGCCCTGGTGATCTCCGGTCGGCCCAGCGGCCCCTCGCGGTCGATGACGTCGAGCACGGCGCGGGCGTTGATCGACCAGAGCAGGCCCTGCGGCCCGGCCAGGTAGTTCCCGCTCACGCTCACCTCGCGTCCCGATCCGAGTAGGTCGGAAAGTTTCCTACTCAGGGTGAGCCCGTTTCTATCCGATCGGCGACCTGGCGACAAGAGGGATACGGTTCAGTACAGGAGGAAAGGGGATCATCGTGAGCCATGCCGAAACGGGCGACATTCCGTTCGGGGCACGGGTGCACGGCTGCCTGCTCGGCGGGGCCGTCGGCGACGCCCTCGGCGCGCCCGTCGAGTTCGACTCGATCGCCGTCATCCGCCGTGACCACGGCAAGGCGGGGCTGACCGACCTCGCGCCCGACTGGCGCGGCAAGACCGGCCTGGTCACCGACGACACCCAGATGACGCTGTTCACCGTCGAAGGGCTGATCCGCGCCGACGTACGCGTCAGGGAGAGGGGCATCGGCGGCGGCGAGGTGCAGGTGGTCCGCCACGCCTACCTGCGCTGGCTGGACACGCAGGAGCATCGTGATCCGCCGCCCGCGGACGACCTCGTCCGCACCGGCCGGCTCCGCGAGCAGACCTGGCTGTACTCCCGTCGCGCACCGGGCAACGCCTGCCTGTCCGGGCTGCGCGCCGCCCTCGGCCCGCTCGCCGCCCCCGGCCTGCCCGGGCCCGTCAACCCCGGTTCCAAGGGCTGCGGCACCGTCATGCGGTCCGCCCCGTTCGGGCTGGCCACCCGCGACCCGCGGGCCGCCTTCACGCTCGCGGCCCAGTGCGCCCAGATCACGCACGGGCACCCCACCGGTTATCTGGCGGCCGGGGCCTTCGCCGCGCTGGTCTGCTTCCTGGTCCAGGGCGCGCCGCTCGCGGAGGCCGTACACGACACCCTCGGCCTGCTCGGCGAGCGGCCCGCGCACGAGGAGACGACCGCCGCGATCGAGGCGGCGCTCGCCCTGGCCGGCGCGGCGGAGCCGTCGCCCGAGGCGGTCGAGACGCTCGGCGGCGGGTGGGTGGCCGAGGAGGCGCTCGCCATCGCGGTCTACTGCGCGCTGGTGAGCGGTGACGACATCGAGCGGGCGCTGCTGCTCGCGGTCAACCACTCCGGCGACAGCGACTCCACCGGCTCCCTCTGCGGCAACCTCCTCGGCGCGGTGTACGGCGACACGGCCCTCCCCCGCCGCTGGGTGTCCCGGCTGGAGGGCAGGGACACCGTCATCGAGCTCGCCGGCGACTTCACCACCCAGTTCACCGGCGGCCGCCTCATCTCCGGCAAGTATCCCGGCTGCTGACCCCGTCACCGCTTACCGGCGTTTTCCCCAGTCGTTCCGGCAGGCGCCGCGTGTCATGAATACAGAAGTCCCTTGCGCGAGTGTTGACACGGGGACAGGCGCGTTCATGGTGAATGAAGAGCTCTGACCCCTGGGAGCGCCCTGGACCCGGCGATGGGAACCGGCACGTTCCTCATCGAAATCATCCGATCCGTCGCGGACACGGGCAGACCTGGGCCGGACGGCTCCACACCTTCGGAACTCGTTTCCGGCACGGCCGGCCACCTGGCCTGCCTCGGCTGCCCCCGGACCGGCGGCCACGACGAGTTGTGTCCGTACCGGACGACGTGGACAACATGCCGGACGAAATCTCCTACGACCCGTCGACGCGCACGCTCCGTCTTGGCGACGGCGCCATCGCGCCGGTCGACCCTCGTGCCTACGCCTATGACGTCGGCGGCAAGCCCGTCAACAAAACCTGGTTCTCCTATCATCAGTGCACTCGCCCCGGTACGCGCACCGCCTCTTCTCGGCTCGACGACATCCGGGACGACCGCTGGACCACACGGTTCACCGAGGAGCTTCTCGATCTCGTTCAGGTCCTGACGCTCCTCTCCGACCTCCACCCATTACAGGAGGCCCTCCTCGATCAAGTCCTCGATGGCCCTCTGATCACGACGGCCGATCTCACGACCGCTCGCCTCTTACCCGCACCGTCCTGGGCGACGAAGCCGCCAGTGCGCTCCGACCACGACGGCACCCTCTTCTGATGAATGCCCGGAAGCAGGAGACGTCGTCACCTGTGAAGCGCCGCCTCGCCTCCGCCCCCTCCATGAGTTCCGACAGCGGTCGTTCGGTCGACCACCTTCACCGTGGCATCGGCGCGCAGCACGAGGTTGTCCGGGGTGACCCCCCTCATGACTCCCTTCTTCCGTCAGGTACGGCCTGCTCATCGCGCACCTCAGTGAGCCGTTCGAGCACCTTCTCCGCGAGGTGCTGAAAGTCACTGCGGCATCTCTGCACGAAGGTCTGCGTGCTCCCGAGAGCGCCGTCCGCGGCCTTCAAGTCGAACATGGGCTTACGAGCGTCATGTGCGAGCGGCATCAGGCTCTGATAGTTACGCAATGTCGCGATCTCGTACGACCGGTCTCCCGGCTTCCGGGACTCACCCAAGACCGAGTCGGCGAAAACATAGGGGATGCGCTCCAGCCAGCGCTCGTATGCCTTGACGGGCCGGTCCAGCCGCATGGTCGGCTGCATGATCACGTAACCCAGCGGAGTCATCGTTCCGGAAGGGGCGGGAATGGAAGCGGGCACCTTGTCGAGCACACCGGTCCGCCAGATTCCCCGCCATTCACGAAGCGCCGGCCCGAGATTCCTGAGGCCGCGGAGTGAGAACAGGTCGGCGGCGAGCGGCATGAGAACCGTGTCTGCGGCGAGCAACGCCGCGCGGTTGATCGCACCGAGATTGGGCCCCACGTCGATAAGCACGACGTCGGCCTCAACACGTTGCGCGGCGTCCTTGATGATCCGGTAGAAGGCCGTGGTGGTACGGAGCGCGTCCGGTGCCCCCATCAGGCACCGAGGCCAGGCCTCGGAGAGCTTGTCCTCGAACGCGCTCAACTCCAGGTCGCCCGGGACCAGCCACAGCCCGTCGGCAATTTCCGTAGGTGGATAGAACCTGACGTCTCCAAGCCCTTCCATAATCGGCCGAACCGAGGCGGCCACAGTCCCGGATTGCCTGGTGATTCTCCTGGCCAGCGGGCCGAAAAGGGTGAGTTGCGCCGCTCCCCATGCCGGGCTCTCCGGCTCCGCCCACAGTATGGCGAGATCGTCCTCATCGAGGAAGGCCGACGTCAGGTTGGCCTGCGGATCGAGATCGACCGCGAGCACCCTCCGGCCAAGTCGTTGAAACATGTGGGCCAGGTGATAGGTCAGCGTCGTCTTTCCGACGCCGCCCTTGTTGTTGAAAAGGGCTACCGAGATCATGCCGCCCTCCGCAGGGTCACCGACCATGACAGGTCATCGATGAAGAACTCCGCGAGAGGGTTGCCGTTCTCCGCAAGCGCCGCCTGGATCCGGCCGATCCCCCGCCCGAACCTGTTCACATACCCAAGTGACTTCATGGCAGCGGCAAGCGAGGGATTCCTGTAGTCGTTGACCCGGTCGAAGTTGTCCCGGCGCACCTGACCGTAGGGTCCGCCCGGATTAGTCACCTCGATTCGGTCGGCAAACCAGGCAATACGAGTCGGTGCGTAGGAAGTCTCGTAGTTACGGTGCATCACGGCGTTCATGCAGACCTCGCGCAGAGCGGCGAGCGGATAATCCGGCCGGTGTCGCTCCCGGAATCCCTCCTCTTCAACCACCTGAGTGTGCAGATGCCCGCGCAGCAGCGCGTCAAGCCGCCCAGCGAGATCGACGATATTGGCCCGAAGTTCCTGGTCATCCGCAATCGGCGCGTCATGACCAGTGCCGTCATACCTTACGAACTGCAGGTATGCCCCTGGGATGAAGGCACTCGGGTCAAGACCTAGGACCAGCAGGCCAAGGACGGTAGGAATGCCCACAAGATCAGTGATGCGGAGGCTCGCAAGCTTGAGCTCTTCCGGCCGTCCGTTCTCCTCTATCACCTCAGCGGAAACCACGGACGGCAGATAGGTCGAACGAAATAGGCCCAAATCGAGATCGCCCAGTGTGCTCCCGGGAATGCTGCGGCCGTCAAAGGGTCCGTCGAACGCACGGCGACGCTCCGCCAGCACCCGCTCATCCTCTCGGGTCGCTTTCCGGGTCGTAGGTCCCGGGCGAACCCAGACGACGCCGTCGTACCGGACGGGAGGGGTCTTCGAGGCTTTGACATTGATTCGGATCACAGTTCTGCCCTTGAAGGTGCCCGTCTCCACCGTCATCGATGGACGATCGAGGATCTGCCCGCTGTCCCGAAAGTCGGTCAATCTTCGCAGCTCCTCATCACCGGCCTTGACGTTCAAGACGGGCTCGCCCTTGTCGTCCACTCCGATGAGAAGGTCTCCGCCGCCACGTCCACACAGGTCGTTGGCGAACGCGCAGATGGCCTGCCCGATTTTGTCCCGGCTGGACGCGGACTGCTTGAACCCCAGGACGGTGCTCTCCCGGTCTCCCAGCAGGTCTGCAAGATCTGTCGTCATGCCAGCCATTGTGCCGCCCCTCGTTCACCCTGGTGGATGATGTCCGGATTGCCGGGTCGTCGCTGTGATGAGGCGAGGTTGCACCGCCCAGGCCGCAGTCTGGCGTCACGGTATCCGCTCACACGATCTCGTGGACGGTGCCCAGGAGGCCACGATGGGACGCATGATCGAAGAACGACGCCTTCCCGGCGGGAACACGAACGGAGCGGTCCGGGTCGGCGACACGGTCCGCCGCGTCCCCGGTCCGTGGACGCCTGCGGTGCACGCACTGCTCCGGCATCTGGAGGACACCGGCTTCGACGGGGCCCCGCACGCCCGGGGGTTCGACGACCAGGGCCGGGAGGTCCTCACGTACCTTCCGGGAGAGGTGGTCGGGGCGGCGCGGCCGTGGCCCGCGTGGGTGCACAGTGACGACGCGCTCCGTCAGGTGGCCGGCTGGCTGCGGAACTTCCACACAGCGGTGGCGAGTTTCGTCCCTCCGCCGGACGCGGTCTGGCGCGAGGGAGGGACCTGGCGGCCCGGCCTGGTCGTCGGCCACAACGACGCGGCGCCGTACAACGCGGCGTGGGCCGGCGGTCGCCTCGTCGGTTTCTTCGACTGGGACTTCGCAGGCCCGGTCACACCGGAGTGGGACCTCGCCTTCGCCGCCTTCTCCTGGGTGCCGCTGCACGCCCGTCATGTCGTGGCGGCCGAAGGGTTCACCGCGTTCGCCGACCGGCCCCGGAGGCTGCGGCTGTTCCTCGACGCCTACGGCTGGGACGGCCCGGCCGGGCGGTTCATCGAGATCGTCCGGGAACGGGCCGGCGCCTCCGCCGACGGCATCCGGCGTCTCGCGGCGGAGGGCGACCCGGCGTACCGGAAGATGGTCGCCCAGGGCGTCGACAGGTCGCTGGACACGGCGGTCGCAGAACTGACCGGCTTCCCTGGTGAGTGAGACCGCCGTCGGCGAATCCGCCGCACGGGTATTCGCTGCTAAGGACGGGGCCAGGGCCGTCCGGCGAGGCGTTCGATGTCGGTGTTGAACCGTCTCAGGTAGGCGGCGAAGGCCGCGACTTCCTCGGCCGTCCAGTCGGACAGCACCTTCTCCAGGCCGAGGATGTTCTTCTCGCGCTCCTCGCCGAGCCACCGTTCGCCCTCCCCGGTCAGGCGGAACTTGCGGGCGATGCCGCCGTCGGGGTCGGGGATGCGTACGACCAGCCCGGCGCGCAGCAGGGCCGAGGTGTGCCGGTTGAGGGTGGACACGTCCAGCCCGAAGGCGTCACTGAGCTGGCCGATGGACATCGGGCCCGTGACGTGGATGCGATTGAGCAGCAGGTAGGCGCTGCGGTCGAGGTGCCGGTGCCGCCCGAGCAGCATGGTCTCGAACTCGATGAGATGCGTGGGCTTGTCCATGCTGCTTCCTTCTCGTACAGATGTGTGCACCCTACACGAATTGTGGGTGTAACACATGGTGTGTATGGTGCACATCGCTTTGACCATCGACCTGAGGGAGACCCACGTGGGAGGCTCCACGTCCGCCGCTCGCCCCGGCGGCATCGTCAGCGTGATGGCGGTGGCCGGCATCGTCGCCTCGCTCATGCAGACCCTGGTGGTGCCGCTGGTCGGCGAGCTGCCGAACCTGCTGCACACCACCGCGTCGAACGCCTCATGGGTGATCACCGTCACGCTGCTCGCGGGAGCGGTCACCACTCCGGTCACCGGCCGGCTCGGCGACCTGTACGGCAAGCGCCGCATGATGCTGGCCTGCGCGGTGCCGCTGATCGCCGGCTGCGCCGTCTGCGCGGTGGCAGGCTCGGTGACACCGATGATCATCGGAAGGGGCCTGCAGGGCATGGGCATGGGCATGATCCCCCTGGGCATCAGCGCCCTGCGCGACCTGCTGCCGCCCGAGCGGCTCGGCCCCTCCATCGCGCTGCTGAGCTCGTCCATGGGGATCGGCGGCGCGCTCGGCCTGCCGATCGCGGCCGCGGTCGCCGAGTACGCGAGCTGGCGAGTGCTGTTCTGGGGCTCGGCTGTGCTGAGCGTGCTGGTCGGGGTGCTGATCTGGCTGCTGGTCCCGGCCACGCCCACCCGGGCTTCCGGCCGGATCGACGTCGCCGGTGTGCTGGGCCTGGGCGCGGGACTGGTGTGCCTGCTGCTGGGCGTCTCCAAGGGCGCCGACTGGGGCTGGGCGAGCGGCACCACGCTCGGCCTGCTGGCCGCCGCACCGGTCGTCCTGCTGCTGTGGGGCTGGTGGGAGCTGCGCGTCAAGGACCCGCTGGTCGACCTGCGCGTCACCGCGCGGCGGCAGGTGCTGCTGACCAACCTGGCCTCGATCGTGGTCGGTTTCTCGATGTACGCCCAGGCGCTGATCGTGATGCAGATCCTGCAGCTCCCCGCGGCCACCGGCTATGGCCTGGGCCAGTCGATGCTGGCGGCCGGCCTGTGGATGGCCCCTTCCGGCCTGGTGATGATGGCCGTCTCGCCGCTGGGCGCCCGCCTGTCGGCCGCCCGCGGCCCCAAGGTCACCCTGATCGCCGGCAGCCTGGTCATGGCGCTCGGGTACGGCTCCTCGACGGCCCTGCTGGGCTCCACCTGGGGCCTGCTGGTCGTCACCTGCGTCTGCAACGTCGGCGTCGGCCTGGCCTACGGGGCGATGCCCGCCCTGATCATGGGCGCGGTCCCCCGCTCCGAGACCGCCGCCGCCAACAGCTTCAACACGCTGATGCGCTCCATCGGCACCACCGTCTCGGCCGCGGTGGTCGGTGTCGTCCTGTCGCAGATGACCGTCCGGCTGGGCGGGCACGTCCTGCCGTCGGAGGGCGGCTTCCGCGCCGGGATGCTGATCGGCTGCGCCGCCGCCCTCGCCGCCGCCGCCGTGACCATGGCGCTCCCCGCACGCCCGGCGGGCCGTACGGCCGGTCACGACGTCCCCGCCGAGCCGGTCACCGCCGCGAAGCCCTGAACCCGGCTTGGGCCGCACGGCGTTGACCGCGGGCCACCTTCCGGGCGTTGGGCGGGGTTGGACGCCCGCCTCCGGTCTGCGCGCGGGCGCCACCTCGACCCGGCTCCCCTGGTCGTCCCGGACTCTTCGTACAGGCTCCAGGGGACCGCGAGGACCGCGTCGCTCGGAGAGGCCGGGGGCGTACGGATCTCAAGCCAGGCGAGGGCACGCAAAACGAGCTGCCGCGAACTTGCGGGCGTCGGGCGAGGTGGTCGGCAAGCCACCGCAAGCCGCCCCATGCGCCTCGCAAGCTCGCCGGGGAGACTGAGGGGCCCGGCGGTCACGACCGCCGGATTTCTCCCCCCGCAGTCACTGCCATGCAGGTTCAGCCACAAGGAACGAGCCGATGACCGAGAAAATGACAGGTGCCCAGGCCCTCGTGCGGGCGCTGGAGCAGGTCGGGGTCGACACGGTGTTCGG
>NZ_JBEYWW010000039.1:0-83102 GCF_040644635.1 Microbispora sp. NPDC046933 | reverse complement strand
ACCCCATTCTTTTGATGGGGCCAACATTGGGGGCTGGGTCCCCCCCCCGGGGCCTGGGCAGCGGTTTGGCCCCCGTTTTATTAACCGCGGCGAGGATCGGCCCGGCCAGCGCGGCCGCCGCGGCGCCCGCGTAGTTCATGCCGGCGTCGGTGGCGCCCTGCAGCGGCACCCGGACGTGGTCCGCGGCGGTGCCGGCGAGGAGCGCCGACGCGGAGATCATCGACGCCGACCAGCCGACGCCGAGCACGATCAGCGCGAGCGCGGTGAGGGTGCTGCCCTCCGAGGCGGACGCGGCCACGAAGCCCAGCACGACGGCCGCCCCGAGCATCAGCATCCCGGCGCACGCCGTGCGGACCGCGCCGATCCGGTCGGCCAGCCACCCGAAGACCGGGCTGAGGGCGTACATGCCGAGCACGTGCAGGCTGATCACCACGCCCACGAGCTGCAGCGACATGCCGTGGTGCTGCATGTGCAGCGGCGTCATCACCATGACCATGACCATCATCGCGTGCGCCACCGCGATGAGCACGACCGCGAACCGCGCCGCCGGGTCGGCCGCCGCCCAGCGCAGCGCCGCCACCGCCCCCACCGCCTGGATGCTCCTGCCCGCCTCGTCTGTGCCTGCCTCGTCTGTGCCTGCCTCGTTTGGGGCCGCCTCGTTCGGGGCCGGCGCGGACGACCGTACGGCGGGCCGGAGGAACACCGCCACCACCGCGCCCGCCAGGGCGAAGGACACGACCGAGAACACGTAGGGACCGGCGAGGCCGGGCAACCCGAGCCACCGGCCGAACCGGTCGGCGACCTCGCTGAGGTTGGGGCCCGCCACGGAACCGATCGTGGTCGCCCAGATGACGATCGACATCGCCCTCGCCCGGGCGCCGGGGGCCGCGCCGTCCGCGGCGGCGTACCGGGACTGGAGGTTCACCGCCTGCCCGACGCCGAACATGGCCAGCCCGGCCAGCAGCACGGCGAGCTGCGCGACGACGGCGGCCGTGACGATCAGCACGCCGCCGAGCACGGCGATCGCGTACCCGAGGGCGAGCGAACGGCGCCGCCCGTGCCGGGCCGCGACCCCGGCCAGCGGCACCGCGGCGACCGCCGCGCCGAGCACGCTCGCGGCCCTGCCGAGCCCCGCGACGGACGTGCCGCCCAGCCGCTCCAGGAGCAGCCCGCCGACCGCGATGCCGGAGGCGACCGCGACGCCGCCGAGCAGGTTTCCGGTGACGAGGACCCCGATGCGGCGGGCGCCGGACCGCGACCCGTCCGAATGGTCCCGGCTCATCGTCCGAACCCGCCGCGCGTCGTCGCCCGGCGTCTCGCGACGCCCTCACTGAGCTCCACACTCGGCACGGACAGCACTGCCGGAACCACCCTTCCCCCACGCCCGGTCCGGTGTGATCCGGAAAGCGACACCTGATGATATGTCCGTCATCCGGTGTCAATGGGTGCAGTGACTCGGCGGCGTGCGGCCTTGATAAAAGGGACGTACGGGCGTGCGGAGGGGGGTCCGATGCCTGGAGGCCGGTGGCAGTTCTGGGTGGACCGCGGCGGGACGTTCACCGACGTCGTCGCCCGGCGCCCGGACGGGCGGCTGGTGACGCGCAAGCTCCTGTCGGAGAACCCGGCGCGCTACCCCGACGCGGCGGTGGCGGGCATCCGCGCCCTGCTGGACGTCCCCGCGGGCGAGCCGATCCCGGTCGAGCGGATCGAGTCGGTGCGGATGGGCACCACGGTCGCCACCAACGCCCTGCTGGAACGCCGGGGCGAGCGCACCGCTCTAGTGATCACCAAGGGGTTCGGCGACGCGCTGCGCATCGGCTACCAGAACCGTCCGCGCATCTTCGACCGGCGGATCGTGCTGCCGGAGACGCTGTACGAGCGCGTGGTGGAGGTGGACGAGCGCATCACCGCGGACGGCGTGGTGCTGCGGCCGCCCGACCTCGAAGGGCTCGCGCCGCGACTGCGGCGGCTCCGCGAGGAGGGCGTCCGCGCGGTCGCGGTGGTCTGCCTGCACAGCCACCTGCACCCGGCGCACGAACGCGCGATCGGGAGCCTGGCCAGGCGCACGGGCTTCGCCCAGGTGTCGTGCTCCAGCGAGGTCAGCCCGCTGATGAAGCTGGTGCCGCGCGGCGACACCACCGTGGTCGACGCCTACCTCTCGCCCGTCCTGCGCCGGTACGTCGAGGCGGTGGCGCGGCAACTGCCCGGCGTACGGCTGATGTTCATGCAGTCGAACGGCGGGCTGGCGGAGGCCGGGCACTTCCGCGGCAAGGACGCGATACTGTCCGGCCCGGCAGGCGGCATCGTGGGCATGGCGCGCATGTCCCGGCTGGCCGGTCTCGACAAGGTGATCGGCTTCGACATGGGCGGCACCTCGACCGACGTGTCCCACTACGCGGGCGCGTACGAGCGGGTGGTCCAGACCCAGGTGGCCGGCGTACGGCTGTCCGCGCCGATGATCGCCATTCACACGGTGGCGGCGGGCGGCGGGTCCGTCCTGCGCTTCGACGGCGGGCGCTACCGGGTCGGACCGGACTCCGCCGGGGCCGACCCCGGCCCGGCCTGCTACCGCAACGGAGGCCCGCTGTGCCTCACCGACGCCAACGTGATGCTCGGCCGCATCCAGCCCGGCCACTTCCCCGAGGTCTTCGGCCCGGACGGCGACCTGCCGCTGGACGTGGACGAGGTGCGGCGGCGGTTCGCGGAGACCGCGGCGGACATCCGTGCGCGGACCGGCGACGAGCGCGACCCCGAGCAGGTCGCCGAGGGCTACCTGCGGGTCGCGGTCGAGAACATCGCCGGCGCGATCAAACAGATCTCCGTGCGGAAGGGCCGCGACGTCACCGAATACGCCCTCACCACGTTCGGCGGCGCCGGAGGGCAGCACGCCTGCGCGGTGGCCGACGCGCTCGGCGTCCGCACCGTGCTGGTGCCGCCGATGGCGGGGGTGCTGTCCGCCCTGGGCATCGGACTGGCCGACACGACCGTGATGCGGGAGCAGTCGGCCGAGGCCCGGCTGGAGCCCGCCGCGGCGCGGCGCCTGACCGGCCTCGCCGACGCCCTGGAGGCGACGGCCCGCCGCGAACTGTGGGACGAGGGGGTGCCGGACCGGCGGATCCGGGTGACCCGGCGGGTGCGGCTGCGCTACGACGGCACCGACACGTCGCTGCCGGTGGACCTGGCGGGGACGGACGCCATGGTGACCGCGTTCGAAGCCGCCCACCTGCGGACGTACTCCTTCCTCATGGACCGGCCGCTGGTCGCGGAGGCGGTCTCCGTCGAGGCGGTGGGCCTGACCGAGCAGCCCGACCTTTCGGACCTCGCCACCGGATCCGGTGCGGCTGAGGCGGGGCCGGTGGACACCGTGCGGATGTACACGGGCGGCGCGTGGCGTGAGGTGCCGCTCTACCGGCGGGAACGGCTGCGCCCCGGCGACACGCTCAGCGGCCCGGCGATCGTGGCCGAGGCCGACGCGACCACGGTGGTCGACGACGGCTGGCGGGCCGGGGTGACGCCGTACGGGCACCTGCTCCTTGAGCGGGTGGGGGCGCGCCCCCGCGCCGCCGGCGTGAGCACCGAGGCCGACCCCGTGATGCTGGAGGTCTTCAACAACCTCTTCATGTCCGTCGCCGAGCAGATGGGCGCCCGGCTGGGGGCCACCGCGCAGTCGGTGAACATCCGGGAGCGGCTCGACTTCTCCTGCGCGCTGTTCGACTCCGGCGGCGACCTGATCGCCAACGCGCCGCACATCCCGGTGCACCTCGGGTCGATGGGCGCGAGCGTCAAGGAGGTGGTCCGCCGCCGGGGCGACGGGATGCGGCCCGGGGACGTGTACGCGATCAACGACCCCTACCACGGCGGCACCCACCTGCCGGACATCACGGTCGTCACCCCCGTCTTCGACGAGGCGGGCCGGGAGATCCTGTTCTTCGTGGCCTCCCGCGGCCATCACGCGGAGATCGGCGGGCTGACCCCCGGCTCGATGCCCGCGAGCAGCAGGAGCGTGCACGAGGAGGGCGTGCTGTTCGACTGCCGGCTGCTCGCGGACCGGGACGGCTTACGCGAGAAGGAGACGTGGCGGCTGCTCACCGGGGGGCCGTACCCGTCCAGGGACCCCGCGACCAACCTGGCCGACCTGCGCGCGCAGATCGCCGCGAACGTCAAGGGCGTCGAGGAGGTCGGCGCGATGATCGGCCACTTCGGCCTCGACGTCGTGCGGGCCTACATGCGGCACGTGCAGGACAACGCCGAGAGCGCGGTCCGCGCGGTGATCGACGCCCTCAGCGAGGGCCGGTGCCGCTACGAGACGGACTGCGGCGCCGTGATCTCGGTGCGTGTCTCGGTGGACCGCGCCCGCCGTACCGCCACGATCGACTTCACCGGCACCTCGCCCCAGCTCGACGGCAACCTCAACGCGCCGTCGGCCGTGGTCACCGCCGCCGTGCTGTACGTCTTCCGCACCCTGGTGGCCGACGACATCCCGCTCAACGACGGCTGCCTGCGGCCCCTGCGCATCGTCGTGCCGGAGGGGTCGATGCTGGCCCCGGCGTACCCCGCGGCCGTGGTCGCGGGCAACGTCGAGACCTCGCAGGCGGTCACCGGGGCGATCTACGCCGCGCTGGGCGTCCAGGCCGAAGGGTCGGGGACGATGAACAACGTCAGCTTCGGCGACGAACGGCACCAGTACTACGAGACCGTCGCCTCGGGGTCCGGAGCGGGGGACGGGTTCGACGGGGCCCCGGCGGTGCAGACCCACATGACGAACTCCCGGCTGACCGACCCCGAGGTGCTGGAGTGGCGGTTCCCCGTGCTGCTGGAGGAGTTCGCGATCCGGCGCGGCAGCGGCGGCGCCGGACGGTGGCGCGGCGGGGACGGGGCGGTGCGCCGCATCCGGTTCCGTGCGCCGATGACGGTGAGCGTGCTGTCCGGCCACCGCCGGGTGCCGCCGTACGGCATGGCCGGCGGCGCCTCCGGCGCCCTGGGCGCCAACCGGGTGCGGCGCGCGGACGGAAGCGTCGTCCACCTGGCGGGGTGCGACTCGGTCCGGGTGGAGCCGGGCGACGTGCTGGAGATCGAGACGCCCGGCGGCGGTGGATACGGCCCCCCGGACGGCGGTCCCTTCTGAGCCGTGCTCTCTTCTGAACCGTGCTGCCCCTGAACGGTGCTCCCTCCGGCAACCGCGCTTCCTCGATGGAGGCTCCGCCCTCCTCGGCCCTTGGCGGCGAGGAGGGCGGGCTTCCAACGGTTTCGCCGTTACCACACCGGGCGGCTTTTATCTGGCGATGAGCCGCGGGGTTTGCACCTGACACGGCAGGCGCTTGCTGAGAAGTCTCTCATTCGGCCCCCAAACGCCGGATTCTGCCGCGTGCAAGACAGTGCCATGGTCGCTTCAAGGATCCGGCGTCATCGGCGGTCTCCCGTCGTGCCCTCGGGCAGCGTGTCGGCGAGGTAGGCGTCGAGGTAGGCGTCGAGGTCGGGGTGGTCGGGGGCGAGCATGTGCCGATCTCCGGGTCGATGCCGGCCGGGTCGGCGGTGACGTGGTAGCGCTTGACGTGGTAGCCGCTCACCTCGATCGGAGGCGGCACGAACAACAGTTTCTCCGCGAAGGCCATGACGGGTCGGCGCTCTGCTGGCCGCGGCGGAGTTGAAGATCGAGGCCGCGGCGTCCTGAAGGCGGGGAAGTGGTATCTCGTGGCGCGATGCGACGGCGCGTTGCGGACCTACCGCGTCGGCCAGATCCTCGCGCTCACGGTGACCGGTGAGACGTTCGAGCGCCCGGAGGGCTTCGATCTGGCGGGACACTGGCGCGAGCACCTGGCCGGCTTCCGGTCGCGGCTGTTCCAAGGGCACGCGGTGATCCGGCTGTCGTCGCGGGGCCGGGAGCGGTTCACGGAGGTCATGAGCTCGGCCGTCGCCCGCGCCGTGGACGAGACGGCGGGCCCGCCGGACGAGCGGGGATGGATCACCGCCACCGTGCCCATCGAGTCGCTCACACACGCGCGGACGGAGTTCCTCAAGCTCGGGGCCGAGGTGGAAGTCCTGGAACCGGTCGAGCTGCGGCGCGAGATGGCGGCGGCCGCGCACGACCTCGCGGCCCTCTATCCGCCGCCTTCGCGGCTCCAATGAAAAGCAGCCGCAATTGCGGCGGGTCCGATAAAAGCGATACCAACTCGGCGAGCGCCCTGACAGGGTGCGCTTCGAGTTCTATCCTTGACGGCGTCACTGACAAGATTCTCGCGGATTGCGGGAGAAGAAGTGCCCAGAACCACGCGTACGCCGCGAAGGGAGAAAGCGCGAAGCGAGGGCGCGCGAGTGGACGGGCTTCGTGATCCGGATGTCGAGACCTTCGTCGGCGCGATGGGGACGCGCATCCGCGCGGACGCCGAGACGGTCGGAGTCGACCTCCGGACCCTGGAGATCCAGGTAAGACTGCACCTGCCCCGGTTGAGCAGGCCGGCCATCGCCGGCTGGTCTCCGGACAAGGTGTACGAGGAGATACGGCTGCAGGCGGTCGTCCGGGCGGCCCAGGTGCGCCAGTCCGCCGAGGACGCGGCGTACCAGGCCCATGCCTCCGTCCTCCTCAACGTGAACAAGGCGCACCGCGACCTGAGCCTGTCGTTCGGCGACGGCTACCGCACCCGCCTGCGCTTCGCCGAGGTCAGGCCCGGCGTCGGTCATCTGGTCCAGTCGAGACTGCACTACCTGCACAGTGAGAGGGCCGACACCGTCCTCCAGTTCGGGCTCTTCCTGCCGGGCGCGACGATGCCGATCACGTACGTCGCCTTCTCGCGGTGCGACCGCCAGTACGTCCTGGACGCGCTCACCGGGCACGGGCTGGACGTGAATCCGGACCGGATAATGGTCCTGACAAGAATGCACGGGCTGGCGGGAATTCCGGCGAACCTGATGAGCCTGACGATCGCCCGCGCGGTCCGGGAGATCAGGGCGGAAAACGCCGGGGATTATGTCATCACGGCATACAATCCCATGCTCGGTTTCGGCGGCACCTCGTTCCTCGCGTCGGGATTCACGCCGATCGCCCTGTCGCCCGTGGCCTATCGCTACGACGACAAAGGATTTTTCCAGACGCGCCGGATGTCCGGGGATTCGGTGCCCCAACTCCTGGACACGCCGGACAACGTGCTCATGGTCCTCGGCGCCACCGCGGCGGCGAAGCGGAGCGTCGGCGGGATCGGGGGCCTGATCAGGGTGTCGCGCCGGACCCACTCCGGCGGTGACCATGTGAGACCCGTCAATGCGGACTTCACCTCGCCGGAGTGGGCGGAGCGCCTGCTCGGCTACCGCCGGATGCTGGAGTCCTGCTGGTCGGACCGCACGGTCCATCCGCGGTATCAGGAGTCGCCGGTGGCGGCGGGCGACCCCCGGGGCCAGTGCGGCGTCACCTCCGTCTGGCTCGCCCGCAGGCTCCGCGCCGACCTGCTGCTCGAACCCGTCTACTGCTACGGGCGCCTGCGGGTCGGCCGCGACGACGCCGAGGACGTGAGCCACCACTGCTGGGTGGAGATCGGCCCGTCCCACGATCCGCGGCGGTTCGTCATCGACCTGACCGGCGACCAGTCGGACGGCGTACACGAGCCGATCATCCTGGGCGAGCACCGGGCGCTGGCGAACCGGGGGCTGCGGTACGAGACCGCGGCCGGCCTGCGCCTCGACGAACTGCCGAGGGACCGGGTGTGGCCGCGCTTCCTCGCCCTGGAGGACCGCCTGAGCGGCGTGGAAGGGGGACGGACATGACCGCGGACATGAGCGGGGTCCGGCCCTCGATGCTGCTGCTGTCCTCCAACAGCAGGCGGAGGTACGCGGAGGACGTCCTGACGGCGCTGGCGCTGCCCAGAGGAGCGATCATCCAGTTCCGCTACGAGACCGACTACGTGGCGGGCGCCCTGCAGCAGGCGATCGCGAACGGCTCCGCCGTCGGCCGCCGGTGCCTCGTGGCCTTCCTGGCCGACCGGGAGTCGCCCGAAATGGAGCCGTTCGTCGTGCCCGTGCGCTTCGCCACGGTCGTGACGACCGCCTGCGTGGCCGACATGGCCGTGTTCCGGCTGCGGGTGGACGACTACGCGAACCTGGAGGAGTTTCCGCTGACCGAGGCCGAGATCAGGGCCAAGGGCGGCTGGTTCGTGGACAGGCTCGCGGAGGCCAACGGCGGGCGCTGGTATCCGGCCACCACCCGCTTCCCCGACCTCCACCTGCATGAGCGGCCGGGTGACGACCCGGACGCGTGGCTCGGGGTGGCCCGGCGGCTCGCCCGGCACCCCACCTACAGGTCCTCCTACTTCGTGCGCACCGAGGAACCGCTGCTGGGCAGGGACAGGACGGGCACGCTCGACGCCGAGGGCCGGCTGCACCTGAGCGACGGCGACTCGGTGAAGATGCGGGTCAGCTTCTACTCCGACGGTTACACGCCGACCGCGAAGCGGCTCGTCTGCGCGACCGACGGCACCTTCCTGAAGATCGCGTCTGACGACTCCTACGACGTGGCGTCGCGGTACGACACCGTGGAGTTCTGGCTGCGGCCCGAGATGCTGGGCTTCGACGCGCTCGCGCGGGTCGGGATCACGCTGGCCGTCGACACCCGGGCGGGCCCGCTGCCGGGAGGCGACTCACTGACGACGAGCGCCGGGTTTCCCGTGGTCGTGCGCCGCTCGCGGTCGCGCCTCCTCACGCGGGTGTCGGCCAGCGCGGCCGGGGCCTTCCTCGTCGCCCTGCCCGCCGTGCTCGGGCCGGGCGTCGACCTGCCCCTGAGGGTGCTGTGCGCCGTCTGCGGAGCGGCCCTGCTCGCCGTCGCGAACATCGTCATCTCCCACGCCAGGTGACACCCCACCGGAGAACAGGTGCGGGCGCCGCGCGAACTCCCGGCACAGCTCGTCGAACAACGGCAGCAGTGCCGGGAAGCTCATGCGTATCTTCCGCCTGGCCGCGATCTCGGTGCGCCTGTACGCCGCCCAGGTCGGCCGCAGCGGGTGGTGGTCGGCCAGCAGCACGTTGACGTGGGGGAGCAGCTTGTCCAGCGCGTAGACGAACCTGCTCTCCGGGTCACGCTGCGCCTTGTAGCCGTACAGGTCCTCGACGAGCCAGGGGAACGTCCCGCCGAAGTCCCGGGTGATGATCTCCCGTGCCTCCTCCTCGCGTACGGCCTTCTTCTCCCGTTCCGCCGGGTCGGCGTAGACCGACACGTCCCCCGCGTGGATCTCCGGCAGGTCGTGGACCAGCGCGTACCTGGCGATCCGGCCCGGGTCGAGGGTCTCGTCGACCAGCGGGGCGAGGCAGACCGCGGCCAGGCCCAGGGCGAAGGAGTGCTCCGCGTCGTTCTCGTGCCGGGTGACGTCCTGCGGCACGACCGAGGACCGCTCGATCACGCACGGTGGGAAGACCAGTTCGCGCATGAGGGCCATCAGAGTGCTCGCCCCGGCCCGGGAGCCGGTGTTTTTCGCGTCGTCCCTCGCCATCGGGCCGCCCTCGCATTGTTCGCCCGTACGCGGCCACGGCGTTTCGCGCACGGCCGGATTTCCAGCGTAGCCGACCATTCATTGACGCCGTGGGAAGTGTTTCCTAGTGAATAGTCGCGCAAGCCGAATGCCTGTTCGGTAATCGGCATTTCCGCATTTCAGGCCGCATAGTCCTTGAGTGTTATCGAGGTGGCCGCCTTGGTGCTCATCTTGTCGAGCACGCGCATCAGCGGCCCGGCCGTGAGCACCCGGTAGGCCAGATCGCGCCGCCGGATCGCGCCCCGCGTCGCCGGGGCGAGGAAGGAGCCCGCGTTGCCCGCGACCCGCTGGCACGCCTTGGCGAACCCTCTGATGAGCTGCTCGTACTCGGGGAACGCGGCGCGGTGGTCGCCGCGGGCGGCGGCCAGTTCGCCCGCCAGCACGTACGCGGCCACGACGGCCATGCCGGCCCCCATGCCGCCGCAGGTGGCGCCGTAGCCGGCGTCGCCCAGCAGGGCGATCCGCCCGCGGGTGTAGTGGTCCATGTGGACGAGGCTGATCGAGTCGAAGTAGAAGTCGGACGCGTCCGGGACGGCTTCCAGCAGGCGGGAGACCTCCCAGCCCGCTCCGGCGTACTCGTCCAGGACGATCTTCTTCTGCTGCGCCACGTCGCGGTGGTCGAACTCCAGCCCCGGGGCCCGGAAGACGCACATCACCCCGGCGGTCGCCCCGTCCCTGGCGCCCGCGGCCGCCACTCCGCGGCCGGGCTCGTTGTAGAGCAGCGTGTCGCGGCCGAGCCCCAGGTGGTCGGGCGCGCTGAAGATCGCGACGTGGTGGCCGGACGGCCGCACGAACCGCGACTCGGGGCCGAAGGCCAGCCGCCGCACGTTCGAGTGCAGGCCGTCCGCGCCGATCACGAGGTCGAACGTCCGGGGCGCGCCACGCTCGAAGGTCACCTCCACCCCGTCCGGGGTCTCGGTCATGGACGCGATGGAGTCGCCGAAGACGTACTCCACGTTGTCCCTGGTGAGGTTGTACAGCACGCGGGCGAGGTCGCCGCGCAGGATTTCCACCTCGCCGCCGGTGAACTCGGCGGGCAGCGCGACGACCTGCTCGCCGCGCCAGTCGACCACCCGCAGCGGGCCGGGATCGGTGCGCAGGCGGCGGATCTCGTCCAGGACCCCCATCCGCCGCAGCACGTTCATGTGGACCGCCCCCCGGAAGTCGACCGCCTGGCCGCCCTCGCGCAGGGCCGGGGCCCGCTCGACCACTGTGGGGGCGAAGCCGTGCCGACGCAGCCAGTAGGCGACGGCGGGCCCGGCGATGCTCGCGCCGGAGATCAGGACGGACGGGGTCGTCATGTGCGCTCCTCTGGATCCGAGACCGCGTGCTGTCGCGGCCACGGGAAGAGCGTCGGCCCCGGCGCTGACGGACCGCCCACCGGCGGCTGACCGGCGCTTACCAGATCATCGAATCCTCCGGAGAAAACCCGGTCCTTCAGGGCCGGGAGGAATCCGGATCGCCCAAGGGGTGGCCCGCCGTAGGCGGGACAGCCCAGAGCGCGAAGCGCTCATGACCTTCTCTTTTCGCTTACAGATCAGGCAATGGGTTAGTAAATGCGAACATGCGTACGGGCTACAAGGTGCGGGTCTACCCCACCCCCGAACAGGCCGCGGTCCTGAACCGCACCTTCGGCTGCGTACGCCTGGTCTGGAACACGGTCCTGGCGTGGCGGCACGCCCGCTACCACACCGAGCGCGCGAAAACCTCCTACGCACAGACCGACCGGTACCTGACCGAGCTGAAACGCGACGGAGACCACGACTTCCTGTACGAGGTGTCCTCCGTGCCGTTGCAGCAAGCTTTGCGGCACCAGTACACGGCGTTCGTGAACTTCTTCGCAGGACGCGCCAAATACCCCAGGTTCAAGTCCCGGCGCAGCCGCCAGTCCGCGACCTACACCCGCTCGGCATTCCGCTGACGCGACGGGCGACTGTGGCTGGCGAAGATGGATGGCCCGATCGCGTTCGTGTGGTCCTGGCCCGAGGTCGACCCCGCCACGATCAACCCGACCACGGTAACCATCTCCCGCGACAGCGATGGCCGCTGGTACGCATCCCTGTCCGTGGAGGAGACCACCGGGCCCGAGCCGCTGCCCGCCACCGGATCGCAGGTCGGCATCGACCTCGGGGTGAGCGACTTCGCCGTCCTGTCCACCGGCGAGAAGATCCCCAACCCGCGCCATCTGGAGCGCAAGGCCAGGAACCTGGCCCGCTACCAGCGGCGCATGGCCCGCAAACAGCGCGGATCGGCCAACCAAACCAAGGCCAAGGCGAAGGTCGCCCGCGCCCACACCACAGTGCGGGACACCCGCGCCGACTTCCTGCACCGCACCTCCACCCGGCTGGTCCGGGAAAACGACATGATCGTGATCGAAGACCTCAACGTCAAAGGCATGGTGCGGAACCGGTCCCTGGCACGGGTCATCTCCGACTGCGGGTGGGGCGAGTTCCGCCGCCAGCTGGAGTACAAGACCGCGCGGTACGGGCGGCGCCTGGTCGTGATCGACCGCTGGTATCCCAGATCGAAGACGTGCAGCGCGTGCGGGCACCTGCTCGCCGCGTTGCCTCTCGGGACACGTCGCTGGACGTGCCCCGGCTGCGGCACCCTGCACGACAGGGACGTGAACGCCGCGATGAACATCCTGGCCGCTGGTCGAGCGGTGTCGGCCTGTGGAGCTGACGTGAGTCCGCAAGGGTCCTCCTTTCGGCGGTCGGCGGTGAAGCAGGAAGCCCAGCCCGTGAGGGCGGGAATCCCCCGCCTTTAGGCGGGGGAGGAAGTCAAATGTTGATCATGTGTCCGGCCAGGCCGTGGATCGCCTCCTTCACCGCCTCGCCCAGGGTCGGGTGGGCGTGGACGTTGCGCGCCACCTCGTGCACCGTGAGGTCCCACTGCTGGGCCAGGGTCAGCTCGGGCAGCAGCTCGGTCACCTCGGGCCCGATGAGGTGGGCGCCGAGGATCTCGCCGTACTTCGCGTCGCTCAGGACCTTGACGAACCCGCTGGGGTCGCCCAGGCCGTGCGCCTTGCCGTTGGCCGTGAACGGGAACTTGACCACCTTCACGTCGAAGCCCTGCTCGCGCGCCTGGGCCTCGGTGTAGCCGAAGCTCGCGATCTGCGGCTGGCAGTAGGTGGCCCGGGGGATCATCACGTAGTCGAGCTCCATCGTCTCCGCGCCCGCGATCGTCTCGGCGGCGATGATGCCCATCGACTCGGCGGCGTGGGCCAGCATGAGCTTCGCGGTGACGTCCCCGATGGCGAAGATGTGCGGCACGCTGGTGCGGCAGCGGCCGTCGACGGCGATCGCGCCCCGCTCGGTCAGCCGTACGCCGGTGTTCTCCAGGCCGTATCCCTCGACGCGCGGCTGGAAGCCGATGGCCTGCAGCACCTTGTCGGCCTCCAGCACGGAGGTCTCGCCGTTCCTGGAGACCGTGACCCGCACCTTCTCGCCGCTGTCGTCGATCGACTCGACCCGGGTGGAGGTCAGCACGTCGATGCCGAGCCGCCGGTAGCGCCGCGCCAGCTCCGCCGACACCTCCTGGTCCTCCAGCGGGACCATCCGGTCGAGGAACTCGACGATCGTGACCTTCACGCCGTAGTTGTGCAGCACGTACGCGAACTCGACGCCGATCGCCCCGGCGCCCGCGATGATCACGCTCCCGGGCAGCGTCTCGCTGAGGATCTGCTCCTCGTACGTCACCACCCGCTCGGACAGGGACGTCCCCGGCAGCAGGCGGGTCGTCGCCCCGGCCGCGATGATGCAGTGGTCGAACGTCACCGTGCGCACCGAGCCGTCCGCGCCGCGCACCTCCATGGCGTCCGGGCCGGTGAAGGTGCCCCGGCCGTCATACTCGGTGATGCCGTTCTTCTTCATCAGGTAGTGGACGCCCTTGACCCGCCCGTCCGCGACCTGGCGGCTGCGGCGGAAGGCCGCGCCGTAGTCGAGGGTGATCGGGCCGTCCGCCTGGATGCCGAACGTCTTGGTCTCGTTTGTCAGGATGTGAGCGAGTTCGGCGTTGCGCAGCAGGGCCTTGGAGGGGATGCAGCCCACGTTGAGGCAGACACCGCCCCAGTAGCGCTCCTCGACGACCGCCGTGCTGAGCCCGAGCTGGGCCGAACGGACCGCGGCGGTGTAGCCGCCGGGTCCGGCGCCGAGGACCACGACATCGTAATGATCGGTCATGCACCGGACCCTACGCCGCCGTGCGCACCCCGCCGGGGAGGGGGTGCCCGCTGGACGGCCTCGCCTGGTGAGACGGAGGATGGACCGGACCGCGGCGGGTAGGGGCTCCCTACGTCGACAGTGGGAGGAGTGACGGACCATGACCGAGTTCGAGCGGTCCCGCCGGATGCCCGCACCGGCCGACCAGGTGTTCCGCCAGGCGTGCGACGTCGGAAAACTCGATCTCTGGATGCCCCGCGACCTGCACGTACGCGCGGAGGAGCCGCCGGCGGTCACCGTCCACGAGGACGAGACGGGCCAGGACGAACGCGCGCTGCTGCGGGCCGAGCAGGACCAGCTGCGGATGGAGTGGGGCACCCGCGACGTGGACCGGTACGCCGGATGGCTGCAGGTCGCCGGCATCGACGACGACAGCAGCGACGTGACGGTCCACCTGTCCTTCTTCGACGAGCGGCACGCGCCCCCGGCAGAGGCGGTGGAGCAGGCGCTGGACGAGAGCCTCGAACGGCTGGCCGAGCAGGTGCGTCAGGCCGCCTGACGCACCTGACCGCCCGGCCTCCCTCCCGGCCCGGCCTAGAGCTGGTCGGCCGTCCCGCCCGTGTCCTGGCCGTCCGCGTCCTCCGCGTGGCCCCGGCCGGCGGACGGAGCGGGAGGCAGGGGCGGGGTGAACGCGGAGGCACGGGCGCCGGCCAGGCCGAGAACCTGGCGTATCCACGCCTCCAGGCCCGTCGGGTCCGGCGGGGCAAGAGGAGGGTCCTGCCCGCCCTGCACGCTCTGCCCGCCCTGCACGCTCTGCCCGCCCTGCACGCTCTGCCCGCCCTGCTCCCTGCGCCCCCGCCCGGGAGCCGCCGCGGTCACGCCGTCACCCCAGGAGGGCGGGGGCCAGCAGCCGCAGGTGCTCGATCTGCGTGCCGACCGAGTCCGCGAGCGGCTGGACGCACACGTGGTCGGCGCCCGCGTCGTGGTGGGCGCGCACCCGCTCGGCGATCGTCTCCGGCTCGCCCCAGACCACGATCGCGTCGATGAGCCGGTCGCTTCCCCCGCCCGCGAAGTCGTCGTCGGAGAATCCCAGCTCACGGAGGTTGTTCACGTAGTTGGGCAGGGCCAGGTAGAGGGCGGCGTACCGGCGGGCGGTCTCCCGCGCGCGGTCCGCGTCCTTCTCGACCACCACGGCCTGCTCCGGGGCGAGGACCGGGTCCGGGCCGAGGATCTCGCGGGCCCTCGCGGTGTGCTCGGGCGGCACGAAGTAGGTGTGCGCTCCCTGGGTGCGCCGCGCCGCCAGTTCGAGCATCCGGCGCCGGAGCGCCGCGAGCACCCGGGGCGGCGTCTCCGCCTGCGGCACCTGGATCGAAGCCCTGTCCATACCGTCGAGATAGTCCCGCATGTACTCGAGCGGCGCGGAGTAGTCGTGACCGCGAGGGGTGACCAGCGGCTTGTGGCTGACGCCGAGGCCGAGCACGAACCGCTGGTCCCACGCCTCCGCGAGGGTCGCGGCGCCGTTGGCCGCGGCGACGGGGTCACGGCCGTAGACGTTGGCGATGCCCGTCGCCACCCGCAGCCGCCGGGTCGCCGACAGCAACAGCGCGGCATGCGTGAACGCCTCCCGCCCGGCCGGGCTCTCCCCGATCCACAGCGCCGGGTATCCGAGCTCCTCGATCTCCGCCGCGGCCTTCCTGGCCTCTGCCGCCGGGGTCGCCGCCAGAGAGGAGAGCCATACTCCCGTACGGCCGAGGCGGCGCCTCAGCTCGGCCGGTTCCACGATGGGCGGTTCCACAGTGGACGATTGCGTGCGCTCGGCCATCCGGACGCTCCTTGTCTGTCGCGAGATCGGGCGAAGGGGGTGGTTCGCCAGGGACGTCGCCCCCACGAGGCCGGACGGCTTCGCCGGCGGGACGTCGCAGCCTCAGCATCGCATCGCACGTGCGGGGGACCTCGGCACCTCCCTCCCGCGATCGGTTCGCGTGTCGGCGCGCACCGCCGCGGCCGTACGGCTTACCCCCGATTTCCCCGAATCTGACGGTTCATCCGCAGAGGTCCCTGATTCGCCGGAGGGCGGCGAGTGGTCCGTGAGGCGGAACCCAGGAAACGGCAAAGCCCTGTCCCGGATCTTCGCGTCCGGGCGGCGGTGCCACCGTCGCCGCGTGTCTCCTGGGAGCCGACTCGCTCACTTCCCAGGAGGCCGAACATGAGGAAACTGCTGTATGCCGGCGCGGTCGCGATCAGCCTGCTGGCCGCCGGATGCGGCGGTGCCGGCGACGAGGACGCCAGCCGCGTCGCCAACGACCAGCTCAACGAGTCGCAGACGCCCGAGCCCTCCGAGCATCCCTCGGGGACGACGCCGTCCGCCACCGGATACTCGGCGTCGCCGACGTCCCCCGTCCAGGCGTCCCCCACGGGGCCCGCGCGCATCGACGCGGCGCCCACCTCGCTCGGCAGCGTGCTGGTCGGCGTGGACGGCCGCACGGTGTACCTGTTCACCAAGGACAAGGGCGGCGCCTCCGCCTGCACCCAGGCGTGCGCCGCCGCGTGGCCGCCCGTGCTCACCGCGGGCGCGCCCCAGGCCGGCACGGGCGCGCACGCGAACCTGCTCGGGACGCTGCACCGGGAGGACGGCACCACGCAGGTGACCTACAACAAGCACCCGCTCTACTACTACGCGAAGGACCAGAAGGCCGGGGACGTGCTCGGCCAGGACCTGAAGGACTTCGGCGGCGAGTGGTACGCCGTCACCCCCGAGGGCAAGAAGGCCAAGCGCTGACCCCTCACGCGTCTCGGAGCGCGGCCATGCTGTGCGGCAGCCGGGCGAGCAGGGCCGGCAACTGCTCCCGCTCGTCCGGCGACGGCAGCGCCGGGAGCGACTCCAGCCCCCCGCACGTGGTCCTCGGCACCGCGTTCGGGCGCGCCCGCCGGCATCCCCTCCCCGCCGGGGTAGAGAGCGTGGCCGGCACGTCGAACTCCCCGCGGTTGAGCCCGTTCGCCCCTTCCCTCGCCCATTCCTGATCCGCCTTCCCCGTACGGGAGGGCGGATTTGTCATGTCCTCTCCAGCCCAGTCGGCGTGCGCGCGGGTCAACCCCGGGGATCACCTGGCTTCCACTGCTCAGGGACCACTAGGCTTAGGGGCACTCCGCCCTGTGTCCGCGGCCGCTTGATCGTTTGAAAGTGGGCTCGCGATGGCATCGGACGCGTCGTCTCTTCTCGAGAACGTCCTCACCGGCATGGCCGACCTCTTCGGGGTCGACGGCGCCGCGTTGATGCTGCTCGACGGCCAGGACCGCCTCCGCGCGATCGGGGCGACCGACGACGACGGCGTACTGCTGGAGTCCGCCCAGGAGTCCGTGGGCGACGGTCCCGCCATCGAGAGCGCCGCCAGCGGCGGCCTCGTCGCGATCCACGATCTGCACGCCGCGAGGCCCATGGGGTTCCCGCACGTGGCCGTCCACGCCCCGCCGGTCCGGGCCGTCCTCTCCGTACCCCTCATCGAGGACTGCGAGCTCATCGGCGTCCTGGACTTCTACGCCCGGGACGGGCGCGTCTGGGACCGCGGGGAGGCGGAGGCCGGTTCCCGCCTCGGCGAGCTGATGGTCATCGTTCTTCAGGTCCTGGCAGAGAGCAGGACTGATCGAGCCCCTGACGGGCAGTTGTGATGGCCGAATCGGCGCCTCTCCCACAGGCCACGGTGGTGCGAGGTGAGGTTCACGAGAGGATACGGAATGACCCATATCGATCCTGAGGCTCTTGTCGCCAGCCTGCGACGTCTGCAGAAGGACAGGTCGGCGACCGGGATCGTGCACCACCTTGAGCGCATCGTCCAAGTGGTCGACCGGCTTTTCGGATACTCCGGCGCCGGCCTGATGTTCGCCGAGGAGGACCGCACACTCCGCTACCTCTTCGCCACGGACGAGCGTGGCCGTAGCCTTGAGCGTGCCCAGGCGGTGACGGGCCAGGGCCCGTGCGTGGCGGCGTACGCGGGCGACACCGCGGTGACGACCGTCGACGTGCGGACCGACCGGCGGTGGCCGGCCCTGCGTGAACTGCTGCACCCCGAGGTGCGCGGGGTGGCGGGAGTGCCGATCCGGCTCGGCGGCGTGCCGGTGGGCACCCTGAACGTCTACCAGGACGCGCCCCACGAGTGGCAGGAGAGCGACACCCAGGCCCTCCACGCGTACGCCCACGTGATCGAGCAGGTCCTCGTGGCGTCGATGGAGGCGGACGAGAAGGCGGTGCTCGCCGACCAGCTCCAGTACGCCCTGGACTACCGCGTCGTGATCGAGCGGGCCATCGGCTATCTCATGGGCAAGCACGACCTGACGGCCTCGCAGGCGTTCACCGGACTGCGCAAGCAGGCCAGGGACAGCAGACGGAAGGTGTCCGAGCTCGCGGCGGAACTGCTGGGCGAGCAGGGCCAGAGGAATGTTGCGAATCCAGACCACGTCGTCTGAGACCGGCATCCGGATGGCCCTGAACGGCGACCTCGACGTGTCGGGGGCGCCGGAGTTCCGTGCCTGCCTGCGGCAGGTGCTGGCGACCTACCGGCCCGGACACGTCGAGGTCGACCTGGCCGGGGTCGGCTTCCTCGACTGCGCGGGCGCGCGGAGCCTCCTGTGGGCCGACGCGCGGGTGCGGGAGTGGGGCGGCGGCGTGACCTTCGTCCGCCCCGCCCCGCTGGTGCTGCGGCTGCTGCGGCTGCTGGGCTTCGACTCCGGGCTGTCCATCCGTACGGCGTCGCACGTGCCGCTGCCCCAGCCCACGGCCGAGGCCCGCCCCCGGCCCAACTGACCGGACGTACGGCGGTGGGCCGAGGTGGGGCGTGACCGGGCGATAGTCTTGCCGTGATGTATCGACTCGTGTTCACGCAGGTCCTGAGCCGCCTCGACGCGGAGGCCGTCCACCACCTCACGATCAGGCTGCTCCGCCTGCTCGGGATGTTCCCGCCCCTCGTGCGGCTGCTGCACCGGCTGCTCGCGCCGAGGGCGGAGTCGCTGCGCGTCCAGGCGTTCGGCGTCCACTTCGCCTCGCCGTTCGGGCTCGCCGCCGGGTTCGACAAGGACGCCGGGTGCGCCGAGCCGCTGTCGGCGCTCGGGTTCGGGTACGTCGAGGTCGGCACGATCACCGCGCACGCCCAGCCCGGCAACCCCCGGCCGCGGCTGTTCCGCCTGCCCGAGAGCCGGGCGATCGTCAACCGGATGGGCTTCAACAACGCCGGGGCGGCGGCCGCGGCCAAGCGGCTGAGCAGGGTGCGGCACATCCCGGCCGTGGTCGGCGTCAACATCGGCAAGACCAAGGTCGTGCCCGAGTCCGAGGCGGTGCGCGACTACGTCGACAGCGCCCGCAGGCTCGCGCCGCTCGCCGACTACCTCGTGGTCAACGTGAGCTCGCCCAACACCCCGGGCCTGCGCGACCTGCAGGCCGTGGACCGCCTGCGGCCGCTGCTGTCGGCGGTGAAGGAGGCGGCCGGGCGCACGCCGCTCCTCGTGAAGATCGCGCCGGACCTGGCGGACGAGGACGTGGACGCCGTGGCCGAGCTCGCCGCCGAGCTCGGGCTGGCGGGCGTCATCGCGACCAACACCACGATCAGCCGTGAGGGCGTCGCGAGCACCGAGGCGGGCGGCCTGTCCGGACGGCCGCTCAAGGCCCGCTCGCTGGAGGTGCTGCGCCGCCTGCGCCAGAAGGCCGGCGACCGGCTCACGCTCGTCTCCGTCGGCGGCGTGGAGGACGTCGACGACGTCTGGGAGCGGCTGCTGGCCGGCGCCACCCTCGTGCAGGGATACACCGGCCTGATCTACGAGGGCCCCCTGTGGCCGTCCCGGATCAACCGCCAGCTCGCCCGCAGGTTGCGGCGGCACGGCTACGGCTCGGTCCGCGAGATCGTCGGCCGCACCGCATGAATCCCCGTCTCCCGGAATTGGAGAGCGTCATGAGCGTCAAGACCTACACCGTGCAGGGCATGACCTGCGGCCACTGCGTGAGCTCGGTCAAGGAGGAGGTCGGCGAGATCCCCGGCGTCACGGGCGTCGAGGTCGACCTGGACAGCGGCCGCCTCGATGTCTCGGGCGACGTCGCCGACGACGCCGTGCGCAAGGCCGTCGAGGAGGCCGGCTACACCCTCGTGTGACCCCCGGACGGCGAGGGGCCGGTCATGGAGCGCATGGCGTCCGAGACCGCCGCGGCGCTCCGCCACGCACCCGCCCGTGTCGCCGCCGCTCCTCCGGGCTCGGCCGGAGGCCGAACCTGCCGGACGTGCTCACGCCGGCCGTCCGCCGTGGCCCTTGCCCGGGAAAAGGCGGATCACGATCATTCGCTCCGAAAGTACGAGATCATGCATGGGCGGAGTCTCGCAGCCCGCCCCGACGAATCTCCTAAGCGAGCGACCCCCCCATGAGCGCCATCTACGACCAGGCCGACGGCGAGCGGATCGCCGTGGCCGACAGCGGTGATTCCGTGAGCATCATCAACCGCTCCGGGAGGATCGTCGTCGCCAAGAAGGACGTCCGCAGGCTCGCCGAGCGGGTCCTCGCGGCGGCGGGCAGGATGGCCGTCGTCCTGTTCCCGCCGGCCCTGCGGAAGGACACCCTGTCGGCCTCGGGCCCGTCAGGACGGTGGAAGGTCCGCGTCTCGCCGAAGAACGGCGCTCGCGTCCTCGTCGAGGTCGATCCGCAGGGTCTCGGGCCGGCCGAGGCCTACGAGCTCGCCGCCGCCGTCGCGGTGGCCGGGCGCCACATCGGCGACGCCGCACAGGCCGACCTGCGCCTGACCGCGAGGATCCGCGAGGTGATCGACGCCCACCAGGGCCTGGACGCGGAGAAGATCGCCGCCGCCATCGTCGCCGAGGTCCTCGACGGAACGTGACACCCGGTCCCGCCGCATCTCCACCGGCACCTGCGCGTGACGGGTGGTGGCGCGGGGAAAAGCCGGTTGCCCCGCGCCGCGGGGCCCGCGGAGGATGTCGGCTGTGGGAGACGGGCACGTACGCGGGCTGGAGCTGTCGCGGCGGTTCTACCAGGAGGCGGTGGCACCGCTGCTGGCGCGGCGCTTCGGCGGCCTCACGCACACGGCGGCCCTCGTCGGTCCCGGCTCCGAGGTGCTCGGATACGACACCGAGCGGTCCACCGACCACGACTGGGGGCCGCGGCTGCAACTGTTCCTCCGCCCTGAGGACGCCGTCCACGCCGAGGCCGTGGACGGCGTGCTCGCCGTGAGCCTGCCGCCGCGGTTCCTCGGTTATCCCACGAACTTCGGCCCGTCAGGGGCCGACGGCACCCGGCGCATGGAGACGACGGACGGGCCGCTCCGGCACGGGGTGGTGGTGGCCGACCTGACCGCATGGCTCACCGGGCACCTCGGGTTCGACCCGATCGCGGGCGTGGGTCTGTCCGACTGGCTGGCGACGCCCACCCAGACCCTCGCGGAGATCACGGCGGGAGAGGTCTTCCACGACGGCCTGGGCCTGCTCCTGCCGGTCCGCCGGCGCCTCGCCTGGTATCCCGACGACGTCTGGCGCTACGTCCTGGCCTGCCAGTGGCGGCGGATATGCCAGGAGGAGGCGCTCACAGGCCGGGCCGGCGAGGCCGGTGACGAACTGGGCTCCGCCGTCACCTGCGCCCGTCTGGTGCGGGACCTCATCCGGCTCGCCCTGCTCATGCACCGCCGCTATCCGCCGTACGGCAAGTGGCTGGGCAGCGCCTTCGCCGCCCTGCCGTGCGGGCCGGATCTGGCGCCCGTGTTCAGGGCGGCGGTGTCGGCCGCGGACTGGCGGGACCGCGAGCGCCACCTCGCCACCGCCTACGAGGCTCTCGGGGCCCTGCACAACGACCTCGGCCTCACCGCGCCCGTCGATCCGCGCACCCGCCCGTACCACACCCGGCCCTACCGGGTGCTGCGCGCCGAGCGCTTCACCGAGGCGCTGCTGGAGACCATCGCCGACCCGCGGGTGCGGCGGCTGCCCCTCACCGGCGCGGTGGACCAGTACGTCGACAGCACCGACGTGCTGTGCGACCGCGCCCGCGTGCGGCGCGTCGCCGAGGCGACACGACCTAAAGGCTGGGCCGGGTGGAGTCGGCCGACAGGCTGAGCTCGTGCAGGTGGCGCATCACGTCGTGCACCGCGACGACGCCCGGACGGTGGCGACGCCAGCCGGTGCCGCCCCGCTGCCAGGGCCGGGGCCCGGACAGCGGGCGATACTCCACGCCGAACGCGTCCAGCCGCGCCAGGTGGGCGTCGAGGCGGCGGAAGAAGTCCTCGGGCCCGGCCGGGCCGCCGGTCCACGCGACCTCGGCCGCCGCACAGCCCCGGGGCCAGGCGCGGTAGTCGAGCGTCCGGCCGTCCGGGATGCGCTCGCTCCACAGCTGGAACTGGACGCCGATCACCCGGGCACGCTCCTCCTCGGGCCACTCGGACGGCGCGGGCGCGAAGGCCGCCACGTCGGCCACGGTGATCGCGTCCCCCAGGCCGACCGGCTCCTCGGGCGAGGCCGCCTCGGCGTAGTCGAAGTACATCGGGAAGACCGGCGTCGCCACCACCTCGTGCCCCGCCGCGGCGGCCCGGCGGGCGACGTGCTCGCCGCGCCACGGCATCACGATCGTGTCCGGCCTCAGCCTGCCGCTGACGAACGCCTCGTCCCACACCACCGTGCGGCTGCCGCGTTCGGCCAGCGCGTCGGCGAGCCGCCGCAGGAACCACGCGTGCAGGTCACCCGTGCTCTCCAGGCCCAGCGAGGCCTGGTACGCCGAGATCTCGGCCGACGCCGCCCAGTCGTCCAGCACGCACTCGTCGCCGCCGATGTGGAAGTACGGCACCTCGCCCAGCGCGTCGGCGATCTCGGCGAACACGGTGGTCAGGAAGTCGACGGTCGCCGGGAGCGGGGACAGGATCGCCGACGAGATGCCCCACCGGTCCAGCACCTCGTAGCGCTCCTGCGGCCGGGACGCCAGCGCGGGATAGGCCGCGAGCACGGCGGAGGCGTGTCCCGGCACGTCGATCTCCGGCACGACGACGACCGCCCGCGCCCGGGCGTACGCCGCGATCTCGGTCAGGTCGGCGAGCGTGTAGTGGCCGCCGTGGGGGACGCCGTCGAAGGCGAGGTCCTCGCCCTTGTGGCTGGTGACCGTCCGCGGGCGGTGCGAACCCACCTCGTGCAGCAGCGGGAACGCCCTGCTCTCCACCCGCCAGCCCTGGTCGTCGGCCAGGTGGAGGTGCAGCCGGTTCAGCTTGTGCAGCGCCATCAGGTCGATCATCCGCAGCACCTCCCGCTTCGGCAGGAAGCTGCGCGCCACGTCGAGGTGCGCGCCGCGCCAGGAGAACCCCGGCGCGTCCTCCACCCGTCCGCAGGGGATTGTCCAGGACGCCCCGGGCAGGAGGGCCGACCGGAACGCCTCGGCCGGCAGGAGCTGCCGCAGCGTCTGCCCGGCGTAGAAGGCGCCCGCCCGGCCCCCGGCCGTGATCCGCACGCCGTCGCCCGCGATCGTCATCGCGTACGCCTCCGGCCCGAGCCGGGGGTCCTCCTCCACCCGCACGGCCGCCGTGCCGGCGTCTCCGGGCCTCAGGTCGAGAACGGGGAGCGCGAGCCGTACGGCGTCGGTGAGCGGGGCCGGGCCCGACACGACGGAGCCGGGCGCGATCTCGGCCGGCTCCGAGCCCGTCTCGACGAACCTCGGCAGGGGAAGGAGATGGTCCATGCCGCCGATGATGCCAAACCTCACCGACAGCCCGGCACCCCGTCCACAGTCCCCTGAGAGCCGCCGTCAGCGGGCGGCGGTGAGATACGTCTCCAGGCCCTTCGCGAGGGAGTCCGCGATGCGCTGGCGGAACGCCGGGTCCTTGAACTCGGCGGCCTCCTTGGCGTTGCGCATGTTGCCGCACTCGATGAAGATCTTCGGCACCGTCGACAGGTTGAGCCCGCCGAGGTCGCTGCGGAAGTTCAGCGCCTTGCTGCCGATGTAGGTCGAGTACGGCAGGCCTGTGCCGCTGTGGAAGGCGTCGCGGACCGCGACGCCCAGCTTCCTGGACTCGCCGACGACCGGGTCGACCGGCCCGCCGATCTTCTTCGGCATGATGACGTGGAACCCGTGGGCGCTCGGCGCGGCCCCGTCGGCGTGGACGGAGATCGCCGCGTCCGCCTTGGCCCTGTTCCCGATGGCGGCCCGCTGGTTGATGCACGGCCCGGTGCCCTTGTTGTCGGGGCGGGTGAGCTTGACCGTCGCCCCCTGGGCCCGCAGCAGCCGTACGAGCCGGGTGGACACGTCCCAGGTGAAGGCCGCCTCGCTGTAGCCGTCGTTCGTCGAGGTGCCGGTGGTGTCGCAGGCCTTCTTCTGGTTGGAGATGTTGACCTGCCTGTTGATGATCTCCGGGTGCTTCCAGTTGCCCCCGTTGTGGCCGGGGTCGATCACGATGACCCGCCCGGCCAGCGGTCGTGCCTGCGTCTCGGAGGCGGTCGCCGTACGCGTGGTCGGGACGCCCGTCTCGGATGACGCCGTCTCGGACGATGACGCCGCGTCGGCCGCCCGGTCCTGGCTCGCGGCAGGCTGTCCGAGCCGGGGCGAGGCGGCGGGGGCGGAGGCCCCCGTGTCGGAGACCTCAGCGCCGCCGCAGGCGACGGCTCCGACCCCGCACAGGGCCAGGGCTGCGGCGGCGAGTGGTCGTCTGATCACGGTCGAGATCCCTTCCCGGAAGTGTGGTCTCCCCAACCTAACCGGAACGGAGTCGTGATCAGACCGTTATGCCGGAAACCTGCCCACCCACGCCGGCTCGGGAACCTCCTGCCGATGCAGGAGAGCGGCCAGCTCACGGGCGTCCTCGGCGTCGAGGCCGAGCACCACGCGGGGCCGTCCCCACGGATGGTCGATCGAGTGGGCGACGTAGCTCGCCACCGACTCGGCGATGTCCTCGCTGCCCAGCCCCCGGCTCTCCCTCCAGTGCGCCCAGGCCCGTTCCAGTTCGCCGGCGGCCCGCTGAGCGCAGGAGACCAACTCAGGATCACGCATGAATCCCCCCGATGTCCCGGTCGCCGGCCCGCGGGCAGCCCTTCCGCGACCCGCCGGGGGCCGGCGCCACGGCTGAAGTCAACACCGGCCGCGAGGGGACACGTCGGTGATTGACCTAGCTTTTGGCACCACTTGGAGCGGGCCCGGTGCTGCGCCGTACGACGAGCTGCGGGCTCACCTGCCGCAGCCGGGCGGTCTTGCCCGGCTCGGTGATGCGGTCGCTCAGCAGCGCCGCCGCCGAGCGGCCCATGGCCCGCCGGGGCTGGTCCACGCTGGTCAGCGAGATGTGGGTGACGGCCGCGAGATGCGTGTTGTCGTATCCGACGACCGACAGGTCCTCGGGCACCCGCAGCCCCAGCTCGCTCGCCGCGGTCAGCACGCCCATGGCCACGATGTCGTTCGCCGCGAAGATCGCCGTCGGCCGGGGTTCGCGCTTGAGCAGCGCCAGCGCCGCGCGCCGGCCGCCCTCCTCGCTGAAGTCGCCGTGCTCGACCATGATGTACGGCGCCAGCGCGTGGCGGCGCATCGCCACCAGGTAGCCCTCGCAGCGGCAGCGGGCGGCCGACGACGGGGCGCCCTCGATGTGGGCGATGCGCCGGTGGCCCAGTTCCACGAGGTGATCGACGGCGAAGCGGGCGCCGAGCTGGTCGTCGTCGACGACGATGTCCACGCCCTCGAGTTCGACGTCGCGCTCGCCGACCACCACGGTCGGCGTGTAGGCCGCGGCCTCGGCCAGCGTGTCGCTGGACGGTGCGACCCCGAGCAGGACCAGTCCGTCCACCCGCAGCTCCAGGAAGGCCTCGACGGCCTCGTCCTCGAACGCCGGGTCCCAGCGGCCGCTGCCGATCAGCAGCCGCAGCCCGTCACCGTGCAGGCTCTCCTGCAGGCCGTCGAGGAACTCCGCGTAGAAAGGGTTGTGCAGGTCGGCCACGAGCGCGCCCACCAGGTGGGTCCGCCCCTCGACCAGGCTGCGGGCGACCGCGTTCGGGCGGTAGCCGAGCTCCCGGGCGGCCTGGAGGACCGCCTCCCTGCGGTGCTCGCTCACGTGCGGGGAGCCCCGCAGCACGAGAGACACCAGCGACTTGGAGACTCCTGCCCGCTCGGCCACGTTGCGGATAGTCGGGCGTGGCCGCGGGCTGAACCCGTCGGGCAGTCCGCCGGTGGGGATCGCGACCCCGACGTCTTTCCGGGCAGTGGTCTGCATGGACGGTCCTGACATGGTTCTCCCCACGATGCGTGGACGTGCACCTGACACACCAAACGATCGAGTTGCCCAGAGGGTACGGGTTGATCGCGGTAAGACAGGATCCTTCCTTCAATCGGGCGTTGGGAAGGTTAGCCGGACCACGGGTAGGGCGGCGGAGCCGGGAGGGGGGTTCGGGGGAACCCTTGATCCTGCCGATCCTCCTCTCAGGGGGCCGATTCGCTAGGGTGCGGGGTGTGGGTGCCACACGCCAAGCGGAAGAAGGCGCACGGCCGGCGCGCCGCAGGCTCAGCGTGGACCGGCGGCGGGAAGAGCTCATCGCCGCCGCGCTCGAGCTGTTCAGCAGGCACGATGCCGAGGACGTCTCGATCGACGACGTGGCGGCTTCCGCGGGCGCGTCCAGGGCGCTCGTCTACCACTACTTCGGCGGCAAGCAGGAGCTCTACGTGGCGGCCCTGCGCAGCGCGGCGGCGGAACTGCAGGCGCGGTTACAGTCGCAGGGCGAGGGCGGGCCGCTGGAGCAGCTCAGTTCGGGCCTGACGCGTTACTTCGACTTCGTCGAGGAGCACGCGGCCGGTTTCGCCGCGTTGCTCAGGGGAGGCCCGGCCAACCGCGCCGGGGAGATCGGCGAGATCGTCGACGGGGTGCGGCAGCGCATGCTGCGCATGATCGTTCATCAGATGGGGGTCGACGCGCCCGGTCCGGCGTTGCGCGTCACGTTGAGGTCGTGGGTCGCCTCGGTGGAGACGGCCGGCCTCGACTGGCTGGAGCACCGCGACATGGAGCGGGCCGAACTGGAGCGCCTTCTGGTGGACCAGATGGTCGCGCTCCTGCGGGCGGCGGGCGGGCATGATCCCGGGGTGCGGGTGCTGCTGGAGACCCTGCTGCCCGTGCACCCTGCAAGTGAGAACCTTGCGTCTGAGAACCGTGAGGTCGTTCCCTGAACCCCTCACTGCGTTCGCGAGACGCTCCAAGGCGCGAAGACCAAGGCGTACGCATGGGGGGACGGGGGAACCGCCGGGGGTGGACGGACCTGGCGTTCACGCGGGGAGGCGCCGGGCGGGCGGCGCCGACCCCAGATCCCTCCCGTGACCCGTAGTGGTCACGGGAGCTTGGTGGACGCGCTCACATCCCCGACGCGAGCGCGCCGTTGCTCCCCCGTGGCGTGACGGTCACGTCCTACTCGGACCGCTGCTGCGGAATCCCCGCGAGCAGTGCCCGGACCTCGGTCTCCCGATACCGCCGGTGACCGCCGAGGGTGCGGATGGACGTCAACTTGCCCGCCTTCGCCCACCGGGTGACGGTCTTGGGGTCGACACGGAACATCGTGGCGACCTCCGCCGGGGTGAGCAGTGGCTCGGCCTCGGGTGTACGAGCTGACATTTGTGCGGCCTCTCCTCCGTGTGGACCGCCGGCAGCGATCCTGCGACTTGTCTGGCGCAAGTGCCCCTCCCGCCAATCCTTGCCCCGTCGCGTCGGCCAGAGGGCGCCTCGCGGCGTTGTCGCCTCACCCGCGAGAACTCCTCGCAGGCTCGGGCTTCCCGCCGGGCCCGGAGTCGTCGCCGATAGCGCTTTATCGGCTCCTCCTCCGCCGTGCGATGCACCACTCTGGACACCGCTTCGTTCGGGCAAATCCTGTCGGTCGCGGCACTGTCACGGATGTCCTTCAATGATCCAAAACGTGCGGTTTCTAGGACCATTTACGGCATCACCCGATGTGACCATACAGCCACGTAGCGCGATTGGCGAGCCCTCTGGGCACAACGTCTCGACCACGGGTTGATGTCACGCTCGGTGATTCTAGCGACACGTTTCGTGGTATCGCAGTGAAAACGGCAAACTACTCAGTTCGTAGATGTGAGATCGACTATGCCATGACCAGAATCGGCAGGTCACGGCATGTTCATGACCGTCAGTTTGCCGATTCGAGGGCGCGGACAGACCTCCAGCGGACGATCACGCGCTGATACATCGCGAAGGCAAGTTCTTCCTGACCGTTGTCCAAACCCGCGAGGGCCGTCGCCACCTCGGCGACGGACTGGTCGCCCTGGAGGGTCCGGTCGTCCATCAGATGGACGAGGCCGCCGTAGTCGAGCTCCACCAGCGAGTGGGGGTGGAACTCCTCCAGCCAGCGGCCCACCTCCTCGACCTCGGTGAGGGCCGCCACCTGCCCGACGTGCCTGCGGATCACCACCAGCGCCCGGGCCACCCGGCGCCGGGCCTGTGCCATCGAGGTGACGTACAGCATGTTCCTGGGCGGGGCGGCGGTGGTCTGCGCGCCCGGCTCGGCCGGCTGCTCCGAGCCCAGCACGAGCCAGCGCTCGGCCGAGTCGAACGGCACGAACCACGCGATCGGCACGTGCCAGGTGCTCGTGCGGATGTGGGTGCGCAGGGACTGCTCCCCGCGCTTGAACCGGTCGAAGTCGTCGGCGGTCTGCTCCGCGATGGCCTGGGGCACGAACCGGGAGGCGAGCTTGACCGGGACGCTCCCCCGGAACGACGCGAACGCCAGCCACGACCGCAGCCTGCTCTGCCAGGGGCAGACGTACAGCGTCTCCTCCACCCGGCGCAGGTACGCGTTGGGGCTCTCCCGCTCGGGCGCCGGCAGCGGCGGGACCGACAGCAGGCGGCGGACCGCCTCGCCGTGTTCGACCTCGAGTGCGCCCGCCCGGCGCGGTCGGTCGCGCGAGTCGGCGTACCGGGCCCACCGAGCCTGATCCTCGGGGGCGAAAGCGGTCAGCGGCTCGTACACACGGAGATAGGCGGCGTAGGGGAGCACACCAGAATCGTGCCATGTCGCCGGACACATGTGCAGCACCGTCCCACGTTTTCATGATCGTTTCGTGGGTGCATCGGATAAGCTGAAGGCCGATCGCCGCAACGAGGCGGCGTACACGATCAGGAGTCACCACCGTGACCGACGTTTTCGGGCTGTCCCACAAGGATTCCGGCTCCGGCGACGACGCGAACCCCGTCCAGCCGGTGCGGCATGAACAGGTCGTCTTCTGCTCCGACGAGCGCAGCGGCCTGTACGCGATCATCGCGATCTACAGCACCGCCCTCGGACCGGGGCTCGGCGGCACCCGGTTCTATCCCTACCAGAGCGAGCAGGCCGCGCTCGCCGACGTGCTCAATCTCTCCCGGGCCATGGCGTACAAGAACGCGCTGGCCGGACTCGACCTCGGCGGCGCCAAGGCCGTCATCATCGGCGACCCCGCGACCGACAAGAGCGAGGCCCTGCTGCGGGCCTACGGCAGGTTCGTCCAGTCGCTCGGCGGGCGCTACTACACGGCCTGTGACGTGGGCACCTACAGCGAGGACATGGACGTGGTGGCGCGCGAGTGCTCCTACGTCACCGGCCGCACCCCGGCGCACGGCGGCGCCGGGGACTCCTCCATCCTCACCGCCTTCGGCGTGTTCCAGGGCATGCGGGCCGCCGCCGACCACGTGTACGGCACCTCCTCCCTGAGCGGCAGGCGGGTCGGGGTCGAGGGGGTCGGCAAGGTCGGCCACCGCCTGGTCGACCACCTGATCGAGGACGGGGCCGAGGTCGTGGTCTGCGACGTCGACGAGCAGGCCGTCGAACGGGTGCGGCAGCGCCACCCCGCCGTCGAGGTCGTGCCCGACGCCGCCACGCTCGCGGCCTCCGACATCGACGTGTACGCGCCCTGCGCCCTCGGCGGCGCGCTGGACGACGAGACCGTCCCCCGGCTCAAGGCGAGGATCGTCTGCGGCGGGGCCAACAACCAGCTCGCCCATCCCGGCGTCGAGAAGCAGCTCGCCGAGCGGGGCGTCCTGTACGCCCCGGACTACGTGGTGAACTCCGGCGGGGTCATCCAGGTGGCCGACGAGATCGAGGGCTTCGACATGGACCGCGCCCGGGCGCGGGCGGCCAAGATCTTCGACACGACCTTGAAGATCTTCAGGTCGGCCGAGGAGGAAGGCGTCCCTCCCGCCGTCGCAGCGGATAGGCTGGCAGAGCGGAGAATGTCAGAAATCGGTCGGCTAAGGGGTATTTGGCTCCGGCGCTGACCGCCGCCGCTCGTACGACGTACCGAGCGGCGCACAAACCAGGTACGGTAATAGGCGAACGAGAGACTGACGCCTGAAGTCAGGTGGCGTCGGTGCGCGGTGCGTTAGTGACGAGGGGTCGGGCACGGCCCCGCATGAGGGGGTCGAGCCAATGGGGCGCGGCCGAGCCAAGGCCAAGCAGGTCAAGGTCGCCCGTCAGCTGAAGTACAACAGCGGCGGTACGGATCTTGAGCGCCTGCGCGCGGAGCTCGGAGTCGTGGACGCCGACGATTCCGGCCACAGTGACGAGCATGACCCTTACGACGAGTTGGCTGATCGCTACGCCGATTACGCGGCCGTCGACGACGACGACGGCGACGACGACCGCCGTGGGCGGCGTTGACCCGGTTCTGATCGCCAGGTGAGTGACCCGGCGGGGGACGTTCCCGCCGGGTTCTCTCACATGTCCGGGGGAGTCGCTCCCCGTGAGTTTCGCCTCCGGCACGGAGACGGGCGCGCGGGTGAGAGCCGGCCGACAGCCGGCAGGGGTGACAGCAGCCATGTGGCGTCGGCGTGTTCCACCGCCGTCGAGCGGGCCAGGCCGGGACCATCGGGCCGAGGCCCCCGCGAGCCGGGTGACCGCCGTCGCACGGGGTGCCATGGCCGAGCCGTCGTGATCGCCATGACGGGATGATGTCGCTCGCGCGCTCGCAGCGGTGAACCCGGGAGAGGCCGCCGACCGCGGTCGCCATGGCCGCATCCCGTGCATGTCACGGGACGGGGCGCGCTTCAGGCGACGACGCGCGTTCGGAGACCGGACACGCCCGGCCCTCGGCGAGGGAACGGGCGGGCCACCGCGGCGCGACCGCCCGGCCGCCGGAGCTCCGGGCGACCGGCGGCGGCCGTCACGCCACGACCTTCCATCCGGCCCTGCGGCCCGACCCTCACTGACGGAAACGGGCTCGCCCCTCGCCCGGGACGACCTCGCCCAGCACCCAGGCGGGCAGGCCGCGACCGGCCAGCAACGCGAGTGCCTTGTCCGCATCCGCCGCCGGGACGATCGCGCACATGCCCACGCCGAGGTTGAACGTCTTGTCCATCTCCTCCTGGGGCACGCCGCCGTGCCCGGCCAGCACCTCGAAGATCGCGGGCGGGGTCCAGGAGTTCCGGTCGAGAAGGGCGTCCACCGTGCCGGGAAGGGATCTGGCCAGGTTGGCCGCCAGCCCGCCACCGGTGATGTGAGCCAGGGCGTGCACCTCGGTCTCCCGGATGAGCGCGAGGCAGTCGAGCGAATAGACGCGGGTGGGCTCCAGCAGTTCCTCGCCGAGCGTGCGGCCCAGCTCGGGCAGCTCCTGCTCCAGGCCCAGCCCGGCGGTCCTGATCACATGCCTGACCAGCGAGTAGCCGTTGGAGTGCACGCCGCTGGAGGCCAGCCCGAGCACCACGTCTCCCGGCGCGACCCGGTCGGGACCGAGCATCTCGTCCGCCTCGACGACCCCGGTGCCGGCGCCCGCGAGGTCGTACTCGTCGGGGCCCATCGCCCCGGGGTGCTCGGCGGTCTCCCCGCCGATCAGCGCGCAGCCCGCGAGCCTGCAGCCCTCGGCCACGCCGCCCACGATGTCGGCGATCCGCTCGGGCACGACCTTGCCGCACGCGATGTAGTCGGTCATGAACAGCGGCTCGGCCCCGCAGACCACGAGGTCGTCCACGACCATGCCGACGAGGTCGATGCCGATCGTGTCGTGCTTGCCGAGTCGCTGGGCCAGCATGACCTTGGTGCCCACGCCGTCGGTGGACGTGGCCAGCAGCGGCCTGCGGTAGCGCAGGAACGCCGAGGCGTCGAAGAGCCCGGCGAATCCGCTGGCGTCGTCCACGACCTCCGGGCGCCGGGAGCGCGCCACCCGCGACTTCATCAGCTCGACCGCGCGGTCGCCGGCCTCGATGTCGACGCCTGCCTCGGCGTAGCTGGTCATCGCTGAGCCTCCAGCACGAACTTGCCCACCCTGTCGTCCTCGATCGGAATGGGGTACTCACCGGTGAAGCACGCGCGGCAGAGCCGGTCGGCCGGCAGCGTCGTCGCCCGGGTGAGCCCCTCAAGAGAGATGTACCCGAGGGAGTCGGCGCCGAGCGAGGAGCGGATCTCCTCGACCGACAGCGACCCCGCGATCAGCTCCGCGCGGGTGGCGAAGTCGATGCCGTAGAAGCACGGCCAGGCGACCGGGGGCGAGGAGATCCGGACGTGCACCTCGGTGGCACCGGCCTCGCGCAGCATCTTCACGATGGCCCGCTGGGTGTTGCCGCGGACGATCGAGTCGTCCACGACCACTAGGCGCTTGCCCTCGATGACCTCGCGCAGCGGGTTGAGCTTGAGGCGGATGCCGAGCTGGCGGATGGTCTGCGACGGCTGGATGAACGTCCGGCCGACGTAGGAGTTCTTCACCAGGCCCTGGCCGTACGGGATGCCGCTCTGCTCGGCGTAGCCGATCGCGGCGGGGGTGCCGGACTCGGGTGTGGGGATCACGAGGTCGGCGTCCACCGGGTGCTCGCGGGCCAGCACGCGGCCGACCTCGACCCGGGTGGACTGCACGCCGCGCCCGGCGATCGTGGTGTCGGGCCGGGCGAGGTAGACGTACTCGAACAGGCAGCCCTTGGGCTCGGCCGGCGCGAAGCGGCGCGAGCGGACCCCGCGCTCGTCGATGGTCAGCATTTCGCCGGGCTCGATCTCGCGGATGAACGACGCGCCGACGATGTCGAGGGCGGCGGTCTCGGACGCGACCACCCAGCCGCGCTCCAGCCGGCCCAGCACGAGCGGGCGGATGCCCTGCGGGTCGCGGGCGGCGAACAGCGTCGTCTCGTTCATCCAGACGAGCGAGTAGGCGCCCTTGACCTCCGGGAGCAGCTCGGCCGCCACGTCATCGACGGGTCGCGAGGAGTCCTGTGCCAGGAGAGCGGTGAGCACCTCGGTGTCGGTCGTCGCCCGGGTGGAGCCCGGCGCGAGCCGCTCGGCGAGGTGGGCGGTGTTGATCAGGTTGCCGTTGTGGGCGAGCGCCAGCCCGCCGCCGTCGCTGGAGTTGAGCGTGGGCTGCGCGTTCTCCCATACGCTCGATCCGGTCGTGGAGTAACGGCAGTGCCCGATGGACAGGTGCCCCCGCAGGGTGCCGAGGATCGACTCGTCGAAGACCTGGGCCACCAGGCCCATGTCCTTGTAGACGAGGATGCGGCTGCCCTCGCTGACCGCGATGCCCGCGGACTCCTGCCCGCGGTGCTGCAGCGCGTAGAGGCCGTAGTAGGTGAGTTTGGAGACGTCCTCCCCGGGCGCCCATACGCCGAAGACGCCACAGGCGTCCTTCGGAGCGCGGTCCTGGGGGTCGAGGTCATGGCCCAGCCGGCCGTCGCCCTTCAACACGTACTTGAGTCTATTTGGGCGTTGGTGCTGCTCAAACCGGGGCATGCCCGTCAGGCGTCCGAAGCATCACCCGCCCTTTGCCGTGTCGCCCCTGCTCACATGCGGAATTCGGGGGAGCCTGGGCTTTCGGACAGGCCCCAAGAATCGGATATGGGCCAGACCGGTACGGGAGGGATGATCGTGGCGACACCCGACGACCCCGGGCGCCCGCGGGAGTCGTACGGCCCGGGGACGCCGGAGGAGCGGGAGCCGCCGGCGGGGGCGCCTGAAGGACCCGCCGGAGCGCCCCGCCGGCCTCACGAGCCCCCGGAGCATGGAGAACCGGCCAGGGGACCGTACGGCGAGCCTCCGATCCCGGGAACGCCGGCCGAGGGCCCGTACGGAGGGGCGCCGGGAGGACCCGCGGGCCCGCCCTACGGAGGCCCGCCCTACGATCGGCCTCCTTATGGACAGCCTCCCTGCGGCCAGCCGCCGTACGGGGGGCCGCTGCCGCCGCCTCCGGGACCTGGTGGACCTCCCGGCGGGCCCTGGGGGCCGCAGCCGGGCGGTGGGCTCGGGACCGCCGCGCTGGTGCTCGGGATCTGCTCGATCGTCCTGCTGCTGGTCTGCGGCGTCGGCACGCTCGTGGCGGTCGTCGGGCTCGTCCTCGGCATCGTGGCGATCGCCAGGAACTCCAACAGGCGCAGGGCGGCCGGGGGAGTGGTGCTGAGCACGCTGACCCTGCTGCTCGCCCTGATCATGAGCGTGGTGTTCTACAACTGGTTCCAGAGCAGGCATGTCGGCGAGTGCTTCGACCGCCGGCTCTACCCCACGCAGGAGGACGCCCAGCGCTGCGTGCAGAACAAGCTCGCCGGGTTCCGGTAACCGGGGCGAAGGTCACCAGAGAGGCAGCAGCGCGGACAGGTCGGCCCGGGAGCCACTGGCCGCGATCTTTCCGGCGCCGGAGGCGTCGGCCCAGGACAGGCGGCCGGTGGCCAGTTCGAGCCAGGTGCGGGGGTCGGTCTCGATGACGTTGGGCGGGGTGCCCCGCGTGTGCCGGGGCCCCTCCACGCACTGCACCGCGGCGTACGGGGGGACCCGCACCTCCACCGACCGTCCCGGCGCCCGCGTGGCCAGCTCCTCCAGCAGGTGCCGTACGGCGACGCGGGCGGCGGCCCTGACGGGCGTGAGCCCGGTCTCGTAGGCGTCCAGCACGGCCAGCACGCACGCGTTCCCGGCGGCGTTCCCGGGACCGTCGAACGGCGGCCGTCCGAGATCGGCGAGCTGGGCGTCGAGCGCCTCTCTGATCTTCCCTGGGTCGAGTCTGCGTGCCGGCACCGGCCCATTGTCCCGGATCCCGATCCCGCTCGATCTCTCGGGAAATGATGGGCGGTCTCCGTACATGAGAGGGGTGTCCGCAGGAGCACCGACAAGGGGAACGATCATGAGGACCGCCCGTGGATGACGAACCGTCGGCCAGGTTCGAGGCCGTCTACCGGGAGACGTACGGCCGGATCACCGCGTACGCCGCGCGCCGCTGCGACTCGCCCCAGGACGCGGCCGACGTGGTGGCCGAGGTCTTCACCGTCGCCTGGCGGCGGATGGACGACTTACCGGCGGGAGACGAGGCCGTCCTGTGGCTGTACGGCGTGGCCCGCAACGTGGTGGCCAACCACCGCCGGGGCGAGGCACGCCGCCGGGCGCGCATCGCCGAGTTGGACGCCGAGCTGGCCGACCTGTACGGAGACTCCGCCGAGAGCGGGGTCGAGCTGGCCGCGATCAGCGAGGCGTTCCTGAGCCTGTCCGACGACGACCGCGAGTTGCTGTCGCTGGTCGCCTGGGAGGGGCTGGGCCGCGAGGAGATCGCCACGGCGCTCGGCCTGTCGCGCAACGCCGTACGCATCCGGCTCTACCGCGCCCGAAGGCGTTTTTCCCGGGCGCTCGCCGAGGCGGGCGTCCATCTCAGGTCGCACAACCGGCTGGCGCCGGCGGGGAGGTCGCTGTGAAGGACATCGAGAAGATGATCGGGCCGCTGGCCCGGGTCGAACCCGGCACGCCGGGTGGCCGCCCGTCCGGCGCGGGGGCGCGGGCGTTGCTGGCCTCCATCACGGCCGAGCCGCCCGGCGGCGGCGCGGCCCTACCGGCCCGTTCCAGGCGTCGTGGCCCGAAGCGACTGGCACTGGGCCTGGCTGCCGCCGCCGTGGCCGCCGCGGGCATCGTCGTCGGCCCGAGCCTGCTCGACGACGGAACCCTCACCACGCCCTCCTACGCCGTGACCAAGGACTCCAACGGGGTCGTATGGGTCAAGGTCCGCGACTTCCGCGACATCGCGGGGCTGACGAAGCAGCTGCGCGACCTGGGGGTCCCCGCCATCGTCGACTACGCGCCCGTGGGAAAGAAGTGCCGGGAGCCGCGCGCCGCCTATGTGAAGGACATCCCGCAGGGCCTCTACGACCCGCCGACGAGCATCCCCGGGGAGAAGGAGGGCTGGCAGATGCGGATCGACACCAGGCTGTTCAGGCCCGGCGAGACCTTCGTCTGGACCCTCACGGCCCTGCCCGGCGGGCAGACCGGCACCAGCACGATCCTCATGGAGGACCCGGTGGCGCCCTGCGTGCTCGTGCCCGACGACACGAAGAGTGTGATCGTCGAGAACCCTCCGTATCGCGTCGCGACTCTCAAGGGCCGTTCGCTCGCCGGATACCGGGTGGACGGGAAGACGGTGGGCGAGGTCGTGCCGGAGATCGAGAAGCGCGGCCTGAAGGTCACCTTCACGATCATCGAGCCGAACCCCCGGAACCTCGGCGGCTTCGCCATTGATCCGCACAAACAGGACATTCCGGTCGGGAAGGACTGGACCGTCTGGGAGGCGGAGGAGTCCACCCGGAAGCCCAAGCTGATCCGCCTGCTCGTCACCAAGGAACACCTCGACTGGAATCCGCTCTACGCGGGCGGTACGCGGGACGCCGTCGTCGAGGAGTAGGTCCCCTCAGAACCTGCGGGGCCGTCGTGGGCGCACAGAGCCCGTCGCCAGGTGGCACAGAGCCCGTCGCCAGGTGGCACAGAGCCCATCGCCGGGTGGCACAGAGCCCATCGCCGGGTGGCACAGGGCCCATCGCCAGGTGGCACAGGGCCCATCGCCGCGTCCATCACCCGGCGGCCACCCGTCACGGCATCCGGATAACCGGAGTCGCCGGCCGAAGCAGGCGCGTTGCTCCACCCGGCGTGCTTGCGGCGACTGGCCGACGGGGACTTCGCCAGGAGTCCTCAGGCGCGGAGCCGTACGGGGACTCAGGCGATCGGCTCGCCCTCGTGACCGGCTGGGAGCGGGTCCTGGCCGAGGATCCGGGCGCCGTTGGCGGCGGAGGCGCGGACCGCGGCGAAGCCGGAGTCGATCATCTCGCGTTCGTACGAACGCAGTCGCGGGATCAGGGGACGGCCACCGGCGAGGGCGGCGGCGAGGCTCGCGGCGTCCCGGAGGGCGAGGTTGGCCCCGGCTCCCCCCGCCGGGCTCATCGCGTGGGCCGCGTCGCCGAGCAGCGTGACGCGGGTGGTGTCCCACGGGGCGACCGGGACGCTGGTGCGCAGTGCGAGCGGGAAGATCTCCCGCCAGTCGGCGAGCATCCGCCGGATGCGGGGATGCCAGCCGGACGTCATCTCCATGACCAGGGATTTGAGCTGCCTCTCGGTCATGAGGTGCGGCTCCGGCGGCAGGTCCTCGGTGCGGGCGCCGAAGGAGAAGGTGGCGTAGTCGCGGGTGTGGGCGACGCCCACCACACGGTGGCGGGGCCCGGTGACCGCGCTGAAGACGTGGTCCAGATCCTCGGCCGACTCTCGCGGGATCTTGCCGTAGAGCTGGGTGAGACCGGTGCCGACGACGCGGGCGTGCGGCAGGTGCTGCCGGCGGACGGCGGAGCCGACGCCGTCGGCGCCCACCAGCACGTCGCCGGTGGCCGTGGTGCCGTCGTCGAAACGCGCGGTCACATACCCGGCCTCCGCCTGGAAGGCGGTGAGGCGCTTGCCGTAGGCGACCAGCCCCTTCACGTCGGCCAGCAGCGTGTCGCGCAGCTCCTGCCGGTCGACCGACAGGTGCCGGCCGCCGAAATCGTGCTCTTCCAGCACCCGCAGTGCCGGGTCGAGACGGACGAACCGCGCCTCGGGCGTGTGGGCGGCGGCCAGGAACGCGGCCGAGCGCTCCGGCGCGAGCACGGATGCCAGCGCGTCGATGCCCACGTCGCCGAGATGGAGGCGGTATCCCTGCCCACGGATCACGGGCGAGGCGTCGCGTTCGTAGACGGCCACGTCGACGCCGGTCCCGCGCAGTCCGTTGGCCAGGGCCAGGCCACCCAGGCCGGCTCCGATCACGATGACCCTCATCGGGGCTCACCGCCGAAGTCGGCCGAGTGCTGCTCGGGGGCCACCCCGGGGCGTGCGCCGCCACCCGTCATGAAGACGACCCGGCGGGCGAGCCGCTCCACCACCCGCCGGCCGACGTTTCCCGTGCCGCCGTAAACCAGGTAAGTGCTCATGCCCCCACGATCGCCGCGGACCGGCGGCACCCGCAGGTCGGCGACTTATCGGCGGTGGAAAATCGCATGAGATCCTGAAATATGGCGCAAATCAGCGTGCTGGACGACATCGATCGTGCTCTCGTGCACGCGCTCCAGATCGACGGCCGGGCCTCCTTCCGCCGGATCGCCGAGGTCGTCGGCGCCTCCGAGCACACCATCGCGCGCCGCTACCGCAGGCTGCGCTCTCAGGGGCTCCTGCGGGTGGTCGGCATGCTCGACGGCACCCGCTTCGGGCAGACCTCCTGGGCCGTGCGTCTGGTCTGCACGCCCGACGCCGCCGGGCCGGTGGCCGAGGCGCTGGCCCGGCGCGAGGACACCGTCTGGGTGCGCCTGCTGTCCGGCGGCACCGAGATCGCCTGCGGCGTCCAGGCCGGCGGGGAGGGAGACGACCTGCTGCTGAAGAAGCTCCCCAGAACGCCGCGCGTCGTCTCGATGTCGGCGCACGCCACGCTGCACATGTTCGCCGGATGGCGCAGCCGGGCAGCCGTGCTCTCGGACGAGCAGGCCGCACGCCTGCGCCCGGATCACGTGGACGAGCACGAGATCAGCCTGGACGACGAGGACCGTGCCCTGCTGCGGGTGCTGGCTCGGGACGGCCGGGCCGGCTTCGGCGAACTGGCGGCGGCGGCCGGGTGTTCGCAGACCACGGCCCGCCGGCGGCTGGAGCAGCTGCGCGCCGGCGGCGCGCTGCGCTTCGACGTCGAGATCCCCGCCCGGGCGCTCGGCTACCACGCGGAGGCCTGGTTGTGGATGAAGGTCGAGCCGCGGGCCCTGACCGCGGTCGGCGCGGCCATGGCCGGGCACCCCGAGGCCGACGTGGTGGCCGCCACCACCGGCCCCACCAACCTGATGGCAGGGGTGACCTGCCGTGACACCCGGGCCCTCTACCGCTACCTGACAGAGCGGGTGGCGACGCTGGACGGAGTGCGCGAGGTGGAGACCGCCCCGGTGATCCGCACCGTCAAGCGGGCGGGCGCGCTGCTGCTCTGAAGTCCGGGACTCAGGGCCCCGCTGCGCTGGGCTCCCTTGCGCTGGGCCCTTTGCGCTGGGCCCCTTGCGCTGGGCTCCCTTGCCCTGGGTCCCGGGATTCAGGCGACGGGCTCGGCCACGGCGGACTCGGCGGGCTCGGCGGAGGCGGCGGCGGCCCGGGTGCGGCGCAGGGAGTACACGCTGACCGGGACGCCGACCAGCACGATCGCCGCCGCGATCACCAGCGTGAACCGGTACGCCTCCAGGAAGGCGTGCAGCGGAGCGCCGCCGACCGCGCTCTGCCTGGCGCTGAGGATCGCGCCCAGGATCGTGATGCCCAGCAGGCCGAAGACCTCGCGGGAGACGTTGAGCACGCCCGAGGCCACGCCCGCCCTCGTCGGGGGCATCGCGTTCAGCACGACGTTCGTCAGCGGGACGAGCAGGCCGGCGCCCGCGCCGTACAGCAGGAACCAGGGGAGCAGGTCGCCGTAGTGGGAGCCCTCGCCCGCGCTCGACAGGCCGCCGATGGCCACCGCCATCAGGCCGAGGCCGGCGGCGACCGTGCCCGCACTGCCGAAACGCTCGGCGATCCGCGGCGAGACGCTCGCGATCACGGCCATGAGCAGCGCCATCGGCACGAAGCCCGCGCCCGCCTCGGTCGGGGAGAACCCGAGCGCGCTCTGCAGGTAGAGCGCGGTGAAGAAGTAGATGCCGAAGACGCCGAACGACCACAAACCCATCGACAGCAGGCCGCCGCTGAAGACCCGCTCCCGGAACAGCGTGAGGTCGATCATCGGCTGCGCCGTACGGGACTCGACGACCAGGAACGCGGCGGCGGCCACCGCGAAGACCGCGAACGCGCCGAGGATCGGCGCCGAGGTCCACCCACGCGACTCGCCCTCGATGAGCGCGTAGGTGAGGGCGAACAGCGCCACGGCCGAGGTGGCCAGGCCCGGCAGGTCGAGGGACACCCGCCCGGACGCGGCCCGCTCGACCCTGATCGAACGCAGGCCGATCACGGCCGCGACCACGCCGATCGGCAGGTTGATCAGGAAGATCCAGCCCCAGTCGGCGTTCTCGCTGAGGAACCCGCCGGTGAGCGGGCCGATCGCGAGGGCCAGCGCGCCGACCGCGCTCCAGATGCCCACGGCCGTCGCCCGCTCGCGCGGATCGGGGAAGATCCGCGGCAGCAGGGCCAGCGTCGACGGTGTCACCATGGCCGCGCCGAGCCCCTGCACCGCACGCGCCGCGATCAGCGTCTCCTGGCTCCCGGCGAGGCCCGCCGCCACCGATGCGAGCGTGAAGACCGCCAGGCCGCCGAAGAACGCCGTGCGTGGGCCGAAGACGTCCGCCAGGCGCCCGCCGGCGAGCAGCAGGCCCGCGAACACCAGGATGTACGCGCTCACGATCCACTCCAGGCCGGAGATCGTCAGCGCCAGGTCCCGCTGGATCGTCGGCAGCGCCACGTTGACCACGTTGTTGTCCAAATAGGTCATGAAAGTCGCGAGCGCCACCGCGACGAGCGCCCACCACCGTCCGGACATGTGTCCTCCTCTTGTACGGAGTACATGTACGGCGTACATGTACGATGCATAGGAGACCTTGTACGGCGTATAGTTGTCAAGTGCCGAGGAGGTAGGGAGGCTGCGGGCCATGGCGAACGCGGAGCGGCTGAGCCGCCGGAGTTTGGTCGAGAAGGCCGTCGAGCTGGCCGACGCCGAGAACCTGGAGTCGGTCACGGTGCGGCGGCTCGCCCAGGAGCTCGGCGTCACACCGATGGCCCTCTACTGGCACGTCAAGAGCAAGGACCAGTTGCTCGTCTGCCTCGCCGACCACCTGCTCGCCGAGGTCACTCCCGAGTTCGACCCCGCCGCGCCGTGGAACCTGCGGCTGCGGGCGATGGCCGAGGCGCTGATCGGAGTGATGCGGCGGCACCGATACATGCCGGGGCTGTTCGCGATGGTCGAGAAGCGGGAGCTTCCGAGCTTCAGCCGCGCGACCGACACCGCGCTCGACCTGCTCTCCCAGGCGGGTTTCACGCTGAGCGAGGGCTACGCCGTCTCCACATACCTGCTGCACGGCGCGATGGCTCTGGTCGACAACGAGCCCGGCTGCCCCGGCGCGTTCACCGCCGCCGAGGCGGCCGAGTTGCGCCGGCAGAGGCGGCTGGCCCTGGAACGGCTCCCTGCCGACGAGTTCCCCCGCATCGTCGAGTACGCCAAGACGATGGAGGAGGAGCCCGATCTCGACGCCTACTACGCGTTCGGCCTGGATCTCCTGATGTCCGGGGTCGAGGCCATCGCCGCGAAGAGGACGCCGAGCAGCGCGACGCAGGACAACACGAGGTAGGTGCTGCGGAATCCCGCCATGAGCTGCCGCAGCGCGACCGGGGACACCTGTGACAACGTCCCCGCGTAGACCTGGTCGCGCAGCTCCGGCGCTACCGAGGCGGTCAGCACGCTCAGCGTCGTCGCGACACTGAGCACGACGCCGACGTTCATGATCATCATGCGGAAACCGTTCACCACTCCGCGGCTCTCCTCCGGCAGCGCGCTCATGACCTGCGTCGTGTTGCCGGTGAGAAAGGCTCCACTGCCGCACCCGCACACGAAGAGCCCGATCCCGATCACCCAGTACGGCGTGGCCGGGCCGGCCGAGAGCGTGAGGACGAGCAGCCCCGACGCCGTGAGCACGCACCCGCCGACCGACAGCGCGTACGGGCTCACCCTGCGGCCAAGCGCGCCCGCCAGGGGAGAGGCGATGGTCATGCCCACGGGGACCGGCAGCACGCCCACGCCGGCGGCCAGCGCGTCGGCCCCGCGCGCGGCCTGGAAGTAGAGTCCGGCGAGCAGGATCAGCGACGAGCGCGCCAGCGCGTTGGCGAACGACGCCAGATTGGCGCACAGCAGCATCCGGCCGCCGAACAACGTGAGGTTAAGCACCGGGTTGCGCGCCCTGCGCTCCACCGCGAACAGCGCGGGGACGAGCGCGGCGGCGGCCACGCCGGGCAACGGCTCGCCCTGGCTGATCGCGATCAGTACGGCCGACAGCGCGGCGAACACGATCAGGTTGCCCAGCGCGTCCACGGACTGCCGGGGACCGGCAGGGACCTTCCGCAGCACGGCCGCGCCCCAGACGAGCGCGACCACCCCCGCCGGGACGTTGATCCAGAAGATCCACCGCCAGCCGAGCGTGTCCGCGATCAGGCCGCCGAGGGTGGGCCCCGCGAGCTGGGCCACCGAGAACGTGGCCATGTAGACGCCCATCCCCTGGCTGAGCCGGTCGGGCGGGAAGGCGGCCGTGACGATCACCGTGCCGTTGGCCAGGATCATGGCCGCAGCGAGCCCCTGGACCGACCGCAGGGCGATGAGCACGCCGACGTCCGGCGCGATCCCGGCGAGCAGCGACGCGCCGGTGAAGAGGGCGAACCCGACGAGGTAGACCTCCCGCCTGCCGAGCAGGTCCGCGACGCGGCCGAAGAACACCAGCGTCGCGGTGCTGATCAGCAGGTGCGCGAGCAGGATCCAGCTCGACGCCAGGGGCCCGGCGTCGAAATGCCGTACGACCGCGGGGAGGGCGACGTTCAGTGTGCTGGAGCTGAGCCCGATGAGCACGAGACCGAGCCCGGTGACGGAGCAGACCCTCCAGGCGTACCGGAGGGCCTTCGCATGCTCGGGGGAGCCAGGCTCTCGGGGGGTGTCGGCCATGCCGTCGATTCTGACGTACGCCGTACGTCTGAATTGCGGCGGAACCACTCAGTGGGTGGGAAAGAGCGGCTCGGTGCCGGAATGCCCGTCCGACGACGCCGTCGAATGGGACCCTTTTTGACCATCGGTGCTTACTGGTAGCGGAGATGCACATACGTGATGTGTAGCGTGCCAACCGGAATATCTCCCGGCGCGTGACTCACATGTACAACTTCTGCGCTCACGGCGCTTCGTGCGCCTCAGAAAGGGAAGTCCCGTGGCTATCAAGTTGCCGGGCGGACGCACCATCGGCCTGATGACGGCTGGTGCTCTGGCTGGATCGGTCCTGGTCCTGGGTGGCGCGGCCACCGCTTCGTCGGCGAGTGACGCCGTTTTCTACGCGTGTGTGAACAAGAGCACGCGGTATATGCGCCTGGTCAACGCCACGACGACGTGTAAGGCGACCGAGACCAAGGTGTCGTGGAACAAGACCGGTCCGCAGGGCCCGGCGGGGGTCGGTTCCCTCGGCCAGCAGGGGCCGGCCGGTCCGCAGGGCCCGCGTGGCCTTCAAGGCGCCCGCGGCCTCCAGGGCCTGAAGGGCGACAAGGGCGACACCGGCCCCAAGGGTGACAAGGGCGACACCGGCCCGCAGGGCCCCAAGGGCGCCGACGGCAACGACGGTAAGGACGGTAAGGACGGTAAGGACGGCGCCACCGGTCCGCAGGGTCCGAAGGGTGACGACGGCCCGCGCGGCCCCGAAGGCCCGAAGGGCGACACCGGTCCTCGTGGCCTGCCCGGCGAAAACGGCAGGCCCGGCAAGGACGGCGAGGACGGCAAGAGCGCCTGCGACATCTGGAAGAAGCGCACCTGCTCCCCCAAGGACGAGGCCGACTTCGTCGAGTGGCTCAAGAACCAGGGCGGCTCGGGCGGCAGCGGCGGAGTTGCCCTGGCTACGCGGACCGTGACTGCGACCTTCTCGGCGAGCGGCGGCTCCGCCTCCTGCGGCAATGGGGAGAAGGTCACGGGCGGCGGTTACAAGATCAGCTCGGTCAAGAACTACGTGGTGACCGGCAGTTACCCGAGCGGTAACGGATGGGCCGTGGACGTGGAGAAGCAGAACAACGGGCAGGACGAGAGGGCGGTTGCCGCTCAGGGGGGTAACCAGGGTAGCGGCTCGATCAGCGGCACCGTTTACGCCATCTGCGCGAAGGTGGCGTAACCCGGCTTCCTGGCGTGGGCCGATGGAGTCCGTGGGGGCTCCACCAAAGCCCGCCGCCCATGCTTGCCGTATGCGATGAGGCGTTGGCGTACGGCACTGCGAAGGCCCTTCCGGAGGGGTTACCGGAAGGGCCTTCGTCGGTTCTTCGGGAACCGCCGGCTCCGGAGCCGGCGGTTCCCGGTGGAATCGTCGGTTCCGGGGGCTAGGGTGCCGGGTCATGACCGAGCCCTCCTACATCCGGGTCGCCCGGGCGGCCTACGACGCCGTCGCCGCGGATTACGCCGATCGCCTCCGGCGCCGACTGGACGACGAGCCGTTCGAGCGCGCGATGCTCGCCGCGTACGCCGAACTCGTGCGAGCGTCGGGCGTCCCCGGCCCGGTGGCCGACGTCGGCTGCGGGCCCGGCCGGATCACGGCGCACCTGCACTCGCTCGGCCTGGACGTCTTCGGCGTCGACCTGTCGCCGGGAATGATCGCGGTGGCCCGGCGCGACCATCCGGGCCTGCGGTTCGAGGAGGGGTCGATGGGGGCCCTGGACATCGCCGACGAGGCACTCGGCGGCGTCGTCGCCTGGTACTCGATCATTCACACCCCGCCCGAGCGGCAACCGGCGGTGCTGGCCGAGTTCCATCGGGTGCTGGCCCCGGGCGGGCATCTGCTGCTCGCCTTCCAGGTCGGTGACGAGCCGTTCCACGCGACGGAGGTGTTCGGCCGCCAGGTCGGGCTCGACTTCCATCGCCTGTCGCCGGACCGTGCGGCGACGATGCTGGCAGAGGTGGGACTGCCGATGGTCGCGCAACTGAAGACCGAACGCCGCGAGTTCGAGCGAACCCCCCAGGCGTACCTCATCGCCCGCAAACCAGCGACCATCTGAGCGCAGGCTCAGGGGAGCAACGTCAGCGCGGCGCAATGGCGAGGGCGGATGACGTGTCGCCGCGATGAGCGGCGGCCACGAGTGGGCCGGTATCAAGCAGGGTTGTCACACTGGTCTAGTAAAGTGCTCGCGAAGATAGTCCTCAGCATGTTCAGCCAGATCCGCTGGGCCGTCGTCGAGAATTCCGGCGAATGCAATGCGTCGGCGAGATTCCCGGCCCGGTACAGGCCTTTCCTCGCCATGGGGCTTGAGCGTCTCGGGCATATAGTCGGCCAACTCGGGATCGGTCTCGACCAGACGAAGAAGGCGACGCGCCTGGTCGGGCGGGAGCTGGTCGACCAGGTGATGCAGTTCGTTGTGCGCAGGAGTCGCCACCCCCTGAGTTTACGGCAGAAGCTGTGACACACCGAGGCGCTTGCGCATCTCCGCGAGTTGGGCCCCGCGCAGCTCTGCCCGTAGTTGCTCCCGGCTGGCTTCCCGGGCGGCGGCGCGTTCCGGCGAGTCCCAGTCAGGATCGATCTCCCTGACGCGGGCCTTGGTGTCGGACGACTTCACGAACTCGCTCACCCCAGTTCCTCCTTCTCGGCACGCTACCTGGCATCAGTGGCCGGGGCTTTCGGCCTCGACGGGGAGAGGGGAAGGGCGGTAGCGGCCGGAGAGGCGGGCGAGTTTGAGGCTGAGATGCAGGCTCAGCCGCTCCTCGCCGTCCCTGAGGTCGGTCTCCGCCAGTTCCTCGACGCGGCGGAGCCGGTAGTAGAGCGACGTACGGTGCAGGCGGAGCCGGCGGGAGACGGCCTGGGCGTTGCCGGCCAGGTCCAGGTAGATCTCCAGGGTCTCCAGCAGCGGCCGGTGCTGGGCCTCGTCCAGCAGCCGTGCCAGCCCCGGATGGAGGTTGCCGTGCGGCATTCCGGACAGCATGCGGTAGACGCCGAGGCGGTTCCACTCCGCCGATCGCCCGAACTCCGGCACCTTCGCGACGACATCGGCGGCGTGCAACGCCTCCTCGTACGACTCGGCGGCGAGGGAGAGCGAGGGGCGTGGCGAGCCGATCCCGACCACGATCGGCGTCCCGAGGGCCGCGTGCATCTCCTCAGGGAAGGCGCGGGTGCCCGCGGTGAGCAGTACGGCGTGGTCGTAGCGCACCAGGTGCAGGGGATGGTGCCTGGCCAGGCGCCGCCGCAGGGCCAGCAGGCCGCGCTCCAGCGTCAGCCGCAGGGTCTCGTCGGCCTCGCCGCGGACGGGCCTGGCGACGGCCACGGTCACGGGCACACCATGAGGAAACGCGCCCGCCTCGATCAGGGTCCTGTCGGCGTCGGGCTCGCGCAGCAGCAGCCCGGTGACGGCCTCCAGTTCGCGGCGCGAGGCGAGCTCGGAGGCCAGGCTCTCGTGGAACAGGGACAGCGCCAGGGTGGGCGCGGCCTCCATCGCGACGGCGATCTCCGGCTCGGTCATGGCCGGGGCGGCGTCGATGAACCAGAGGAAGCCGAGCGGCAGGCCGTCGTGCCGTACGGGGACGCAGACCCGGGGCAGCAGCCCCAGCTCGGGGGCGCCGGGGGTGCGCAGTGGCTTGGTCGCCTCGTGGATGCCCGCGGCGCGCAGGAAGTCGCGCACGTCGGGGGTGGTGTGGCGGCGCAGGATCGAGTGGCGGCGGACGTCGTCCATCGGCCCGTCCTGCTCGCTGTAGGCGACGACGCGCTGACGGCCGTCCTCGAGCAGCAGAGGTCTTTCCAGACGAAGGGCGAGATCGTCCACGATTCGCTGCAGATCCAGCACTCGGCCTCCACCTGGACGCTTCGACATCTGTAGGAGAAGGGTCCGCTGGTCTTCCCTACAAGTGACCGATGATCTGCGTTAATAGTCTCGTTAGCGTCATAATTCGTGAAACTCTCAAAAACGCTGTTCCCGGGCATAGCGGCGGTCATTGCGCTCGCCCCGCTCGCGCTGACGGCGGCCCCCGCCTCCGCGGCCCCCGGCGGAGACCCCGATCTCCCCTGGCGTCGTGACCACTGGCCCCAGATCCAGCCCTGGCAGCGCGACCAGCCGGACGACGCGCAGGCCCTGCACGGCCGCGCGTCCCGGGTCGTCGCGCCGATCGATCCGCAGAACTGGAAGAACCCCGACCACATGACGTGGGCGGACTACAAGAAGATCCCGGGCACCGACTGGGCGAACCCCGCCACCAAGGGTTCCGTGCGCACCTTCAAGGGCGCGCTGGTGCTGGTCGACTACCCCAACCAGCCGTTCGTGGTCACCCAGCCACAGAACTCGACCGTCTTCGGCAACCCCAGCGCCCAGGCCCACGACATCCCGCGCGACAAGGTCGCCAAGTTCTACCAGGACTTCCTCAACACCCCCAACCAGCTCAACAAGGGCCACACCCTGCACGAGTACTGGATGGAGGACTCCGGCGGCCGGTACGGCGTCGACCTCACCGCGTTCGGCCCGTACCGCATGCCGGGCAAGTCGCACGAGTACGCAATGGAGTACCAGCGTGACGCCTGCCCGGCGGGGGACAACTGCAACAGGAACCTGCGCGCCGACGGCAACGCCGCCTGGCTCGCCGACGTCGGCAAGGACGTCGCCTCCCAGTTCGACTTCGTCTTCTACCTGAGCGCCGGCCAGGACGAGTCGTCGACCTGGCAGGAGTTCGGCATGATGAAGTTCCCCACCAAGGAGGCCGTCACCGACGACTTCGGGCCGCCGGACCCGAACCTGCCCAACTGGTCCAGGACCCGCTATGTGGAATGGACGTCCTGGGCCGCCGGCTCGACGTTCTGGCCCAACGCGAACATCGGCGTCGACTCCGTTCAGGCCGAGAGCTCCGGCCAGGGGGTCTTCGCCCACGAGTTCAGCCACATCCTGGGCGTCCTGGACAACTACAACAACCCGTACGGCAACCCGCCGGTCCGGGCCTACACCGGCATCTGGGAGATGCTCAGCCGCGGCAGCTTCAACGGCCCCGGCGGCCCGCACAGCCGCTGGCTGATCCCGCCCACGGCGGGCGCGTCGATGGGCGCCCAGCACATGCTGCGCAACAAGATCAAGCTGGGCATGGTCGACGAGGAGAACGTCCTGCGTCTGTCGCGTGAGGCCCTCCGCGACTCCGGCCTGGTGGTCGCCAAGGTGACCGCACGCGAGATCCAGCCGGGCAAGGGCGGGCTGACCGGCGTCAACATCTCCTTCGACACCGGCGACAAGTCCACCGGGTCGTGCAGCCAGCGGACCGACCCGCTCTGCGACGGCGGCAACTACGACAACTACACCGTCGAGGTCGTCGACCGGATCGGCAGCGACTCCTTCACCCCCGACTCCGGTGTGCTCCTGGCGAAGACCAAGAACCAGGACCGGGCGCCGTTCGAGTGGGTGATCGACGCCAACCCGCAGGACATCCAGATGACCGACTACGTGCTGCCCGACGGCACCAAGGTCCCGATCACGATCGGCGACTACCGCCAGCTCGCCGACGCCCTCTTCCACGCGGGCACCGACTCGGGCAGCGAGTACGAGTACGTCGACCAGGCCAACCGCCTGCACTTCTACGTCACAGACGTGCGGCGCGACGCCAAGGGGACCCTGTCGTACACGGTGGCGATCAGGTCCCTCGACGGCGCGGGCCCGCAGAAGCGGGGCGTGAAGCTGCTGCCGGGCGCCGGCGTGCCCGCCGCCCAGAAGGGCGTGTCGATGTGCAGCTTCCCGCTGTTCAACACCGGCAAGGCCGCCTCCGCCCAGGGGCAGCACCCCGAGGACGTCAGCGCGTACCTGAACAGTGACGTCTACCGGCTGAAGGCCGAGGTCGAGGGGAACGGCTGGACCACGATCACGCCCAACGCCCTCGCGGCCGTCGACTTCGGCGGCAAGGAGACCGTCACCGTCTTCGCCCAGCAGTCCGCGGGCGGCAGCCGTCACGCCACGGTGAAGCTCACGGCCACCTCCGAGAGCGACCCGTCCACGACGATGACCGCCACCTGCCACGTCAACGCCGTCTGACGGCACGCGAGAGGCGAGCAGGCCGCGTGACATGAGAAGGCCCTTCCGGACGGTCCGTCCGGAAGGGCCCTTTCACTGGATCGGAATCAGCCGAAGATACGAGGCAGCGCAGAGGCGTGGACCTCGCGGAGCTCCTCGACCGGGACGTCGAGGACGCCCTCGACGGTGAGCGCGGAACCGCCGGTGAGGCCGAGCCCGGAGCAGGGGACCTCGTGACGGGCGCACAGGTCGGCCACGGCGTCGAACGCCTCGGGCCGCACGCATACCAGCGCCCGCCCGGCCGACTCGCTGAACAGCTCGACGAAGGCGTCCTCACCCGGCAGGGTCACCGTGCAGCCGACGCCCTGGGCCAGGCACGACTCCGCCAGGGCGACCGCGAGACCGCCGTCGGACAGGTCGTGCGAGCCCTCCAGCAGCCCGCGGGCCGCCGCCTCGGTCAGCACCGCCGCCAGGCCGCGCTCGGCCTCCAGGTCCGCCTGCGGTGGCAGGCCGCCCAGGTGGCCGTGGACGACGTGCGCCCACTCCGAGCCGCCGAACTCCTCGCGGGTCTCGCCCAGCAGGAGGACGCGCAGGCCGGGGGCCGTGAAGCCGGGCCTGACCCGCTGCGCCACGTCGTCGATCACGCCGAGCACGCCGACCACCGGCGTCGGGTTGATCGCGGTCGAGCCGGTCTGGTTGTAGAACGACACGTTGCCGCCGGTCACCGGCACGCCCAGGGTCCGGCAGGCGTCGGCGAGCCCGCGTACGGCCTCGGAGAACTGCCACATGACCTCGGGGTCCTCCGGCGAGCCGAAGTTGAGGCAGTTGGTGACGGCGAGCGGCTTCGCGCCGGTCACCGCCACGTTGCGGTACGCCTCCGCCAGCGCGAGCTGGGCCCCCGTGTACGGATCGAGCTTCGCGTAGCGGCCGTTGCCGTCGGTGGCGAGCGCGATGCCACGCGTGGTCTCCTGCGCGCCCGGCATGGCCTCGGAGATGCGCAGCATGCCGGAGTCTGCGGGCTGGGCCAGCACCGTGTTGCCCCGGACGTACCGGTCGTACTGCGAGGTCACCCACTCCTTCGACCCGAGGTTGGGCGAGCCGAGCAGGGTGAGCAGGGTCTCCCGCAGGTCCTCGGGCCTCGGCAGGCGCTCGGGACCGTCGGCGTTGAGCGCCGCCTGCCCGGCGGGCTCGTGGAACGGCCGCTCGTAGACCGGGCCCTCGTCGGCGGCCGTGCCCGGCGGGATGTCGACGATGACCTCGCCGTCCCACGTCATGACGAGCCTGCCGCTGTCGGTGACCTCACCGATCACGGTCGCCGGGACGTCCCACTTGTCGCAGATCGCCATGAAGGCCGGGATGTCGTCGGGCGCGACGACGGCCATCATGCGCTCCTGCGACTCGCTCATCAGGATCTCCTCGGGCCGCAGCGTGGGATCGCGCAGCGGGACGAGGTTGAGGTTCACCTCCATGCCGCCGGTGCCCTTGGCGGCCAGCTCGGTCGTGGCGCAGGACACGCCGGCCGCGCCGAGGTCCTGGATGCCGACGACCACGTCCGCCTGGTACAGCTCCAGGCAGCACTCGATGAGCAGCTTCTCCATGAAGGGGTCGCCGACCTGCACGGCGGGCCGCTTGGCCTGCGACTCGTCCTCGAAGGTGGCCGACGCGAGCACCGACGCGCCGCCGATGCCGTCCGCGCCGGTGCGGGCGCCGAACAGCACGACCTTGTTGCCGGGGCCGGGCGCGGTGGCGAGCTTGATCTGGTCCTTGCGCAGCAGGCCGACGCACAGGGCGTTGACCAGCGGGTTGCCGATGTAGCAGGGGTCGAAGACGACCTCGCCGCCGATGTTGGGCAGGCCGAGGCAGTTGCCGTAGTGGCTGATGCCCTCGACCACGCCCGGCAGCACGCGGCGCGTGTCGGGCTGGTCGGCCCCGCCGAACCGCAGCGAGTCCATCACCGCGACCGGCCGGGCGCCCATCGACATGATGTCGCGCACGATGCCGCCGACACCGGTCGCGGCGCCCTGGTGCGGCTCGACGTACGACGGGTGGTTGTGCGACTCGATCTTGAAGGTGGCGGCCCAGCCGTCGCCGATGTCGACCACGCCGGCGTTCTCGCCCATGCCGACGAGCAGGGCCTCCGACTTGGGCGCCTTGGTCCCGAACTGCCGCAGGTGCACCTTCGACGACTTGTAGGAGCAGTGCTCGCTCCACATCACCGAGTAGATCGCCAGCTCGGAGCTGGTCGGCCGGCGCCCGAGGATCTCGCGTACGCGCTGGTACTCGTCGTCCTTCATGCCCAGCTCGGCGTACGGCTGGCGCTCGTCCGGCGTTTCCTGGGCGCGCCTCACACTGTCGGTGTTCATCGGTCGCTCACCGCTCCTCGTTCGCTCCGGGTCATGCGTTCACCAGCCGCTTCAGGATGGAGGTGAAGAAACCGCGGCCGTCCACGCTCGGCGCGCCGGTCAGGTCCTCGACCGCGTGCTCGGGGTGGGGCATGAGGCCGACGATGTTCCCGGCCTCGTTGGTGATCCCGGCGATGTCGTTGAGCGAGCCGTTCGGGTTGCCGCCCGCGTAGCGGAAGACCACGCGGCCCTCGCCCTCCAGCGCCGCCAGCGTGTCCGCGTCGGCCACGTAACGGCCCTCGCCGTGCTTGATCGGCAGCACGATCTCCTGGCCGTCCGCGAAGTCCGCCGTCCACGCCGTACGCGTGCTCTCCACGCGGATGCGCTGGTCGCGGCAGATGTAGTGGAGACCCTCGTTGCGGGTCAGCGCGCCCGGCAGCAGATGGGCCTCGCAGAGGATCTGGAATCCGTTGCAGGTGCCGAGCACGGGCAGCCCGGCCTGGGCGGCCGGGATCAGCTCGGTCATGAGAGGGGAGAACCGGGAGATCGCCCCGCAGCGAAGATAGTCGCCGTAGGAGAACCCGCCGGGCAGGAAGACGGCGTCGACTCCCTTGAGGTCGTGATCGGCGTGCCACAGGGGCACCGCCTCCGCTCCGGCCAGCCGTACGGCTCGCGCGGCGTCCTGGTCGTCGAGTGTTCCGGGGAAGGTGACGACGCCCACCCGGGCAGCGCTCATGACAGTAATCCCTCCAAGGATCCCCGCCAGGCCGGACGCCACCGTCTCATGTGCCGGACGGCGGTCAGTGGCGGTACACCTCAGGGTATCGGAGCCGCCAAATCGGCTTCCCTCGCGGAGGCCCCTCCCGATCACCCGTCACGCCGGGGTTCCCCGAAGCCCGGCGTGAGCCTTCAAACCCCGGCGAGGTCGCGATCGAGGGTGAGGTGGTGGGCGATGGCGTCCTCGTCCCAGTCGAGTTCCTTGGACAGGCGCACGGTCGTGCCGCGCCCGGGCGTGATGTCGAACGAGAGATCGTCCACGACGGCGCGCATGATCAGGATGCCCCGGCCGTTCTCGGTCTCGGCCGGTGGGTACTGGCGAGGGATCATGTGCAGTCCCTCGCCCTCGTCGGCGACGCGCAACTCGCAGCGGCCGTTGCCTATGGTGGCCATGACCTCGTAACGGTTGGCGGGACCACCGTGCCGCACCGCGTTGGCGCACGCCTCGGACGTGGCCAGGAGTATGTCGGACACACACTGCTCGGTCACCCCGAGAGACCGGAGCGCGTCTCCCACCACCCGGCGGACCATCGGGATGCCGATCGCGTCCCGTGGCATCGCCAGCGAGAACTCAATATCCACCGGACCCCTCCCCGGTGTCGAAGGTCACCAAGGTAGGCTTCCCCGATGAATCAGGGCTAACCGCAAAATCACGTCCCTGTTATTCAGGACGCACCGTATAGGTGGGTTCGAGACGGACCGATGCCCGATTAGGGGTGGAAAAGCTGAGGGAGTAGTGGTGTGAAATGCGCCACTTCACCCTTCGACGCGGATCGAGAAGTCCTCGATGACCGTGTTGGCGAGCAGGGTTTCGGCCATCTTTCGGACGTCCGAAAGTGCGGCCTCGTCGGCCGGGCCGTCCAGCTCCAGCTCGAACCGCTTGCCCTGCCGCACCCCGGAGACCCCGGAGAAGCCGAGTCGCGGCAGCGCCCGGGCGATCGCCTGGCCCTGCGGGTCGAGGATCTCCGGCTTGAGCATGACGTCGACGATGACGCGCGCCACGACGTTCCTCCAATTCGCATAGGGCCCGCCCGTTCGGGAAGGGCCCGCCGGTTCGGGAAGGTCCGCCCGTTCGGGGGTCCGTTCGGGTCAAGCCTAGTGCCGCCCCACCGGCGCGTTCCCGACGGGCCGGGGCGCCGCGCCGGGCGGCCCGGCCACAACCCGCTCGGCCACAACCCGGCCCGGCCACAACCCGGCCCGGCCACAACCCGGCCCGGCCACGACCCGCTCGGCCATAACCCGGCCCGGCCACGACCCGCTCGGCCGCAACCCGCCCATCCGCCCGGCGCGGTTCCGCGCCTTGCGCGGTTTCCCGGCCTGCTCAGTTCCTGCGGCCTGGCGGGACGAACTCGTCCAGGGACAGGGCGAGCCACAACTCCAGGCGGTCGCGCGCCTTGCCGAGGTCGCGCCCGCAGACGCGCTCGGCCGTCTGCAGCCGGGTCCGCATGGTGTTCCTGTGCACGCCGAGACGTCTCGCCGCGGCCTCGACGCTCGCGCCGCAGTCGAGGAAGGTCCGGACGGAGGAGACGAGAGCGCCGCCGTGCCGCAGGTCGTGCTCCCGCAGCGGCTTGAGCACCACGTCGGCGAAGCGGGCCACGCCCTCGGGGTCCAGGGCATCGCGCAGCAGCGCCCACGGCTCGAGGTCGTCGACGTGGGTGTATCCCGAGCCGCCCGCGAGCGCCGTCGCGTGCCGTACGGCGGACGCGATCTCGCCGATGTCCCGCGCGCCGCACGCTCCCGCGGAGATGTCCAGGCCGGTGAGCGCGCCCAGCCGTTCGACCAGGGCGGGACCGAGCCGGGGATCGGTCTGCGGCACCACCAGGAGCAGGCCGCCGGCGCGCGGGCAGACGAACACGGTCTCCTCGGCGGCCGGGTCTCCCATGACGTCGCTCAACGCGTCCAGCGCGGGATCGGCCAGCGCCGGGGCCTCGCCCTCCGTACGGGCCACGGCCACGATCACCTCGTACGGCGGGGGCGGCATCGGGCAGATCTCGGCGAGCCGGTCGGCCGTGAACAGCGATGCCGCCGAGCCCGCGCCCGCGGCACGGTCGATCGCGGCACGGTCGACGGCACAGCCCAGGGCGGCGGAGTCGAGGACGGCGGTCAGCACGGCGGCGCGCTGGGCGTGCGCGCGGGCGCGGGCCCGGTGCAGCCCCACCAGTTCGATCGCCAGCAGGCTCGCCGCCTGGTTGGCCAGGATCCTGGTGTGCCACTCGGTGGACGCGCCGCGCAGGGCGAGCCAGCCGCGGGGCGGCCCGGTGAAGCCGAGGCTCTGCACCTGGAGGACACGGTCGCCCTTGTCGATCACCATGGAGCCGCGAGGCCCGGTGAGCTGGCCGACCGCCTCCGCCGCCTCCGCGTGCCACGGCCGGGCTCCCTCGGGGTGGGACACGCGGGGCCGTCCCCGCGGATCGAGCAGGAGCGTCTCGCAGTCGGTGTGCTCGGCGAGCGCGCGGAGGATGCCGAGCGAGCCGTGCCGCAGCGCGGCGCGGGCCATCGCCTCCTGCGCCGCCGCCGCCCGCCGCTCGCCGCGGACCCGCTCGTCGGCGTGCCATCGCGCCACCGCCTCCGCCACGGCGATGAACGGCGTCCTGCCGGTGATCTCCAGCAGGGGCAGCCCGAGGCGGGCCGCGGCCTCGACGATCTCGGGAGGTATCTCGGTCAGGTGCTCGTCCAGGGCGAAGGCCAGGGCGGCGCAGCCCGCCCGGCTCAGCCGTTCGACGTACTCGGCGCGGCCTCGCGCGGACGCGGGGAGCCCGAGCCCGACCGTCATGACCAGCTCGCCGCCGCGCAGCCAGGGCACGGGATCGGCCAGCTCGGTCGCGTGTGCCCACCTGACGTGGTTGCCCAGCCCGTCGCGGCCCGCGAGCAGGGTGATCTCCAGCATCGGCATCGCCAGCACGTCGGCGACGGTGAGCGGCATGACCTCTCCTGTGCGCTTCGCCCGAGAAAGCCTCGACGATAGTGCACATCGCCCACAGTGCTCGCGTCTGACCTGGTCTTACGGTCTCTCCAACCCCCAACCCCACCCGGAGGACCTCATGGACCGACGAACTCCCCGCCGGGCCGCGTTCGCGGCCTTCATCGGCACCACGATCGAGTGGTACGACTTCTACGTCTACGCGACCGCCGCCGCCCTCGTCTTCGGAGGCGTCTTCTTCCCGGCGTCCACCGATCCGCTGGTCGGTGTCATGGCGGCGTTCGCGACGTACGCCGTCGGGTTCTTCGCGCGTCCCCTGGGCGGCGTGGTGTTCGGCCACTTCGGCGACCGGCTCGGCCGCAAGTCGGCGCTGGTCGTCACGCTGCTGATGATGGGCGTGGCGACCTTCGCCGTCGGACTGCTGCCCACCTACGCCTCCGTCGGAGCGGCCGCGCCCGCGCTGCTGGTGCTGCTGCGGTTCGTCCAGGGCCTCGCCGTCGGCGGCGAGTGGGGCGGGGCGGCGCTGATGGCGGTCGAGCACGCCCCGGAGGGGAAGAAGACCTTCTACGGGTCGTTCGCCCAGCTCGGCAACTCCGCGGGCGCCCTGCTCGCGACCGGGGCGTTCAGCCTGATGACCTCGCTCGGCGACGAGGCTCTGCGCGAGTGGGCCTGGCGGGTGCCGTTCCTCGTCTCGGCGGTCCTGGTGCTCGTCGGCATGTTCATCCGGCTGCGGGTCGAGGAGTCGCCGGTCTTCGAGCAGGTCAGGCAGCGGCGTGAGAGCGCGCCCGCGGCCGCCGCGGAGCTTCCGATCAAGGCCGTGCTGCGGTCGTCGTGGCGGCCCGTGCTGCTCGGCATCGGGGCGCTCCCGGTGGCCATCGGCGGCTACTACATCGCGACGACCTTCCTGCTCGCGTACGCGACCGGCGCCGACGTCGGCGTCGACGAGCAGGTGGTGCTCAACGGGCTCAGTTTCGCCGCGTTCGTCGAACTCGTCGCCACGCTCGCCATCTCATGGCTGGGTGACAGGGTCGGCGGGCGGCGGGTCGTCATCGCCGGGCTGGTCGCGGTGGCCCTGCTGGCGGTGCCGCAGTTCACGGTCATGGGGACGCGCAACACGGTCCTCATCTTCCTGATGCTGGGCCTCATGCGGCTGGCCATGTCCGCGACGTACGGGCCGATGGCCACGCTGCTCGCGGAGATGTTCCCCCCGAACGTCCGCTACACGGGCATGTCGCTGGCCTACCAGGTGGCCGGGGCGATCTTCGGCGGGCTCTCGCCGCTGGCGGCGACCGCCCTCGTCCAGGCCGGCGGCGGGGGGCCCGCGCCCGCCATCGGGCTGCTGATCGGGATGTGCCTGCTCAGCGTGGTCTGCCTGGCCGTCGCGCCACGCCACCGCGACACCTCGGCCGTCTCCGGCGTTCCCGCCGTCTCCCAGTGATCCAGTAGTTGGAGGAGTCTTGTCCGCGATCGTCATCACCAACGCCAAGGTCCGCACCATGGACCCCGGTGCGCCCAGGGGAGAGTCCCTGGCCGTACGCGACGGCCGCGTCCTCGCCGTCGGCCGGGACGCGGACGTGTCGGCCGTGGCCGGACCCGGCGCCGAGGTGATCGACGCCGGCGGCCGCACGGTGCTGCCGGGGTTCATCGACCCGCACAACCACCTGCTGTCCACGGCCGAGTCCCTGGTGTCCGTCGACGCCCGTTACCCGGCCGTGGGGAGCGCCGCCGACCTGGTGGCGGTGATCGCCGCGGAGGCGGAGCGTACGCCGCCGGGCCAGTGGATCAGGGCGTTCGGCATGGACGACGCGAAGTTCCCCGGGGGCCGGCCCTCCCGCCGGGACCTGGACGAGGCGACGACCGAGCACCCCGTGATCGTCTACCACGTCTCCGGCCACCACGCCGTGGTCAACTCCGCCGCGCTGGCGTGGCGGGGCATCACCGCGGACGTGGCCGACCCGGTCGGCGGCGCCTTCCTGCGCGACGAGGGCGGCCGGCTCACCGGGATGGTGCTGGACTCCGCGATGCAGCTGCTGCTGCCGACCGCGGTGGACATCGGCTGTCACGGCCCCAACTTCCACACCGATCTCCCGGCGGAGCAGCTGCTGTCCTGGCTCGCCGCCGCCGGTGAGAGGTACCTGTCGGCGGGACTCACGACGGTGTGCGACCCCCAGGTGTCCCGCCGTGAGCTGTCGATCTACCGGGCCGCGCACGCCGCGGGCACGCTGCCGGTGCGCACGGTCTGCATGCCTTTGTCGCACATGCTGGACGACCTGGCCGCGCTCGGCCTGGCCGGTCCCTTCGGCGACGACATGCTGCGCCTGGGCGCGATGAAGTTCTACTGCGACGGCACGCTGCTCGGCGGCACCGCCCTGTTCAGCGAGCCGTACGGCGAGGGCGGGCAGTTCACCGGCTCCACCTATCACCGGCCCGAGCGCCTCACCGACCTCGTCCGCCGGGCGGCCGAGGCGGGCTGGCAGGTCGGCATCCACACGCAGGGCGATCTCGCGATGGCCTACACGCTCGACGCGATCAAGGCCGCGGTGGCCGTGTCGGGGGACGACGCCCGGCCGCGCATCGAGCACTGCGGCCACCCGACGCCCGACCAGGTGCGCGATTTCGCCGCGCTCGGCGTGATCCCGGTCAACCAGCCGAACTTCCTGCACGACAGCGGCAGGGACTTCGTACGGCGGCTGGGGGAGCGCCGCGCCCACCGGCTCCAGCCGATGCGCGAGGAGATCGACGCCGGGCTCCGCCCGGTGCTGTCGAGCGACTCGTTCGTGTCCTCGCTGCGGCCGATGGAGACCGTGGCCAACGCCGTGCGGCGGCGCACCCGGGAGGGCGACCCCATCGGCGCCGACCACGCCGTCACCCTGGACGAGGCGCTGCGCGCCCACACCGCCGACGCGGCGTACGCGCTGCGGATGGAGGACCGCATCGGCTCCCTGACGCCGGGCAAGCTGGCCGACGTCGTCGTCCTGGACCACGACCTCGACCGCCTCGGCGTGGACGAGCTGGCGGGGGTGGACGCGTGGCTGACGATGCTGGGCGGACGAGTGGTCCACCGCTCCTGAGGCGTGACGCAGGGGTGTGGCGTCTCACAGTCCGGGAATCGGAGAAGTGTGGACGGGCGGGCGGGGTCTTGCGCTAAGGGGTGTGACTTCTGCCACGATGTCCCCATATGCGCCCGGTCGCCCACCCCAGCGGCCGTACGCCAGACGACCCGGCCTTCCCGCGGGGGTGACCCCACCCGCGAGGGCCCGAGACGCACAGGAGTGGCACGTGACAGCCGACGCCCCTCGTGGTGTAGACGCACCCCCGGAGCTCGTCCAACTGCTCACCCCGGAAGGGGAGCGGGTCGAGCATCCCGACTACGACATCGAGCTGACCGCGGAGGAGGTCCGCTCCCTCTACCGTGACCTGGTCCTCGTCCGCCGCGTCGACCTGGAGGCCGTCGCGCTCCAGCGGCAGGGCGAGCTCGGCATCTGGGCGTCCCTGCTCGGGCAGGAGGCGGCCCAGATCGGCTCGGGCCGGGCGCTCACGGACGCCGACATGGTCTTCCCCACCTATCGAGAGCACGGCGTGGCCTGGTGCCGCGACGTCGACCCGGTCAAGCTGCTCGGCCTGTTCCGCGGCGTGAGCAACGGCGGATGGGACCCGGCCGAGCACAACTTCCACCTCTACACGATCGTCATCGGCTCCCAGACCCTGCACGCGGTCGGGTACGCCATGGGCATCCAGCGCGACGGCGCCGAGGCGGCCACGATCGTCTACTTCGGCGACGGCGCGACCTCCCAGGGCGACGTGAACGAGTCCTTCATCTGGGCCTCCGTGTTCAACGCCCCCATCGTGTTCTTCTGTCAGAACAACCAGTGGGCCATCTCCGAGCCGCTGGAGAAGCAGTCGAAGATCCCGCTCTACAAGAGGGCGTCCGGCTTCGGCTTCCCCGGGATCCGGGTGGACGGCAACGACGTGTTCGCCTGCCTCGCCGTGACCCGCCGCGCGCTGCGCAACGCCCGCGAGGGGCAGGGGCCGACGCTGATCGAGGCGTTCACCTACCGCATGGGCGCGCACACCACCTCCGACGACCCGACCCGCTACCGGCTGGCCGACGAGCTGGAGGCGTGGAAGCTGAAGGACCCCATCGAGCGGGTCAAGGCGTACCTGTTCAAGAACCAGCTCGCCGACCAGGAGTTCTTCGAGAAGATCGACGCCGAGGCCGACGCGCTCGGCAAGGACGTGCGAAGCCGGTGCCTTGCGCTGCCCGACCCGCCGCCCGGGGCTATCTTTGATCACGTGTACGCCGGTGCCCACCCACTCCTCGACGAGGAACGCGAGCAGTACCTGACCTACCTGGCGGGGTTCGAACGATGACCACACTGACCCTCGCCAAGGCGTTGAACGAGGGCCTCCGCCGCTCGATGGAGGACGACCCCAAGGTGCTCGTGATGGGAGAGGACGTCGGCAAGCTCGGCGGCGTCTTCCGCGTCACCGACGGCCTGCAGAAGGACTTCGGCGAGGACCGCGTGATCGACACGCCGCTCGCCGAGTCGGGCATCATCGGGACGGCGATCGGCCTGGCCCTGCGCGGCTACCGGCCGGTCTGCGAGATCCAGTTCGACGGGTTCGTGTTCCCGGCCGCCGACCAGATCATCACCCAGCTCGCCAAGATGCCGCTGCGGTCGCTCGGCACGCTCAAGCTGCCGGTCGTCGTACGCATCCCCTGCGGCGGCGGCATCGGGGCGGTCGAGCACCACTCCGAGTCGCCCGAGGTGTATTTCACCCACACCGCGGGCCTGCGGGTGGTCGCGTGCTCGAACCCCGTGGACGCGTACACGATGATCCAGGACGCCGTCCGCTGCGACGATCCGATCATCTTCTTCGAGCCCAAGCGCCGTTACTGGGACAAGGCCGACGTCGACCTCGCCGCCCCCGGCCTGCCGCTCGACCGCGCCCGCACCGTACGGCAGGGCCGCGACGTCACGCTGGTCGCGTACGGGCCGATGGTGAAGACCTGTCTGGAGGCCGCCGCGGCGGCGCAGGAGGACGGGCGGGACATCGAGGTCATCGACCTGCGCTCGCTCAACCCTCTCGACGTGGACGTCCTGACCGAGTCCGTGACGCGGACCGGGCGGTGCGTGGTCGTCCACGAGGCCCCCGTCTTCACCGGCTTCGGGGCCGAAATCGCCGCGCGCGTCACCGAGCGCTGCTTCTACAGCCTGGAGGCGCCCGTGCTGCGGGTGGGCGGGTTCTCCACGCCCTACCCGCCGTCCCGGCTGGAGGACCACTACCTGCCCGACCTGGACCGCGTGCTCGACGCCGTGGACCGCTCGTTCGCGTACTGAGGGGGAGGGACTTCTCATGCTCCGTGAGTTCAGGCTCCCCGACGTGGGCGAGGGACTGACCGAGGCCGAGATCGTCAAGTGGCACGTCGCCCCGGGCGACCCGGTGAAGATCAACCAGACGATCGTGGAGATCGAGACGGCCAAGGCCGTCGTCGAGCTGCCGTGCCCGTACGAGGGCACCGTCTCCGCCCTGATGGTCAGCGAGGGCCAGACCGTGGACGTCGGCGCCCCGATCATCTCGGTCGAGGACGGCGAGGGCGGTGGCGCCGACGCGGGCCGGGAGGCGCTGGCGGACGACATGGTGCCGGACCCGCGGAACGGCGCCCCGGCGAAGGAGGAGCGCCAGCCGGTGCTGGTCGGGTACGGCGTCAAGACGGCCGCCACCCGCCGCCGCCCCCGCAAGCTGGCCGCGTCGGCCCCGCCCGCCGCGTCCGCCCCGCCGGTCTCGTCTGCTCCACCGGTCTCGTCGGCTCCGCCGGTTGTGCCGGTTCCGCCCGTCCGGACCGCCGCGCCCCCGCCGACCCCTCCCGCTCCGGCCGGTGCCGTCCAGGGCGACGGCTCCGCGGCGCCTGCACGGGCACGCGTCCTGGCCAAGCCGCCGGTCCGCAAGCTCGCCAAGGACCTCGGCGTCGACCTGACCACCCTCACGGGCACCGGCCCCCAGGGGTCGATCACCCGGGCGGACGTGGAGGCCGCGGTGGCGGCGCCCGCCGCCGCTCCGGCCGCCGTGCGGCGGGAGGCCGGGGCGAGGGAGGAGCGCATCCCGGTCAGAGGGGTCAGGAAGGCGACCGCGCAGGCGATGGTGGCCAGCGCGTTCTCGGCCCCGCACGTGACCGAGTGGCTGCAGGTCGACGTGACCGAGACGATGGAGGCGGTCAGGCGGCTGCGCACGCTGCCGGAGTTCGCCGAGGTCAAGGTCTCCCCGCTGCTGCTCGTGGCGAAGGCCCTGATCACCGCGGTCAAGCGGCACCCGATGGTCAACGCCGCGTGGACCGGCGAGGAGATCGTGGTCAAGCACTACGTGAACCTCGGCATCGCCGCCGCCACCGACCGCGGGCTGATCGTGCCGAACGTCAAGGACGCCGACGCGATGTCGCTGCCCGAGCTCGCCCGGGCGCTCGGCGAGCTCACCGAGCGGGCGCGGGCCGGGAAGTGCCAGCCCGCCGAGCTGAGCGGCGGCACGATCACGATCACCAACGTGGGCGTCTTCGGCGTCGACGCGGGCACCCCGATCCTCAATCCCGGAGAGGTGGCGATCCTCGCCGTGGGCCAGATCAGGGACATGCCCTGGGTGGTCGACGGGCAGCTCGCGGTCCGCAAGGTCACCACGCTGGCGCTGTCGTTCGACCACCGCGTGGTCGACGGCGAGCTCGGCTCGTACGTCCTGCGCGACGTCGGCGCCATGCTGGAGGACCCTCTCCGCATGCTCGCCTGGAGCTGAGGAGGTACGAAGAAGCGCCCCGACGGCGAGTGGGAGAACGCCCCGCGAGCCGGAGGGGCGCCCCCGGCGCGGGCTGGGTCGTCGTGCGTTTCCGAGGCAACGCAAGCAGGATGCAAGATCCGAACCAGTGAGGTTCAAGCTCGGATTCCTACCGTTCGCTTGTGATCCTCATCCTGAGCGACCGGCAGGACACCACCGTGCGCCGCGTCATCCCGAAGATCGAGCGTCTGGGCGTCCCCGTGACCCGTTGGGACAGCGGTGAGTTTCCCGCCGGGTCACGGGTGACGGCGGCCCTCGCCCGCGGCCCCCGCCGGCCGGCCGCGGCCCCGGCCGGGGAGAGCACCGGGCGGTCGGCGGCATGACCGCCGTATCCGTGACCGCGTTCGCCGCGGTCCTCGCCGAAGCCGTCGAACTGCTGCGCGGCCTGCGCCGCCGCCGTGCGGCCGTTCCCGAGGCCAGGAGCCTGGCCGCGGCGTGGGCGGCCACCCACCCGGACGCGCGGGCCCAGCTCGTCGTCGGCCTGCGTCCGGACAGCCCGCTGGTCGACTACGACCTGCTCGTCGAACATCCGGAGGGCGGCACGGTGGCCCTGTCCGCCTCGCCGGACGTCGGCGTGCCCTGGACGGCCGAGTCCCCGGTCCACTGGGCCGCTGGAAATTGGGCCGCCGGAAACTGGGCCGCCGGATACCTGGTCACGGTCGACCGCGTGCGCCTGCGCGTCGCCGAGGCGCTCATGCTGCCGCGCCGGCGGCCGTACGGCGACCGCGACGTCCACGACGAGATCGTCGAGCAGTGCCTGCTGATGAACGAGACGCTGGAGGACGGCGAGCCCCTCGACGAGGCCGACATCCGGGCCGCCGCCGAGGAGTTCCGCGCCGGTCACGGCCTGCGCGACCGCGCCTCCACGCTGGCCTGGCTGGCGGAGATGTCGCTGTCCGGCGAGCAGTTCGAGGCGTTCATCGCCGGCATCGCGCGGCGGCGGCGCTTCCGGCGGCGCAAGGAGGCCGAGCTCGCACCGGCCCACCTCGCCGCCCACCGCTGCGACTTCGACCGCGTACGCGCCCTGTGGGTGTCGGGCTCGCAGCCGGTGAACGGGGAGCTGCTACGCGGCGTGGGCGGCCTGGTGGGCTGCGGGGAGGCCGTGGTGACCGTGGGTGAGCGGTGGGCCAGGGATCTGCCCGGGCCCCTGCGCCACGCCGCGCACGACACGCTGATCGGCCCGGTGGCGTACGGCGACGGCTATCTGACCGGGATCGTGCTGGAGCGCCGGGTGGCGCGGGACGACCCGGAGACGCTGGCCGCGGCGGGCGAGACCGCCTTCGGAGCGTGGCTCGCCGCACGGCGCAGGCGGGCCTCCATCGAGTGGCACTGGCTCTGAGACCAGTCAGCGGACGAGGTGGCGGCGTCCGCGGGGCGGGGTCCGCCCCGCGGCGCGGGGGATGAGAGGATGAGCGCCGTGAAGAGCGCGGCCGGTGGGGCCGCGCGGGTCGCGTCCCAGGGGGAGTGCATGTTCCGCCACGTCGTGCTGCTGAAGTGGACCGAGGACGCCACCGAGGAGCAGCGCGCCGAGGTGGCCAGGCGGCTGGGCGGGCTGCCGGATGTCATCCCCGAGCTGCGCGCCTACCAGATCGGCTCGGACGCGGGCGTCAACCAGGGCAACTTCTCCTTCGCCGTGGTCGCCGACTTCGACTCCGCGGAGGACTACGTCGTCTACCGCGACCACCCGGCCCACCGGGCCGTGATCGACGAGTGCATCACGCCGATCCTCGCCGCCCGCGCGGCCGTGCAGTACGTCCTCTAGTGCGCATGCAGTGACTCGACCGCTTCGACCAGAGGGGCGAGCCGGGGGTTCTCGGCCGCCTGGTCGAGTGCCTCCCGCAGGGCGGCGTCGTTCGTGGGCCGGGCCTCGGCGAGCAGCGCCAGGCCCGTCGGGCTGACGTCGGTGTAGATCCCACGGCGGTCGGTGGGGCACAGGTAGCGGGTGAGCAGTCCCCGCTCTTCGAGCCGGGTCACCAGGCGCGTCGTCGCGCTCTGGCTGAGCACCACGGCGTCGGCGACCTGCTTCATCTGCAGGTGGCCGCCGGGGCCGTCGTGCTGCCGACTGAGCGTCTCCAGCAGGGAGTACTCCCGCACGCTCAGGCCGTGCTTGCTCTGCAGGGCGCGTTCGATGTGCGCCTCGATCTTCTCGTGCAACAGGGAGAGCGCGCACCAGCCCTGCGCGAGTGCGGTGAGGGCGGGATCGGCGGCCGTCATCGACTCTCCCTCCGTACGCGTGTGACTGGGACGAGGATACCCCACCCATGCAATAGCCCGCGCTTGCAAGTATTCGGCGTCTGCAACTATTGTCGGCGCCTGTTAATTGCTCCTGCAATCGTTGGGGGACGTCCTCATGCCTCTCGCACTCGTAGCCCTCGCCATCGGGGCCTTCGGGATCGGGACCACCGAGTTCGTGATCACGGGGTTGCTCCCGCAGGTGGCGTCCGACCTCGGGGTCTCCATCCCGACCGTCGGCCTGCTCGTCACGGGGTACGCCCTGGGCGTGGTCGTCGGCGCCCCGCCGATGACCGTGCTGGGGACAGCCATGTCCCGCAAGCGCGTGCTGATGCTGCTGATGGGGCTGTTCATCGCCGGCAACCTGCTGTCGGCCCTCGCGCCGGGCTTCGGAGTGATGCTGGCGGGCCGGGTGATCGCCTCGCTGGCGCACGGCGCGTTCTTCGGCATCGGCTCCGTGGTCGCGGCCGAACTGGTCGCTCCGCATCGGAGGGCCGCGGCGATCGCGCTGATGTTCACCGGCCTGACCGTGGCCAACGTCGTGGGCGTGCCCCTGGGCACTCTGATCGGCCAGGTCGCCGGCTGGCGGACGACCTTCGCCGTGGTCGCCGGGCTCGGCGCCGTCGGCCTGATCGGCGTCGCCGCGCTCGTGCCCGAGATGCCGCGCCCGGAGGGCGTACGCCTGCGTCACGAAGTGGCCGCGCTCCGCGACGTCCAGGTGCTGCTGGCGATGGGCATGACCGTGCTCGGGTTCGGCGGCGTCTTCGCGGCCATCACGTACATCGCGCCGATGATGACCCGGGTGGCGGGCTACCCCGAAGGTGCGGTCACCTGGCTGCTGGTCCTCTTCGGCCTCGGCATGGTCGCCGGCAACCTCGTGGGCGGAAGGTTCGCCGACCGGGCGCTGATGCCGATGCTGTACGTCTCGCTGGGCGCCCTCGCGGTCGTCCTCGCCGCCTTCACGCTGACCGCGCACAGCAAGATCCTCGCCGCGGTGACCGTCACCCTGGTCGGGGCGCTCGGCTTCGCCACCGTGCCGCCGCTGCAGAAGCGCGTGCTCGACCTGGCCCACGGCGCGCCGACGCTGGCCTCGGCCGTCAACATCGGCGCCTTCAACCTCGGCAACGCCCTGAGCTCCTGGCTCGGCGGCCTCGTCATCGCGGCGGGTCTGGGCTACACCGCGCCCAACTGGGTGGGTGCCCTCCTCACCGCCTCCGCGCTCGTGCTCGCCGTCCTGTCGGCCGCCCTCGAACGCCGCTCCGCCGTGGTCGCGGCCGTCTGACCTTCTCCTTCACACTCCCGGGCATGCTCACGCGAAGGGCGAGCGGGCCGGCGCCCCTCGTCCTCCCGGTCGCGCACGTGCCATGCCGGACGATCACCGGTGCCAGGCGGTGACGGGTCCGTTCTGTGCCGCTTGCTGGAACCTCATTTCGCCGCACACTTTCACCCCCCGCCCCGTGCGAGATCAAGGCCACGCCTGATAACGATTCAGATACGCGAAGCTGGTTCAGAAACATGAACTGGCTATGACCTGCGTCACGGTCTCGATGTGGTCTCCAGTGCGTTCGTGACCTGCGTACCCGCCATTGACGGCGGACAGGGGACGGGCGCATCGTTACGAGGCCAGGCGGTTGTCGGTCCGGGTGCCGCCGTTCACCCGGAGGTACGACGCGCGTGAACCATTTGGACTGGTACGTTCTCGGCGCCTATTTCATCGTCATGGTGGGGATCGGCGTCTACTCGCACCGGCGCATCGGCAATATCAGTGACTTCTTCACCGCGGGGGGCAAGATGCCCTGGTGGCTGGCCGGCATCTCGCACCACATGTCCGGCTACAGCGCCGTCATGTTCACCGGGTACGCCGGCATCGCCTACCTCTACGGCGCCACCTCGTACGTCACCTGGGCCTTCCCGATCGCGATCGGCATCGCGATCGGCTCGGTGCTGTTCGCCCCGAGGCTGAACCGGATCCGCTCGAAGCTCAGGGTCAGCTCGCCGCTGGAGTTCCTCGCCAAGCGGTACAACGTGCCGACCCAGCAGGCGCTCGCCTGGTCCGGCGGCCTGCTGAAGATCGTGGATGTCGGCGCGAAGTGGGCCGCGATCGCCACGCTGCTGTCGACGTTCACCGGCCTGTCGCTCAACCAGGGCATCCTGATCACCGGCGTCGTCACCGCCGTCTACTGCACGGTCGGCGGGCTGTGGGCCGACGCGCTCACCGACTTCGGGCAGTTCGTCATCCAGCTCCTCGCCGGTGTCGTGATGCTCTTCGCCGTCCTCGCCAAGCTCGGCGGCATCGGCGCGGTGGGCGGCATGTGGGACCGGCTGCCGCCCGAGCACGCGCAGCCGCTGAACGGGCCGTTCACCGTGACGTTCCTGCTCGCGTTCCTGTTCATCAAGACGTTCGAGTACAACGGCGGCATGTGGAACCAGGCCCAGCGCTACATGGCCGCGCCGACGGCGGCCCAGGCGGCCCGCGGCGCCCGGCTGTCGGCCGTGCTGTGGGCGGTCTGGCCGCTGCTGCTGTTCTTCCCGATGTGGGCCGCGCCGCTGCTGGTCCACGCGACCAAGGCGGACGCGAGCGACTCGTACGCGCTGCTGACCACCCAGCTCATCCCGCACGGCCTGCTCGGCCTGGTGATCGCCGGCTTCTTCTCGCACACGATGGCGATGGCCTCCTCCGACGCCAACGCGATCGCCTCGGTCTTCACCCGCGACGTGATCCCGGTGCTGTCCCGCGCGGCGCGGGCCTGGGACACCAGGGCCGGCCTGGTCGCGGCCCGGGTCACCACGGTGGCGTTCATCGCGCTGTCGATGGCCGTGGCCACCCAGGTCAACAGCCCGGTGCTGAAGGACATCATCACGGTCGTCATCAAGTGGGTGGCCGGGCTCATGGGCCCGATCTCGATCCCGCTGCTGCTCGGCATGCTGCCGCTGTTCCGCAGGTCAGGCCCGACGGCCGCGCTCGTCTCGTGGGCGGCCGGCCTGTTCGTCTTCTGGCTCACCAACTACGGCATGAGCGACGTCTCGACCGCCGTGGCGACGGCCGCGCCGGTGGCCACCTCGCTGGTGCTTTTCACGATCATCGGCTTCGTCCGCCCGGAGAACACCCCCGAGCGCGAGGAACTGCTCCAGACCGTCAACACCGACGAGGACGGCGCCGCCCGGCCGCTTCCCGCGTCCGCCTGAGGGTGCGCGTGCCTCCACTGACCGCCGCACCGCTCCCCGCGTTCACCTGACCGGCCCGGGGAGCGGTGCGGCCCCGAAACGCGGTACGGCCGCCGCGCCAGATCGTGGGCGGCGGCCGTGCCGAACCAGAAGCAGATCAGAAGGACTCTTCCGGCAGCTCCATGAGGTCCTGGCCGGTGGCGGCGAGCACGCGGCGCTCGGCGGCCAGGCGGGGCAGCACGGTCTGCGCGAAGAACGAGGCCGCCCCGACCTTGCCCGTGTAGAACGCCTTGTCCTCCTCCGAGGCGGACAGGGCGTTCAGCGCGATCTCGGCCTGGCGCAGCAGCAGCCAGCCCAGCACCAGGTCGCCCAGCGCCATGAGGAACCGGGTGGTGTTGAGGCCGACCTTGTAGACCTCCTGCGGCGTCTCCATGGAGGCGATCGCCCAGCCGGCCATCGTGTCGGCCATCGCCTTGACCTCGTCGGCCGCCTCGTCGAGCAGGCCGCGCTCGACCTTCAGCCGTCCGTTGCCCGCCTCCGAGGCGGCGAACGTCTTGATCTCGCCGAGCAGCGCCCCCAGCGCCGCGCCCTGGTTCTTCAGGACCTTGCGGAAGAACAGGTCCTGGCCCTGGATCGCGGTCGTGCCCTCGTACAGCGAGTCGATCTTCGAGTCGCGGATGTACTGCTCGATCGGGTAGTCCTGCAGGAAGCCCGAGCCGCCGAGCGTCTGCAGCGAGCGGGCCAGCAGCTCGTACGACCGCTCGGAGCCGACGCCCTTGACCAGCGGGAGCAGCAGGTCGTTGAGCGCCTCGGCGGCCTCGTCGCGGCGGCCCTCGAACTCCGCGATCTGGATCTGGTCCTGGATGGTCGCCGTGTAGATGACCAGCGCCCGCATGGCCTCGGCGTACGACTTCTGCAGCATGAGCTCGCGGCGTACGTCGGGGTGGTGGGTGATCGGGACGCGCGGGGCGGTCTTGTCGCCCGAGCGGGTGAGGTCGGCGCCCTGGACGCGGTTCTTGGCGAAGTCGAGCGCGTTGAGGTAGCCGGTGGACAGCGTGGCGATGGCCTTGGCGCCCACCATCATGCGGGCGTGCTCGATCACCATGAACATCTGCCGGATGCCGTCGTGCACGTCGCCGACCAGGTAGCCGATGGCGGGGTGCTTCTCGCCGAGCGTGAGCTCGCAGGTCGTGGAGACCTTCAGGCCCATCTTCTTCTCGACGTTGGTGACGTACACGCCGTTGCGCTCGCCCAGCTCGCCGGTCTCCAGGTCCACCAGGTGCTTCGGCACGAGGAACATCGACAGGCCCTTGGTGCCGGGCCTGGCGCCCTCGGGCCGGGCCAGCACGAGGTGGAAGATGTTCTCGGCCATGTCGTGCTCGGCGCTGGTGATGAAGCGCTTGACGCCCTCGATGTGCCAGGTGCCGTCGGGCTGCCGGATCGCCTTCGTACGGCCGGCGCCCACGTCGGAGCCGGCGTCGGGCTCGGTCAGCACCATGGTCGCGCCCCAGCGCCGCTCGACGGCCATCTCGGCGAACCGCTTCTGCTCCGGGGTGCCGAGCTCGAACAGCAGGCGGGCGAAGGCGGGGCCGCAGGCGAACATCCACACGGCGGGGTTGGCGCCGAGCACCATCTCGGCCATGGCCCACACCAGGCTGCGCGGGGCGGGCGTGCCGCCGAGCTCCGGCTGCAGCTCCAGGCGCCACCACTCGGCGTCCACCCAGGCCTGGTAGGAGCGCTTGAAGCTCTCCGGCATGGTCACGCTGTGGGTGGCGGGGTCGAAGACGGGCGGGTGGCGGTCGGCGTCCTCGAACGAGTCGGCGATGGGGCCGGTGGCGAGCCGGTTCACCTCGTCCAGCACGCTTCGCGCGGTGTCCTCGTCCACCTCGGCGAACGGGCCGGTGCCGAGGATCTCCCTGCGCCCGAACACCTCGAAGAGGTTGAACTCCAGGTCGCGGAGGTTGCTCTTGTAGTGACCCATCTGTGTGCGCTCCTAGAACCATGGCGGGGAGTTACATACCGGTCAGTAACCCTGGGATGATGCTACCCACGAGTAACTAGCGATATGCAAGCCCTGTCATGGTTCGCACTGCCACCTCGGGCCGGTTGACCAGATGCGGAGACTTCGCGGACCCGATGCTGTGTTAGCTTTACGGCAGAGAGGCATCCGATGCCCTCCCGGACGAGACGCGCCGTACCCGGAAAGCGAAGACGACGCACTCCCTGCCCCAGGAAGTCAAGTCTCGTATCAGGAGAGAGCCATGGCCTGGATCCTTCTCGTCACTGCCGGTCTCTTCGAGGTCGCCATGGCGTACTCGCTCAAGATGAGCAGCGGTTTCTCGCACCTGTGGTGGTCCGGCACGTTTCTCGTCTTCGCGGTCGTCAGTTTCGCCCTGCTGTCGCTTTCGCTCAAGACCCTCGAAGTCGGTACGGCCTACGCCGTATGGACCGGCATCGGCGCGGTGGGCACGGCGATCGTCGGCATGATCCTGCTGGGTGACGACGCGTCGCCGATGAGGATCGCATCGATCGCCCTGATCGTGACCGGTGTGGTCGGGCTCAATCTCGCGGGAGGCGGAGCGCACTGACGCGGGGGCGAAGCGACCGAAAACCTGCTTGACGACTTTGGTGGTGTCGCGATTGGCTGGGCGCGTGATTGAGATCTACACGATGACGATCGACTGCGCCCGGCCGTACGAGCTGGCCCAGTGGTGGAGCGAGGCCCTGGGCCGGCCGCTCGTCGACTCCGAGCCGGAGGACGACGAGGTCATGCTGGAACGCCCGGACGGTTCCCCGCACCTGCTCTTCATCCGGGTGCCCGAGGGCAAGACGGTCAAGAACCGCCTGCACCTCGACGTCGTCCCCTCCGGGGACGGCACCCGCGACCAGGAGGTGGAGCGGCTGCTCGCGCTCGGGGCCAAGCCGTACGAGGACCACCGGACGCCGGACGGTGCCGGATGGGTCACTCTGCTCGACCCCGAGGGCAACGAGTTCTGCGTCTGCCGGAGCGCGGCGGAGCGGGGGGCCTGAGGTCAGACGCCCTTGGCCCGGCCGCGCATCGAGAACGTGAGGACGGCGGTGATCAGCAGCACGAGCGCGCCGCCCCACAGCGCGTCCCAGGCCGCGCCGAAGACGCCCTCACGGTCGACCACGAGCTGCACCGGGTACATGAGGGCCGCCGCGCCGAGGCCGGGATAGAGCGAGAAGCGCCAGGGGTGGCGCAGCGCCCAGAGGCGGGCCTGCCGGGTCACCCGGTCGCCGACGTCCGGCTTGGAGATCGCTCCGATCGCCGCGACGAGGGCGAACACGGTGATCCCCGCGCACAGGGCCCAGGTCAGGTCGGCCGGGCCGGGCAGGATCACGCCCAGGAGGAAGCTCGTGGCCGCGACCGCCCCACCGGACGTCGCCGCGGCGCGCCAGGGCGCGCCGCGCAGGGCCGCGCCGGCCAAGGACATCTCGTCCATGCGGGTCAGTTCGTTCATGACTACAGCGTGCCTTTTCGGGCGTTTCATCGGCATCGGGGAAGTCCCTGAGCCGCCCCTGACACCACCCGGTTAGGCTCCCCGGCATGTCGCTGCACTTCCGTACCGCCCGGCGTGAGGACGTCCCCGTCATCGTAGCCATGATCAACGATGACCCGATCACCGCCGCCCGCCCCTCTTCCGGGGAGCCGGACTACTACGCCGCCTTCGAAGCGGTGGACGCCGACCCGCGCAACGAGTTGATCGTCGTGGAGTCGGACGGCGAGGTGGTCGGGACCATGCAGATCACCTACATTCCCGGGCTGTCGCGGCGGGGCGGCGAGCGCGCGCAGGTCGAGGCGGTCCGGGTGGCGGTGCCGCACCGCAACCGGGGGATCGGCCGGGAGATGATGCGATGGGCGGTCGAGCGGGCCCGGGAGCGCGGTTGCGCGCTGGTGCAGCTCACCTCCGACAAGGCCCGCACCGAGGCCCACCGCTTCTACGGCTCGCTGGGCTTCGCCGCCTCACACGTGGGGTTCAAACTGAGCCTCGACCGGCTCGATCTCTGATCAGGCCTATCCCCCGAGGCAGACGCCGTCCTCACAAACGGGCCTTGAGGCAGACGACACCGGCGTCGCCCGCCGGGCAGTCTCGGACCACATCCCAGGCCGACGATTCCGAGGAGTGGATGTGGTGTCCCCACATGCGAAGACCGGGCTGCTGGCGTGCGCGGCAGCCGTACTCACCGTCGTGACGGCGGCTGCGGAGGTCGCGATCAACACGCCTGGCGCACATGGCGCCGCTGTCGCTCAGGCCGCTCGCGCGCCGCTCCAGCTGACCCTGCCGGCGCCGACCGGGCAGTACCGCCTTGGCACGGTCTCCCTGCACCTGGTCGACCCTTCCCGGCCGGACGCGCTGGCCGGCTCGCCGGCCCGGCGCGAGTTGATGATCAGCCTGACCTACCCGGCTCGGGACGTGTCGCGTCATCCGTCCGCCCCGTGGATCTCTCCCAAAGCCGGTGCCGAGTACCTGCGCGAGCAGGGTCTTCCTCCCGGCGCGGTGCTACTTCCCGTGACCCACGCACATGAGGGGGCACCCGCCGATCGGCGCCACGGCCGGCTTCCGGTCGTGCTCTACTCGCCGGGCAACAACGCGCCTCGCTCGACCAACACGATCGTGGTGGAGGATCTGGCCAGCCGTGGTTACGTGGTGGTGACGATCGGGCACACGTACGACGGCGTGGTCGAGTTCCCCGGCGGCCGGGTGGTGCCGCCCGCCCCCGACGGTCCTGCGACGGGGCCGGTGATATTCCGAGAACGCGTCGCCGACACCCGTTTCGTCCTGGACACGCTCGCGGTGCTCGACGCGGGCGGCAACCCAGACGCCGGGCATCGGCCGCTGCCCTCCGGGCTTCGAGGCCTGCTCGACCTGGGCAGGGTCGGCATGTTCGGGCACTCGGCGGGCGGGGCCACCGTCGCGTCCGCCATGTTCGAGGACCGGCGGATCAAGGCCGGGCTCAGTCTGGACGGCCCGATCGCGGGGCCCGTCGTCACCGCCGGACTCAAGCGGCCGTACATGCTGATGAGCGCCACCAAGGCCCTCAGGGAGGAACTGCCGGACCTGGCGACGTTCTGGTCCAAGCTGAAGGGCTGGAAGCTCAACATTCGGTCCAGGGACGTCGCGCACGGCTCCTACACCGATGCCGAGGTGCTCACCGCGCAGGCGGCACGGCCGCTCGGGCTGACGGAATCCGAGCTGGCCGCGCAGATCGGGACGCTCGCCCCCGAGCGCGTCACGGCGATCCAGCAGGCTTACCCGGCCGCGTTCTTCGATCTGCACCTCCGCCACCGTGGCCACCTCCTGGATGGTCCTTCGCCCAGGTTTCCCGAGGTGACGTTCGTTCCCTGACGGGCCGCCCAGCCCCCGGGTACGGATGACCTGGGGGCTCGACGGGGTTCAGGCAACGGTCACCAGGCCGGCACGGTAGGCGATGATCACGAGCTGCACACGGTCGCGGGCGCCGAGCTTGGTCAGCAGACGGCCCACGTGAGTCTTGGCGGTACCCGGCCCGATATGCAGATGATCGGCGATCTCACTGTTCGACAGGCCCTCGGCGACCAGTTCGAGGACCTGGCGTTCGCGTTCGGTGATGCCCCGGAGGGTAGGGGTCCGCGGCCGTTGTGGAGGCAGGGGGCGGGCCGCGAAGTCCCTGATCAGGCGTTTGGTGATCGTGGGGGCGAGCAAGGCGTCGCCGGCCGCGACGACCCGGATCGCGGTGAGCAGGTCCTGGGGCGGAGCGTCCTTGAGCAGGAAGCCGCTCGCTCCGCCGCGCATTGCCGCGTAGACGTATTCGTCCAGGTCGAACGTGGTGAGGATCAGCACCCTCGCGTCGCAGGACGAGGTGATCAGGCGGGTGGCCTCCAGGCCGTCCATGTCGGGCATCCGAATGTCCATGCAGACGACGTCCGGCCTGTGGGCGCGGACGAGTTCGACCGCTTCCAGGCCGGTCGCCGCCTCGCCGACGACGGTCAGGTCCGGCGCGGTCTCGATGATGCCGCGCAGGCCTGCCCGCAGGAGGGTCTGGTCGTCTGCCACCACCACGCGCACGCTCACGTGATCCGCTCCTCGTGTGGACAGGCGCCTGCGGGCGGGCCGTCCGGGCGAAGGGGGAGGCGAGCGGTCACCTTGAAGCCATGACCCGGCAGCGGTGCGGCCTGGAACGAGCCGCCGTAGAGGTTGACCCGCTCCCGCATGCCGACCAGACCGTGGCCGGCACGAGGCCGGTCGCCGTGACAGCCCCGTCCCTTGTCGGTGACCTCGATGAGGAGTTCGTCGGCTCGGTAATCCAGGGTCGCGCGGGCGCGGGGGACGCCGGCGTGCTTGACCACGTTGGTGAGCGCCTCCTGCAGGATGCGGTACGCCGACAGGTCGACCCCGGCGGGCAGGCCGCGCGGGCGACCGGTGATCTCGACGTCTACCTTCACTCCGGCCGCGGCCGTCTGCTTCACGAGCCGGTCCAGGTCGGCGAGCCTCGGGGAGGGCGAGAGCTCGGGTTCGCCGGTGGCGGTGGCGGGATCTTCCACCCGGAGCACGCCGAGCAGCCGTCGCAGTTCGGTCAGGGTCTCCCGGCCGGTGCTCGCGATCGCGCTCAAGGCGGCCCTGGCCTCATGGGGCCTGTCATCGATCACCATGGCGCCGAACCCGGCCTGCACGGTGATCACGCTCATGCTGTGCGCCACCACGTCGTGCAACTCGCGGGCGATTCGCATCCGCTCCTCCGCGACGCCCCGCCTCGCCTTCTCCAGTTCCGCCTCCGCGAGCGCGGCCTGGCTCCGCAGCAGGTCCTCCGTATGGCGGCGGTGCATGCCCACGGCGAAGCCGATCGTCCAGACGGCGACGTAGACGAGCGAGAACAGGACGGCCCCGCCCCGGTGCCGGAAGTCGGGAAGCGCGGTCGCCACGGCCCCGGCTGCCGACACGGCGAGCGCCACGACGGCCACGGACGGCCGACACGTCACGGCGACGGTGTAGAGGACGAAGGGCACCGAGACCAACCCCAGGGTGAGAGCCCTGGGTTCGATCAGCCCCACCACGAGCAGCCCGGACAGCACGAGGGCGAACGCGCCGATCGGGCGGCGCCGCCGTACGGCGATCGGCAGGCAGAACAGGACGAGGCCCGCGGGAACGGCGACTACCGCGGCAGGCCCCCTCACGGAGTTGAGCAGGAACGGCACCGCGACGAGGGAGTAGGCGGCCGCGGCCAGACAGTCCAGTGCCGGCCAGCGGCCGGGACTGACCCGCGTGATCAGCGGCAGACGCGGTCCCGGATGCACGCCCTCAGGCTAGGCCCGCGGCCGCCAACCCCACATCATCCGATCGGCGTATCCCTCGAGGCATACGCTTTCCTACAGCGGGGCGACGTCGACGAAGTTGTCGTGGTAGACCGCGCCCCGGCCCATGTCGGCGTCCCGCTCGTCCACGAGCGCGTTGGGGTTGGCGCCGGCCGACAGCTTCGGCCAGTGGCCCTTCGGCGCCGCCACCACCCCCGCCGCCACCCGGTCGCTGACCTCCACGTACGCCCGGAACTCGCCGTTGCCGTTGAAGACCCGGGCGGCCTGCCCGTCCACGAGCCCACGGGACGCCGCGTCGGCCGGGTTGACCAGCACCCGAGGGCCCTTCGACCGCCTGCGCAGCTCCGCGTTGTTGGCGAACTGGGTGTTCAGGAACGTGTGCGCGGCCGGAGTGATCATCACGAGCGGGTGCGGCCGGTCGGCGGGAGCCGTACGGGCGGTGAGCGAGGGCACGTAGCCCGCCACGCGCGGCAGCCCGGCGGCCTCGGCCTTCTCGGAGGCGAACTCCAGCCGCCCGCTCGTCGTCGGGAAGCCCTCGGTGAACGGCACGAACGGGTCGGCCACCGGAAGCCGGGCCCAGCCCTGCTTGCGGATCTCCTCGACGGAGATACCCGCCTGGGCGAGCGTCTGCTCGGCCAGTTCGAGGTCGCTGTCATACAGGGACGGCTCGGTCAGGCCCATCAGCCGGGCGAGCCGGCGGAAGGTCTCCGTCGTGGACAGGCACTCGCCCGGCGGCTCGACGGCGGGCTCGTTCCACACCATGTACATGTGCCCGTAGCCGTGGTGCACGTCCAGGTGCTCGATCTGCATGGTCGCGGGCAGCACGTAGTCGGCGTAGTCGACGGTGTCGGTCGGGAACTGCTCCATCACCACCGTGAGCAGGTCCTCGCGCGCCAGCGCCGCCCTGATCCGGTTCTGGTCGGACGTGGAGCCCAGCGGGTTGGCCGCGTAGACCCACAGGCATTTGACCGACTCGTCCAGCCCGTCGGCCAGCCGGGTCATCGTGAGCGTACGCACGGGGTGGGGGAGCAGGTCGTCGCGCGGATCGGGGCCGGTGGGGGCGTATCCCGAGGTGGAGTAGGCCACGCCGCCGCCCGGATACCGCCAGTCGCCGGTCACCCCCGGGATGCAGGCGATCGTCCGCATCGCGGCCCCGCCGCCCGCGTGCCGCTGGATGCCCATCGTGGCCCGGATGCCGGTCGGCCGGGTGTGCGCGAGCCGTACGCCGAGGGCGCGGATCCGCTCCTCGGGCAGGCCGGTGATCTCCGCCACCAGCGCCGGGGGATGCCTGCGGATCTCGGCCTCGAACTCGTCCCAGCCGGTCGTGTGCTCCTCGATGTACGCGCGGTCCTCCGCGCCCTCCTCCAGCACGACGTGCAGCAGTCCGAGGGCGAGCGCCGCGTCCGTGCCGGGCCGGATCGGCAGGTGCTCGTCCGCCTGGTCGGCCGTACGCGTGCGGACGGGGTCGATCGCCACGACGTACGCCCCGGCGGCGCGGGCGTCCTGGACGAACTTCCACAGGTGGTGGCCGCTGGTCAGCGTGTTGGTGCCCCACAGCAGGATGAGCCGCGACAACGCGAACGTCTCGGGGTCCATGCCGCCGGGAGTCCCGTTGACGTACCGCAGCCCGTCGTTGCCGGCCCGCGCGCAGATGTTGAGGTCGTGACGAGACGCGCCGAGGACGTTCCAGAACCGCCGCCCGGCCTGACCCGACTCGCCCTGGACGTACCCGAGCGTCCCGGTTCCCTGGTACGGCCAGATCGCCTCGCCGCCGTGCTCCTCGACGATCGAGGCCAGCTTGGCGGCGATCTCCGACAGCGCCTGGTCCAGGCTGATCCGCTCGAACCGCCCGGACCCCTTCGGCCCCACCCTCTTCAACGGGTGCAGGATGCGGTCGGCCGACCGGACCTGCTCCAGGTAGCGGTTGACCTTCACGCACAGGGCCCCGCGCGTGTAGGGGTGGTCGTGGTTGCCGCGCAGCCCGACGGCCTCGCCGTCGCGTACGGTGACGACCCAGGAGCAGGTGTCGGGGCAGTCGAGCGGGCAGGCGCCCAGGACGGGTAGCGACGTGCTCATGGCATCGACGTTAGCGTGCCTCCCGCGGGTGGTCTCTACCGGATTTCCCGCACGTACGCGATGTTCGCGGCGTCCTCGGGATCGGTGCTTGGCGTGCCGGCGAACCACGCGTCCAGAATCTCCGTCAAAACCTGCTCGGAGGTGAGGCGGAGGCTGAGCGCGAGCACGTTGGCGTCGTTCCACTTGCGGGCGCCCGCGGCGGTGGCGGCGTCGGCGCACAGCGCCGCCCGCACTCCCGCTACCTTGTTGGCCGCGATGGACGCGCCGGTTCCAGTCCAGCAGCAGACCACGGCCTGGTCCGATCTGCCCTCCGCGACGTCTCTCGCCGCGGCGGAGCAGCACCAGGCCCAGTCGGCCCGGTCGCCGGGGGCCAGCGCTCCATAGAGTGTGACTGAATGGCCGCGCCGTTCCACCTCGGCCGCAAGCCTCGACGCGATCCCGTCGAGGCTGTCCGAGGCCAGGGATATACGCATGCCGTCAATTGTGGACACCGAGTGCGAAGATCGCACAGAATCGCTGGTGGTGAGAGGCATCAAGGAGCAGGACCTAACGCTGGACACTCCTGGCCAAGGAGCTGTCCTCGTCGTCGAGCCTCTGCTGCCGCAGCGGATCCGCCGTCCTTCCGACGCCCTGCGGTTCCTGCTCACGCTGCTGGCCCTCGGCGCCGTCGTGTTGCTGGCTCTGGCCCTGCAACGCACCCTGAACGGCCTGGAGACCGACGTCCAGGCGGGCACCACCCGGGCCCCCGACGTGCTGTCGGGCGCCGCCGGGCTGCTGGGCGGTGTCGCCGTGCTCATCGTCCCGGTCGCGTTCGCCGTCGAGCGGGTCTTCCACCGCGACGGCATGCGCGTCACCCAGGGGCTGATCGCCGCGATCCTCGCCCTGCTCGTGTCGTACGCGCTGGACGAGTGGCTGGTCCAGGCGGGCCCGGCCGATCTGGTGCAGCTGCTCACCGGCGGCAGGGAGGTCGAGCCGCTCAACAGCGTGCTCACCCCCGCCATCGCGTACGCCACGGCCGTGCGGATGTCCCGGCGCCCCAACTGGCGGGCGCTCATGTGGGTCGCGCTCGGCCTCGACGTGTTCGCGCTCTTCACCGCCACGAAGGTCACCGCGCTCGGTGTGATCCTGACGTACATCGTCGGCCTCGCCGTCGGGTTCGGCACGCTCTACGGCATCGGCAGCGCCAACACCCGGCCGCCCGGCAGCGCCGTGCTGGCCGCGCTGCGCAGGCTCGGCTTCACGCCGGTGAGCGCCAGGCGGGTGGAGGACGACAGCTCGGGCAGCCGCCGCTACCTGGTCGGCCTGGCCGACGACCGGCGGATCGACGTGACCGTGCTCGACCGGGACCGGCAGGTGGCGGGCGTCCTCTACCGGCTCTGGCGGCGCTTCCTGCTCAACAACGAGACCCGGCGCAGGGCCATCCGCTCGCTGCGCGCCGAGCTGGAGCGCGAGGCGCTGATGGCGTACGCCGCGCAGGCGGCCGGGGTGCGGCTGCCGCGCCTGCTCGCCACGAGCGAGGTCGGCACCGAGGCCGCGCTGCTCGCCTATGAGCACGTGGACACCCGGCCGGTGAGCGACCTGCGCGACGAGGACTTCGACGACGAACTGCTGGCGCGGATGTGGGAGCAGGTCCGGCTGCTGCACGCGCACCGCCTGGCCCACCGCCACCTCACCGGTGAGAGCATCCACGTCGATGCCCGGCGGAACGTCTACCTCGTGGACGCCCGCAGCGGCGAGATCGCGGCCGGCGACCTGCTGCTGCGGCTCGACATCGCCCAGCTCCTCGCCTACCTCGGCACCCGCGTGGGAGCCGAGCGCTCCGTCGGGTCGGCGGCGAAGGTGCTCGGGGAGGACACGCTGGCCGGGGCGATGCCGCTGCTCCAGCGGATCGCGCTGAGCAGGGACACCCGGACGGCCGCCCGCCGGGACAGGAAGCTCCTGCCCGCCATCCGCGAGCAGATCGTCGCGCTGAAGCCGAAGGTCGAGGTGGAGGAGGTACGCCTCGAGCGGTTCCGCCCCCGGACTCTCGTGACGATCATCCTCAGCGTGATCGCGGCGTACCTGCTGCTTCCCCAGCTCAGCAAGGTCAACCTGGTCTCCGTCGTGACCACCGCCAACTGGGCGTGGAGCGGGGTGGCGCTGGCCGCGGCCGCGCTGAGCTACGTCGCGGCGGCGATCATGCTGCGCGGGTTCGTCCCCGAGCCGCTGCCGCTCGGCCGCACGGTGCTGGCCCAGCTCGCCGGGTCGTTCGTGAAGCTGGTCGCCCCCGCCGCCGTCGGCGGCGTGGCGATCAACACCCGCTACCTGCAGAAGCGCGGCGTGCCGCCCGGCGCCGCCGTCGCGAGCGTCGGCGCGTCGCAGCTCGTCGGCCTGGCCATGCACATCATGCTGCTGCTGCTGTTCGGCTACCTCACGGGAACGCAGGCCGCGCCGTCCCTCACCCCGTCGCGGGGGCTGCTGATGGTGCTGCTGGGCGTGGCCGTGCTCTTCTTGATCGTCCTCGCCGTACGGCCGCTGCGGCGGGTGATCACCTCCCGAGTACGCGCGATGTTCTCGGGCGTGATCCCCCGGCTGCTCGACGTCGTGCAGTCGCCACGGAAGATCACCGAGGCGGTCATCGGCACGCTGCTGCTCACGCTCAGCTTCGTGATCTGCCTGGCGGCGTGCGTACGCGCCTTCGGGGGCGAGGCGTCCTTCACGGCGGTCGCCGTCGTGTTCCTCGCCGGCAACGCGATCGGCTCGGCCGCTCCCACCCCGGGCGGCCTGGGGGCGGTGGAGGCGTCGCTGTCGCTCGGCCTCACGGTCGCAGGCCTGCCCTACACGGTCGCCACCTCGGCCGTGCTGCTGTTCCGGTTGATGACCTTCTGGCTGCCCGTCCTCCCCGGCTGGGCCTCCTTCGCCTACCTCCAGCGCCAGAACGCCCTCTGAACCGCCGACGGCCGCGGTGTCCGGCGGGCTGTTCCGTGGTCTGTTCCGTGGCCCCGGACCACGACGGGTCGTGGTCCGGGGACAGGCGCGGCGCCCGGCTGCTGCGCCGCGCGAGGCCGCCGGGCCACTCGCCGGGCCATGCTGGGCCGCAGGGCCACACGAGGCCGCCGGGCCGCGGCCCATGCGTCAAAGCATCCGGCAGAGGTCATGAGCCGCGGTCATGAGCCGGGTCACGAGCCGCGGTCATGAGCCGGGTCACGAGCCGTGGTCACGAGCCGCGGTTCGGGCGCGTCGGCGCGTGCGCCGCGGCTCGTGGATGCTCATTCCGCGCTGGAAGCGGCCCAGAGATTGATGCCGCACTCGACCGCGTCCTTGTCGATCGCGTCCAGCTCGTCCTGGGTGAAGTCGAGCCGGTTGATCGCGTCGAGGTTGTCGTCGAGTTGCTCGACGCTGCTCGCGCCGATCAGCACAGACGTCACTCGCCGGTCGCGCAGCGCCCAGGCCAGGGCCATCTGCGCCAGCGACTGCCCGCGCTGCCCGGCGATCTCGTTGAGCCGCCGGACGTGACGCAGGCTCTCCTCCGTCAGCAGGGACGGATCGAGCGACTTGCCCTGGGCCGCCCGCGAGTCCTTCGGGATTCCGTTCAGGTAGCGGTCGGTCAGCATGCCCTGTGCCAGCGGCGAGAAGGCGATGCAGCCGGCGCCCTCCTCCTCCAGCACGTCGAGCAGCCCGTTCTCGATCCATCGGTTGAGCATGGAGTAGGAGGGCTGGTGGATGAGCAACGGCGTGCCCAGGTCCCGCAGGATCGCCGCGGCCTGCCGGGTCCGCTCCGGGGAGTAGGACGAGATGCCCGCGTAGAGCGCCTTGCCCGAGCGGACCGCGTGGGCGAGCGCCCCCATGGTCTCCTCCAGGGGCGTCTCCGGATCGAAGCGGTGGCTGTAGAAGATGTCCACGTAGTCGAGGCCCATCCGCTTCAGCGACTGGTCGAGGCTCGCAAGCAGGTACTTGCGCGATCCCCAGTTGCCGTACGGGCCGGGCCACATGTCGTACCCCGCCTTGGTGGAGATCACCAGCTCGTCGCGGTATCTGGCGAAATCCTGCTGGTAGAGGTGCCCGAAGTTGATCTCCGCGGAGCCGTACGGCGGGCCGTAGTTGTTGGCGAGGTCGAAATGGGTGACTCCGCGGTCGAAGGCCCGGCGGAGGATGGCCCGCTGGGTCTCGATCGGCTTGTCGTCGCCGAAGTTGTGCCACAACCCGAGCGACACCGCGGGCAGCCTCAGCCCGCTCCGTCCGGTCCGGTTGTACGGCATGGGCCCGTAGCGGCCCTCGGCAGCCACATAGCTCACTCGGTCACTCCAACTCGGTCGAGGATCCAGGAGAGCGCGAACGCCTCCTCACGCCAGGCGTCGTAACGGCCGCTGCGGCCTCCGTGGCCGGCGCCCATCTCGGTCTTCAACAGGAACGGGCCGCCCTGCGCGGTGGCGCGGAGCCGGGCGATCCACTTGGCCGGCTCGTGGTAGAGCACCCGAGTGTCGTTGAGGCTGGTGGTCGCCAGGGTCGGGGGGTACGGCCGGCCGTCGACGTTCTCGTAGGGCGAGTAGGACTTCATGTACGCGTAGACCTCGGGGTCGTGCAGCGGATCGCCCCACTCGTCCCACTCGGTCACCGTCAACGGCAACGACGGGTCGAGGATCGTGTTCAGCGCGTCCACGAACGGGACCTCGGCGACGATCCCCGCGAACTCCTCCGGCGCGAGGTTGGCGACCGCGCCCATGAGCAGACCGCCGGCTGAGCCGCCCCTGGCGATGATCTCGCCGGACCATCCCTTGGCCTTGAGATGCCGCGCGGAGGCCACGAAGTCCGTGAAGCTGTTCTTCTTCCTGGTCAGCTTGCCGTCCTCGTACCAGCGGCGGCCCATCTCGCCGCCTCCGCGCACGTGCGCGATCGCGAACACGAATCCCCGGTCGAGCAGCGAGAGCCGGGCCACCGAGAAGTAGGGATCGATGGACGACTCATAGCTGCCGTAGCCGTAGAGCAGGGTGGGGGCGGGGCGGTTCGTATCCTTGCGGACCACGATCGAGATCGGGATCCTGGTGCCGTCCGGGGCGGTGGCCCACTCTCGGAACTGCTCGTAGTCGGCCGGGTCGTAGCCGCCGAGCACCGCCCTCTGCTTGAGCAGGATCAGCTCCCGCGAACGCAGGTCGTAGTCGTACACGGACGGCGGGGTGACCATGGACGTGTAGCTGAGGCGCAGCCGGCTGGTCTCGAACTCCGCGTTGCCGGTCGGGACGACGTCGTACAGCGGCTCCGGGAAGGAGATCTCGTACGGCTCGCCACCGTCGCCTGGCAGGATCCGGACGCCGGTGAGGCCGTCACGACGGAAGTGCACGCTGACGTAGTCCTTGAACGCGTCCACGTCGAGCAGTCGCGTGTCGTCTCTGTGCTCGATCAGCGGAGTCCAGCTCCCCGGATCGTCGATGGGAGCAGTGGCAAGCTCGAAGTTAACGGCGCCGTCGTTGTGCAGGATGAGGAAGCGGTCGGCCGCGTGCTCCACCGCGTACTCCACGCCGGTCTGCCGGGGCCGCACCACCGCGAACTCGCCTTCCGGGGTGTTCGCGTCGAGGACCCGGACCTCGCTGGTGATCTTGCTGCCCGAGGTCAGCACCAGGTAGCGCTGACTGCGAGTCAGCCCGACGCCCACCCAGAAGCGCTCGTCGTCCTCCTGGTAGACGACGACATCCTCGGTCGAGCCGAGCGTGTGCCGATGAATCCGGTACGGACGCCAGGCCTCGTCGACGGTCGTGTAGAAGAAGGTGGAGTCGTCGGCAGACCAGGCGCCGCCGTAGAAGACACCCGGAATCTCGTCCGGGAGCAGTGCGCCCGTCTCCAGATCCTTGAACCGGAGGGTGAAGCGCTCGTCGCCGGAGAAGTCGGTCGAGTAGGCGAGCTTCGTGCCGTCGGGGCTGACCGCGCTCGTGCCCATGGAGAAGAACGGACTGTCTCCGGCGAGCTCGTTGCCGTCAAGAATCACCTGTTCGCCCGGGAGCGACGTGCCCGGCTCCAGTTGCGGCGGGTTGTCGCCGTCGGCGGCCACCCGGCACTGGATGCCGTACTGCTTGCCCTCTTCGGTCCGGGAGTAGTACCACCAGGCGCCCTTGCGGGTGGGCACCGACAGGTCCGTCTCCAGCGTCCTGCCCTTGATCTCCTTGAAGATGCTCTCCTGGAGGTCCTGCAGGTGGCCGGTCATCTCCTGGGTGTAGGCGTTCTCCGCCTCCAGGTACGCGATGGTGTCGGGGTCGTCCTTCTTGAGCAGCCACGCATACTCGTCGACCACGGTGTCACCGTGATGCGTGCGCTCCAGGGGAACCTTCTTCGCTACAGGCGGCATGTCGCTCACCCGCCAAAGTCTATGTTCGGCATGGTCCCGCCAAGCCTCCTCGCTGCGGCCTGTGGATAACTCGTGACGGGGAACGACCGGCCCGCGGCCGGCGCGTCGCAGGCCTGAGGCGGCCCCGGGCCTGAGGCGGCCGGAATACATCCGGGGGCCCCAGGCGTTCGTCTCAAGTTGGGTCATGGTGGTGCCGGACCCTGGTAATCTTGTGGTGTCGGCGCGGTTCGGCGCACTCCTCTTCGATCACTTCGGTGGTTGTCTTGTGTGTGCGCGGGCTGGTTGTCGGCGGCTCCTTGTGCTTTTCGATCTTCTGGGTCGGTGGTTTTGCGCCGGGCTGGGGGTTCGGGTAAGTTAGAGGGGTTGCCCCGGAAACGGGGGGTCGAATTCCTGTCGGTCGGCGGGTTTCGGGTCAAGTAAGTCCCGGTGGGGCGGATTTGACACGGAAGAGCCGGTCGGGAAGAATTAAGACCAGCAAGACAAAAGAAAGACAAACGGTGAAACGCCCCGGAGCGTGGGACCTTCTCGGAGGTTTCGGGTGATGGTGGTCGCGTCCGTTTCTTGAGAACTCAACAGTGTGCTAAAAGC
>NZ_JBEYWW010000038.1:0-91426 GCF_040644635.1 Microbispora sp. NPDC046933 | reverse complement strand
ATGCGCACTCCGGTCGAATACGAGATGCTCTACGCAAACACCCAGCTGGCATGACGGCCAACCAAGCCGACTCCACAGAACCCGAGGCACATCAGCGCGTCTGCCTCGACCGGCCGGACAACCCGATCGGACTCCGTAGAGTCGGCCCATGCTTGTCTGGATCAACGGCCCCTTCGGGGGCGGCAAGACGCAGACCGCGTACGAGATCCAGCGGAGGCTGCCGGGCAGCGTCGTCTGCGATCCCGAGCACGTCGGCTTCGGCATCCACCGGATGACGCCGCCGTCCCTGCGCGGCGACTTCCAGGATCTCCCGGCATGGCGGCAGGCCGTGTACGAGGTGCTGGACCTGGTTCTCAGCAGGCACGATGGCACCGTGATCGCGCCGATGACGGTCGTGGAGCCCGCCTACTTCCGGCAGATCGTCGGCGGGCTCCGCGAGCGCGGTCACGATGTACGGCACTTCGCGCTGCTGGCCGAGCGTGAGACCGTGCTGCGGCGGCTGCGTGAGCGCAATTTCGGCCATGTCCTGCGGTTCGTCGTGGGCAAGGACGCCCCTCTGCGGCGGGAGAGCTTCGCCGTACGGAAGCTCGACCTGTGCCTGGAGCGGTTGCGCGGCGAGGAGTTCGGCGAGCAGGTATGGACCGACCACCTGACGGTCGCCCAGGTCGCTGATCACGTCGCCGCCTCGGCGGGGCTGACGCTCTCCCCCGCCACGGACGGCCCGCTCCGGGGCCGCCTGCGGCGGACCTGGACGGGGATCAGGCACATCCGTTTCGACTGATCCCGCCTCCCGGTGCTCAGGGGTGGGCGCGAAGGGCGGCGAGGAGCCAGGCGAAGTCGTCGGCGTGGGACGGCTTGGGCTCCCGGCCGTTGATCACGGCCATCAGGTGCCGGTAGCGCTCGGCCTCGGCGAACAGGCCGGCTTCCAGGCGCTGCCTGACGGCCGCCCGGCCGGCGGCGTCCATGTCGCCGAGCAGGCGGGTGACGACCTCGGCGGCCTCGGGCGCCTCCGGGCTCACGCCGTTCTCCCGCGCCTGGCCCACCTGCCAGGCGACCTTCTTGGCGAACCACACGAAGGCTCCCGGCTCCTGACCCGCCCGCCCCCGAGTGTTGTGCTCCACCATGTCGCGCATGCGCCGCCGGAAGTCCGGGTCGCGCACGAGTCCCGCGAGCTCCACCCAGGCGTCCACCTGCTCGGGCGTGGGGTCGTCGGGCAGGCCGAACTCGGTGTGCCCCATCCGGTCTCTGAGGACCGGGTCCGCGTCCAGGCCGCCGAAGACCTCGTCCACGAAGTCCTCGATGATGCGCCGCCGTTCCTCGGCGGACAGCCGTGCCAGGTCGTTCAACAGTTTCATCTCCTCCGTGCCGGACCGCCGCCTCGCGACGGTGCTGAGCACCGCGCGCCGGAGCCGCAGGGTGCGGATCTGCGCGTCGAGTGCGTCCACGTGGACGGCGGCGACGTCCGCCAGGGTGGTCTTCCGCTCCAGCACCCGGCGTACGTCGTCGAGGCCGAGGCCGAGATCCCGCAGCGTCCTGATGAGTTCGAGCCGGGCCACGGCGCCGGCGTCGTAGAGCCGGTAGCCTCCCTCGCTCCGCTCCGCCGGCGGCAGCGCGCCGACGTCCGACCAGTACCGGATCGTCCGCACCGGCATCCCCGTGCGGCGGGAGAGCCACCCGATGGTGAACAGCCCGTCGTCGTCCATGACGCCGAGTCTGGTCTCTCCACCGGCTGGAGACTCAAGGGCCCGTTCCCACCACTGTGCGGCGGGACCGCGGCGGGCGGGTCTGCTGCGACCAGGTGGCTACGACCGGGTGGCGCTCTGCCGCCAGACGGGCTGCGACCCGCGTCCGCGCGGAACCGCCTGATCTCCCCGATACTGGAGCGTGGACTCCGGCCCGCCGCAGCGCGACATCGGCTGCTTCGCCGTCGTCGCCCGGCATCTCAGCTTCTCCCGCGCCGCCGCCGAACTGGGCGTCTCCCAGCCCGCCGTGAGCCAGGCCGTCGGCCGTCTCGAGCGCGCGCTCGGGGTCCGCCTGTTCGAGCGGACCAGCCGGGAGGTCCACCTGTCGCCGGCCGGCAAGGCGCTGCTGCCGTACGCCGAGGCGTTGCTGGAGGCGGCAGGCGCCTTCTCGGCGGAGGCGAGGCGGCTCGCCGCGCCGGAGGGCGCCGGTGTCCGCCTGGCCTATCCCCCGCCGGCGGGCGGCCTCGCGGCGCGGATCGCCCGCCGGATGGCACGCCGCGATCCCCCGGTCGAGGTGGAGTTGCGCCCGGCCGGCCGGGCCGCCGCCGTCGCGGCCCTCGCCGCCGGCGATGTGACCGCGGCCATCCTCGCCGCCCCCTTCCCCCGGGAGACGACCACCGCCGCCCGCTTCCACGTGCCCGTCGGGCACCTGGCCGTACCGGCCGGGGACCCGCTCGCCGGCCTGCCCCGCCTGCAGCCCGAACGGCTCGCGCGGCACCGCGTCCTGCTGCCGCGCGAACGCCCGCCCGGCGGGATGTGGGCACGGCTCGCCGCCCGCGTCGGGCCGCACCGGCAGCACGTCGTGGCCGACGAGATCGACGACTTCGCCGCCGCGCTCGACCTGGTCGCGGCCGGCGTCGGCCTGCTGCCCACTCCCTCCCTGGTCGTCACGTCCGTCCGCAGGGACGACGTCGCCTTCGTCCCCCTGGACGCGGGGGACCTCCGCCTGACGTACGCGCTCGCGTGGCGGGGCGAACGGCTGTCGGCCGGGTTGATGGCTCTCGTGCGGGCGGCGCAGGAGTGCCTCTGGACGAGGTAGGCCGCGGGGTTCCCGGCGGTGATGCGAGAAAGTTTCACGCCGCCTGCCATGGCGGGACCGTCCGCGTCCCGGAGAATCGGCAGGTGACCGGGGTGACGTCATGGATTTGCCGACACGGTGTCGCCATTTCCTGACGGAGGATTACTTGAACTCTTGACTATGGGTACTTCTGTGAGCATTCTTGGGGCTGCGCCGCCCTTCGCGTATTCGCCGTCGAATTAGCGGGGCGCGGCCACCGTGGCCCGCGGGCGAACCACCGAAGCCACCAGCGACGATGCTGTTCATTTCAGGCTTTGATCAGCGATTTCGGGTCTTTTGCTCGCACGCCTGCGCGGCTTCACGCCGCCGGACGTCCAATTCGCCGACAATGTGAGCCACGGAACGCAGGAAATGACGGCCGATTTACTCAGCCATGACTGCGAATAGGCGACGGCCGGAGTTTCCCGTTTCCCTTCCGCCGGTCCAGCGGTTCCCGCCAAGGGTCCAGCCTTTCCGGCGCGTTCTCATCAGCCGGCCCGGATCGCGTCCGCGCGTACGTGGCGCGGCCCGTCCGGCAGGTACGACAAGAAGGTGATCACATGAAATCGGACCAGATCAGGGAACCGGTCCTCTCGCTCTTCCGCATCGTGACGGGGTTGCTGTTCGTCTGCCACGGCGCGGCGACGATCTTCGGCGTGCTGGGCGGCAACCGCGGCACCGGCCACGCCCTGGCGTTCGGCACGTGGCCGGGCTGGTGGGCGGCGGCCATCCAGTTGGTCTTCGGGACGCTCGTCCTCCTCGGGCTGCTCACCCGGGTCAGCGCGCTGCTCTGCTCCGGCTCGATGGCGTACGCGTACTTCGTCGTCCACGCGCCGCAGGGCCTGTTCCCGATCCAGAACGGCGGCGAGGCGGCGGCCATGTTCTGCTGGTCGTTCTTCCTCGTCGCGGTCTTCGGCCCCGGCGCCTGGGCGCTGGACACGCTGATCCACCGGATGCGGCACCACGAGGTCGAGACGTACGCGCCCGCCCCGGCACAGGCGTAGCCACACCGCGCCGCCGCCCGTAGGCCGAACCTCGCGGCCAGGACCTGCCTTCGTCACCGGAGGCAGGTCGCACGCGTGCCGGGGTGAACCTGATCGGCCCCTCGTCCGACTGTCCAGGGTGATGGGAGGACGAGATGACCGACGAACTGCTGGTGGTGCGCGCCCAACTGGGCGAGCGCGCGGCGCTGGCCGAGCTGGTGGCCCGCTGGCGGGTGCCCGTGTGGACGTACGTGCGGCGCATGCTCGACGCCGAGCGGGCCGATGACGTCACCCAGGAGATCTGGCTGGCCGTGATCCGTGGCCTGCCCCGGCTGCGGGAACCCGCCCGGTTCGCGCCGTGGCTGTTCACCATCGCGCGCCGATCGGTCACCGATCGTCTGCGCGGTCAGTACGCCAGGGAACACGAGCAGGCGCACGAAGCCCCGGCGGCCGATGACCTGACCGTCGACGATCCCGTGGACGCCGCGGTGGACCGCGCCGAGCTGGTGAGTCTCCTGTCGGGCCTGCCCATGCCCGAGCGGGAGATCCTCGTCCTGTTCTACCTGCAGGACCTCTCGGTGGAGGACTGCGCGCAGATCTGCGAGATCCCCGCCGGGACGGTCAAGTCCCGGCTCAACCGCGCACGTCGCCTGTTGCGCGCGCATCTGGAGGAGAAGGGATACCGGCCATGACCGAGGAACCGCGGCTGTCGGCGCGGGAGATGATCGAGCGGCTCGAACCGGCGCTGTCCCGCGCCAGGCGCGTCCGGGCGGTGACGTCGCTGCTGTCCGGGCTGTCCGGCACGGCGTTCCTGACCGCCCTGTGGGGAGGCGAGCCCGGCCCGCTGCCCGGCCGCACGCAGGTGATGTTCGCCCTTCTCACCGTGGTCTGCCTGGCCTGGGCGGGCTACGGCGGATGGCTGCTCATGTGGCGGGTGCCGCTGTTCGCCACCGATCGGGTGGTCGCCGCGTGGATCGCCCTGGCCGCCTCACTCGCCACCACCGCCGCCCTGGCCGCGCTGGCAGTCCAGCGCGGCACCGGCCTCGGCCCGGTGCTGGCGGTCGGAGGGCTGTTCGTGCCGGCCGCACTGGTGCTGGCCGTGCTCGCCCATGCCCGCAGGAGGGCGCTGCTGCGCCGGGCACGCGAGCTGGACGGGCGCGCTCCGCGCGGGCCGGCGACCTGAAAGTTTCAGCTCCGCGACGTGCCCTGGGCCGTCCTGACCTGGCCCTACCGCTCCGTGACCGGAGCGTGCTTGGATCGCGCCACCTCGCGTACGCACGATCCGGGCGGGAGCCCTCCCGAGATCGTCCCGCCCGTTTCCGGGGCGGCCCCGCACCTGCGGGGCCGGCCCGTCGTCCTTTCCGAGGGGCACGTGATGCGACTACCGCGACGGCTGCTGAGCGCGAGCACGGCGACCGCACTGGCCGGCGCCCTGCTGGCCGTCACCTCGACTTCCGCACCCGTCTCGGCCGCCTCCTTCGCCTATGGCGAGGCGCTGCAGAAGTCGTTCCTGTTCTACGAGGCGCAGGAGTCGGGGCGCCTCCCGTCCACCAACCGGGTGACGTGGCGGGCCGACTCGACCGTCAACGACGGGAAGTCCGCCGGGGTGGACCTGTCCGGCGGCTTCTACGACGCCGGCGACCACGTGAAGTTCGGCTTCCCGATGGCGGCCATGACCACCACGCTCGCCTGGGGCGGCGCGGACTACCGGGCGTCCTACGAGCGCTCGGGCCAGCTGCCGTACCTGCTGAACACGCTCCGGCAGGCGGGCGACTACTTCATCCACGCCCATCCCGAGCCGAACGTCCTGTACGTCCAGGTCGGCGACGGCGGTGAGGACCACTCCTACTGGGGCGCGCCGGAGACCGTCGAGGCCAAGGGCCACAAGCGGCCGGTCTACAAGATCACCGCGTCCTGCCCGGGCACCGACGTCGCCGCCGAGACCGCCGCCGCGATGGCCGCCTCGTCGGTCGTCTTCCGGCCGACCGACCCGGCGTACGCCGACACGCTGCTCACCCACGCCAAGCAGCTGTTCACGTTCGCCGACACGACCAAGGGGACCAACGGCCGCGACACGGCGTACGTGAACTGCGTCAGCGCAGCGCAGGGGTTCTACAACTCCACGGGCGAGGGCGGCCAGGTCGAGGGCGCCACGAAGATGTACTGGGACGAGCTGGCCTGGGCCTCCGTCTGGCTCTACCGGGCCACCGGCACCGCGAGCTACCTCGACCGGGCGCGCGAGTTCTACCCGAAGATGGGCAGCCAGGAGGACCCGGGCAGCAACGGGCAGCAGGTGCCGGTCTTCAACTTCGGCTTCGGCTGGAACGACAAGCAGTACGCCGTCTACGAGCAGATGGCCGAGCTGACCGGCGAGCAGAAGTACAAGGACGACGTCCAGCGCTACCTCGACTACTGGACCGTCGGCTACAAGGGCAAGAAGGGCACGATCACGCCCGGCGGCCTAGCCTACATCTTCTACTGGGCCTCGCTGCGCATGGCCGCCAACACGGCCTTCGTCGCGTTGAAGTACGCCGACTTCCTCGGCTCGGGCGACCCGCTCTACGCGCGCTACCACGACTTCGGCAAGCGGCAGATCGACTACGCGCTCGGCGACAACCCCCGGCACTCCAGCTACATGATCGGCTTCGGGACCAACCCGCCGCGCAACCCCCACCACCGCGGCGCGCACGGCTCCTGGACCAACGCCGGTCCCGACGGCGAGCCCACCGTCAGCAGGCACGTCCTGTACGGCGCGCTGGTCGGCGGCCCGGACGGCGCCGACGCCTACACCGACAGCCGGGGCGACTACGTCAAGAACGAGGTCGCGCTCGACTTCAACTCCGGCATCACCAGCTCGCTCGCCGTCCTCTACGGCAAGTACGGCGGCTCGCCCCTGGCCACGCTGCCGCGCGAGACGCCCGACGGCCCGGAGTTCTATCTGGAGCCGACGATCACCCACACGACGCGGGAGACCGCGGCCAAGACCTTCGTCATCAACAAGTCGGCCTGGCCGGCGACCGTGCTGGACAAGGCGAAGTTCCGCTACTACTTCACCCTGGACGGCTCGACCACGGCGAGCCAGGTCACCGTGAGCACGTCCTACACCCAGTGCAAGCAGCCCACCGGGCCGCACCTGCTGGAGGGGCGCACCTACTACGCCGAGGTCGACTGCACCGGGACGCTCATCTTCCCGGGCGGCCAGTCGGAGTATCGCCGCGAGGTGCAGCTCCGCATCGGCGTGGCCGACGGCGCCACCTGGGACCCGTCCAACGACTGGTCGGCCAAGGGCGCGGACCACATGACGCTGTACGGCAACGACGGCCGCCTCATCTGGGGCACGCCGCCCGGTGCCGAGCCCTCGCCCAGCCCCAGCGCCTCCCCGTCCCCGTCCCCGTCCCCGTCGCCGTCCGCGTCGCCCTCGCCTTCACCGTCCCCCAGCCCGTCGCCTTCACCGTCCCCCAGCCCGTCGGTTTCGCCTTCGCCTTCGCCGAGCCCGTCGCCGTCTCCATCGCCGTCTCCGTCTCCGTCCGCGGGTGGCGGGTGCAAGGTGACCTATGGCACGAGCGACTGGGGCGGCGGGTTCACCGCGACCGTCACGATCGCCAACACCGGCGCCACGGCGGTCAACGGCTGGACGCTGGCGTTCGCCTTCCCCGGCACCCAGAAGATCAACCCACCCGGCTGGTCGGCCACCTGGACCCAGACCGGAGCGAACGTCACCGCCGCCAACCTCGACTGGAACAAGACCATCACCCCCGGGCAGTCCGTCCAGATCGGCTTCAACGGCACCTACACCGGCGCCAACCCCAAACCCACCGCCTTCACCCTCAACGGCACCACCTGCTCCTGAGACGAGGCCATCCATGAGACTCCTGTCCCTGGGCGGGGTGGCCGCCGTACTGGCCGCCCTGCTCGTCCCGGGCCCGGCACCCGCTCAAGCGGCGAGCTCGTACGACTACACGGAGGCCCTGCAGAAGTCGATCTACTTCTACGAGGCGCAGCAGTCGGGCAGGAAGCCCGCCTGGAGCCGGGTGGAGTGGCGCGGCGACCGCACGCTGAACGACGGGAAGGCCGCCGGAGTGGACCTGTCCGGCGGCTGGTACGACGCGGGTGACCACGTCAAGTTCGGCTTCCCGATGGCGTTCACCACCACCATGCTGGCCTGGGGACTGGTCGAGAACCGCTCCGGCTACGGGACCCAGCTCACGCCCATGCTGAACAACCTCAAATGGGCCACCGACTACCTGGTCGCCGCCCATCCGGAGCCGGAGACGTTGTACGTCCAGGTGGGCGACGGCAGCGTGGACCACGCGTACTGGGGTCCGCCCGAGGTGATCGACATCAAGGGCATGTCGCGGCCGGTCTACAAGATCACCCCGACCTGCAAGGGCACCGACGTCGTCGCCGAGACGGCGGCGGCCATGGCGGCCTCCTCGATGGCCTTCCGGCCGACCGACCCGGCGTACGCCGACACGCTGCTGACCCACGCCAGGCAGCTGTTCACCTTCGCCGACACGACCAAGGGCACGAACGGCCAGGACACGGCGTACACGAGCTGCGTGCCGGGCATCTCCGGCTACTACAACTCGACGTGGGAGGGCGGCTCCGACCACCCCGGCGCGACCAAGATGTACTGGGACGAGCTGGCCTGGGCGGCCGTATGGCTCTACCGGGCCACCGGCACCGGGAGCTACCTGGACAAGGCCCGCGAGTTCTATCCGAAGATGGGCAGCGAGCCCGACGTGGGCCAGGGCGCGGGCGGAACCACCGTCCCCGCCTACAGCTTCGGCCTCGGCTGGAACGACAAGGAGTACGGCGTCTACGCGCTGATGGCCACGCTGACGGGCGAGCAGCGGTACAAGGACGACGTCCAGCGCTACCTCGACTACTGGACCGCCGGATACAAGGGCAAGAAGGGACCGGTCACCCCGGGCGGCCTGGCGTACATCTTCAACTGGGCGTCGCTGCGCATGGCCCTGAACACCGCCTGGGTGGCCCTCGTCTACGCCGACCACCTCGGGCCCGGCGACCCGCTCTACGCGCGCTACCACGACTTCGCCAAGCGGCAGGTCGACTACGCCCTCGGGGACAATCCCCGCCACTCCAGCTACATGGTCGGCTTCGGGACCAACCCGCCGACGCACGTCCACCACCGCGCGGCCAGCGGCCAGTACCTCGGCTACATGAGCGACACCACAGGACCGAACCTGCACGTCCTGTACGGCGCGCTCGCCGGCGGCCCGGACCAGACCGACGCCTACACCGACAGCCGTACGGACTATGTCCGCAACGAGGTCGCGATCGACTACAACTCCGGCATCACCAACGTGCTCGCGCGGTTCGCCAAGGAGTACGGCGGGACGCCGGTGGCGGGCTTCCCCGCGCCGGAGGAGAAGTACGAGGAGATCTACGCCGAGACCGGCAACGTCTACAGCGGTGTGGACGGCACCTCGCTGACCGTCACCATCACCAACACGTCGAACTGGCCGCCGCGCGTCCTCCAGTCGGGCAAGGCGCGCTACTACTTCACGCTCGACGGCTCCACCTCGATCTCCCAGGTGAAGGTGACCGGCGGCGACAGCAACGGCTGCGCGGTGAGCGGGCCGACGCTCGACCGGGACCGCACCTACTACGCCGAGGTCGACTGCACGGGCAAGCCCATCTATCCCGGCGACGCCCAGCTCTACCGGCGCGGCACGCAGTTGCGGATCTCGGTGCCGAACGGCGCGACCTGGGACCCGGCCAACGACTGGTCGGCGTCGGCGGCGTCGCACGTGCCGGTGTACGACGGGAACACGCTGGTCTGGGGCACGCCGCCCAGCGGCACCCCCAGCCCGTCCCCCTCCCCCTCGCCGTCCCCCTCCCCCTCGCCGTCCCCCTCCCCCTCCCCCTCGCCGTCCCCGTCGCCTTCGCCGTCACCGTCGCCTTCGGCGGACACCACGCCGCCGAGCGCGCCCACCGGGCTGCGGGTCTGCGGGGCGGACTTCGTCAACGCGGTCCCGATGTGCTGGACGGCCTCGACCGACGACACCGGGGTCACCGGCTACGACGTGTACATGAAGCAGGGCACCGGTTTCGGCAAGATCGGGTCGTCCACGTCCACCGTGTACGTCGCGGACAAGCTGGTGGCCGGGACCAGCTACACGTTCTACGTCGTGGCCAGGGACGCGGCCGGCAACACCAGCCAGCCCTCGGCGACGCTCACCGCGACCGCGCAGAGTGGACTGCCCAGCCCGTCTCCGTCCCCCTCGCCGTCGCCGAGCCCGTCCCCATCGCCGTCGCCATCGCCGTCGCCGTCTCCGTCTCCGTCCGCGGGTGGCGGATGCACGGTGACCTACGCGGTCAACGACTGGGGCGGCGGGTTCACCGCGACCGTCACGATCGCCAACACCGGCGCCACGGCGGTCAACGGCTGGACGCTGGCGTTCACCTTCCCCGGCACCCAGAAGATCAACCCACCCGGCTGGTCGGCCACCTGGACCCAGACCGGAACCACCGTCACCGCCACCAACCTCGACTGGAACAAGACCATCACCCCCAGCCAGTCGACGCAGATCGGCTTCCAGGGCACCTACACCGGCGCCAACCCCAAACCCACCGCCTTCACCCTCAACGGCACCACCTGCTCCTGACCGGACCCAGCGGCCCGGCCGTCCCCTCGTGGACGCGCCGGGCCGCGACCGGCGCCGCCCCCATCACCGCACCATGATCACGCAGCGCAGATCTGTCATACCGAACTTCTACCAAGTAGAATTCTTGTATGACTGCCGACATGACCAGCATCAAAGTTCCCAAGGCGCTCCGCGACGAGCTCAACGAGCTGGCCGACCAGGGAGGACGCGGGACGACGTTGGCGGACGTGCTGACCCAGCTCCTCGAAGAGCACAAGACGACCCGGCTTCGTCAGCGGCTGGCCTTCGAAGAGCTCCTGGCCCGGGCGAAGGCGGACCCTGACGCCGTCGCCAAGGCCGAACGCATCGCACAAGGGGCGATCGAGCACCTGCGGCGGCCCCAGGCTTCATGAGCGCCGGATACGTCCTCGACGACGTCACGATAAGTGAACTCGGCAGAGATGATCTGGTCGTGGCGAACCTCATCGCGGCCTTGGACGAGCACGCCGTCCGCATGAGCGTGCCCGCCCTCGCGCTCGCCGCAGCCCAGCACACCCTGAGCGAAGTCCAGACCGAGGCCGTCCACGGGATGATCCACCGGCTGGGGCACGTGCGGCTGGAGCCGGTCGCCTCCACCGAGGACGTGCTCCGTCTGTCGGCGGTCTCGGTGTATCTGACGGAGCAGCAGGATATGGCGGCGGCGCACACGGTCGCTGTGGCCCGGTATCTCGGCTTCCCGGTCCTCGCCGCCGACCTCAAGCGTTGGGAGCCGGTGCGCACGCACCTGCCGTGGCCGCTCGATGTCTACGAGATCAGCGATTCGGGCTGACTTCCGGGATCAGCCTGTGGGCGCCTGGGATGATACGGGGATGACCGACGCGTTACCCGGCCTGGAGCCGGCTGAATCCGCACCCGCAGGCCCGCCCTCACGGGTGGCGGGGTACGAGATCGAGGACGAGTTGCGTGCCGCGGGGGCGGTCCATGTGGCGGGCGTGGACGAGGTCGGTCGCGGGGCCTGGGCCGGACCGGTGGTGGTCTGCGCCGCCGTCACCGCCTTCGGCCCGCCGCCCGAGCTGCCCGGGCGCGGGAACCGCACGATCCGGCTGACCGACTCCAAGCTGCTCGGCCCGGCCCAGCGGGAGTCGTTCGCCGAGGTCCTGCCGGGCTGGCTCACCTGTCACGCGTACGGCTCGTCGAGTCCTGAGGAGATCGACGAGGCCGGCATGACCGAAGCGCTGCGCCGGGCCGCGTGCCGGGCGCTGGAGGCCCTGCCGCTGCGGCCCGACGTGGTGCTCCTCGACGGCGCGCACGACTTCCTCGGACGGCCGTGGCGGGTGCGGTGCGAGGTCAAGGCCGACCAGCGCTCGGTGTCGGTGGCGGCCGCGTCGGTGCTGGCCAAGGTGCACCGCGACCGCCTGATGGCGGAGATCGGCGAGGAGCATCCGGCGTACGGCTTCGCCGCCAACGCGGGCTACCCCTCCCCCGTCCACCAGCAGGCGCTGGCGGAGCTGGGGCCGACCCCGCACCACCGGCTGTCGTGGTCCTACCTCGACGACCTCCCCCAGTGGCGGCACCTGCGCAAGCATCGCGACCCCCTCGCGGGCTCCGGTCAGATGACCCTCCTCTGACGCACCGGCGGCGGACGGGCCGGTCACGGGGCCTGCCGGCGCCCCGCCGGGCGTCCGCGTACCGGGGCCCGGCGGGGCGCTCAGGTGATGAAGGCGATGGCGATTAGTCGGCCTGACGCGGGAAGGCGCAGGTCACCGCGACAGTGGTCCGCGTGCGGTGCTCGACTGTGCCCTTCTCCGTCGTCGCCTTGTCGTGCGCCACCCTCTCGGCGGTGCCGCTCTCGCCCGTCACCTTCCCGGGGAGCGCCTTCTCGGGGACCGCCTTCTCGGGAACCGCCTTCTCGGGAACCGCCTTCTCTGGGGTCACCCTCTCGGTCGTGCCACTCTCGGTCGTGCCGCTCTCGGTCGTGCCCTTCTCCGGGGCACCGGGTGCGCTCTCGGTCGTGCCCTTCTCGGCGGTGCCGGGTGTTCCCAGGTCCGCACCGGGCTTGGCGGGGATGGCCGGGACGGCGCGCACCCGGTCGCCGCGCTTCAGCTCCCGCATTCCTGCGCCGTCGTCGACCAGGAGCTTGCCGTCCTTCTCCACCACCTTCACCGTGTGCGGGCACGAGGAGGTCGCAGGGACCGCGGTCCTGTTTCCGGCCGCCTCGCCGCCGGGCGCCTCACCGGCGTTCGCGGCGGCGGTGACCGTGGCCGCGAGGGCCGCCCCCAGCCCGATCGCCACCAGCCCCGCGCGCATGCGCTTACCGATCATCACTGTGTCTCCTTCTCCTCCGGCCCCGTGCGGGGGCCGTACGGAGACGACGGTGCCGCCGGGCACCTGAAGCCGAGCTGAAGCCGCCTGAAGGATCTTTAGCTTGGTTTCAGGTGCCGCCTGGGATGGTGTGGGGCATGCGTGTGCTGCTGGTGGAGGACGAGCGGCGGCTCGCCGCGCTGGTGAAGAGCGGCCTGGCGGACGAGGGGTTCGCCGTGGACATCGCCTGCGACGGGACCGAGGGCCTGTGGATGGCCACCGAGAACTCCTACGACGCGATCGTGCTCGACGTCATGCTGCCGCGGCTGAACGGGTATGCGGTGTGCCGCCGCCTCCGCGAGGCCGGCGACTGGACGCCGATCATGATGCTGACCGCCAAGGACGGGGAGTACGACGAGGCCGAGGCCCTGGACACCGGGGCCGACGACTTCCTGTCCAAGCCCTTCTCCTACGTGGTCCTGCTGGCCCGGCTCCGCGCCCTCGTCCGGCGGGGCGGCCGGGAGCGCCCGGTCTCGCTGACCGTCGGCGACCTCACGATCGACCCCGCCGGGATGCGCTGCCGCCGGACGGGAGTGGAAATCTCCCTCACCCCGAAGGAGTTCGCCGTGCTGCACGCCCTCGCGCGGCGGGCGGGTGAGGTGGTGTCCAAGGCCGAGTTGCTCGCGCAGGCGTGGGACTTCGCCTACGACGGCGATCCCAGCATCGTGGAGGTCTACATCAGCGCGCTGCGCCGCAAGATCGACGCGCCCTTCGGCCGCTCGTCGCTGGTCACCGTGCGCGGGGCCGGCTACCGGCTCGACGGGCACCGGTGATGGCGCGCCTGCGGCCGCCCGCGCGCTGGTCGGTGCGGCTGCGCGCGACCGTCGCCGCCACCGTTGTGGTCGCCGTCGCCCTGGGTGGCGCGGCGGCCGTGCTGACGGCGGTCCTGCGGGCGAGCCTGGAGCAGAGCACGGCCGAGCAGGCCCACCGGCGGGCCACGCAGGTGGCCGCCGTCCTGGCCGTGCACACGGCACCGGACACCGGCCCGTATGGGAGCCCGGGCACGCGCATGAAAGCGGGCACGCAGGAGAAGGCGCCCCCGAAGGGCGGCCCGAGCGGCGCGGCCACCGCCGGGACCGGGGAAAAGGGGCTCTCCGTGGCCGGGGAGAAGGCGCTCTCCGCCGCCGGGGAGAAGGGGACCTCCGTGAGCGGGGTGCCCGACCCGGACGTGCGGGTCGGGGCCCCGGCCGAGACGGCGAGCGCCGACTGGGCGGGTGACGGCTACCTGACGGCGCGCACCACGGTCGAGACCGGCGAGGGCCCGCTGACCGTCGTCGCGCGGACCTCCCTGGCACCGGCCGAGGAGGCGCTCGCGACGCTGGGGAGGCTGCTGGTCTTCGGCATCCCGGCCCTGCTGCTGGTGGTGGCCGCGATGACCTGGTTCTCCGTGGGCCGGGCCCTGGTGCCGGTGTCCGCGATCCGGGCCGAGCTGGCCGACATCACGGCCCGCGACCTGCACCGCCGGGTGCCCGTGCCGGGCAGCGGCGACGAGATCGCGGCCCTCGCCCGCACGGTCAACGCCACGCTCGACCGGCTGGAGAACGCGGTGCGGCAGCACAAGCGGTTCGTCGCCGACGCGGCCCACGAGTTGCGCAGCCCGATCGCGACCGTGCGTACGCGGCTGGAGCTGGCCTCCGGGCACGAGCCGGCCCGCGAGGCGCTGGCGGACGTCGGACGGCTGCAGGCGCTCGCCGCCGACCTGCTCCTGCTGGCCGCGCTCGACGCCGGGGAGCCGCCGCGGGCCGACGAGGTGGACCTCGGCCAGGTGGCGGCGGAGGAGGCGCTGCGCCCGCGCCCGGAGACGGGCGTGAAGGTGCGGGTGACGGCCGATCCCGACGTGGTGGTGCACGGCTCCCGCCACCACCTCGCCCGCCTGGTCACCAACCTCGTCGACAACGCCGTACGGCACGCGTCGTCGGCCGTCGAGGTGCGGGTCCTGGCGGAGAAGGCGGGCGCGCTGCTGGAGGTGCGCGACGACGGGCCGGGCGTCCCTCCGGAGGACCGGGAGGCCGTCTTCGACCGGTTCACCCGGCTTGACGACGCGCGGACGAGGGACGGCGGCGGCTCGGGCCTGGGCCTGGCCATCGTCAGGGAGATCGCCGCCCGGCACCGCGGCACCGTCGTGATCGGCGACTCCCCCGGCGGCGGCGCGTGTTTCGCCGTACGGCTCCCGGTCTGAGGCGTGTGCCTTTCGATGTCCGCCCCGTCGCCTGACTGAGGAGAGACGCCCTGTTACCTCACCTCTGTGGTCGGTACAGCTGGCGGCGGGGGCGACGTTCTCGGTGGCGGCGATCGTCCGGCGCGGCAGATCGCAGACATCCGGCCGTGCCCCTGGTGATCAGCCTGGCTCGGGGGCCTCCATTGGACGGACGCGGTCACGCTGGTCCGGGACACGCCCAGCATGTTCCTGGAACTGTCCACGGCCAGCGTGATTTTCGCCGTCCGGCCGGCTGTCACGGAGATCCCCGACCGTACGCTCTTCGGCTCGGATGCCCCATACGGCGACCCCGCCCTCGCCCGCGCGACCGTGGAGCGGGTCACCGCCCCGGGGCAACTGCGTGACCGGGTGCTGGGAGGAACGGCCGCCCGGCTCCTCGGTCTCACCTGACGCCTGCCGCCGAGGCTTCAGCGCGGCGGGGCGGTGGAGCGGCGGGCGATCAGCTCTATGGGGCCGTCGAGCACCTCGGCCACGCTGTCGTCCGGCTTGAGGCTGCCGAGCAGTTCGACGCCCCTGCGGCCGAGCTCGGCCAGGGGCATGCGGACCGTGGTGAGCGGGGGCGCGAGGTAGCTCGCCAGGTCGAGGTCGTGCACCGCCACCATCGACACGTCCCGGGGGATGTCCAGCCCCGCCTCCCGTACGGACTCCATCGCGCCGATCGCGGAGGCGACGTTGGCGACGAAGACGGCGGTCGGCGGCTCTGGGGCGGCGAGCAGTGCGGCCATCGCCGCGGCCCCGCCCGCCGGGGTGTAGTCGGCCGCGACGATCGGGCCGTCGGGCAGGCCCGCGTCGCGCATGGCCGCGCGCCACCCCGCCGACCTGCGCAGCGCGGTGTCGGCTCCCTCGGGACCGGCCAGGTGGGCGATCCTGCGGTGCCCGAGCCCCACGAGGTGCTCGACCGCGAGCCGGGCGGCCCGCTCGTCGTCCAGGATGACGTAGCGCTTCACCGCCGGGCTCCGGCGGTTGAGCATGATCCACGGCACGGCCATCCGGTCGAGCTGGGCGATCAGCTCCGACTCCCCCTCGGCCCCGGCCAGCAGCAGGCCGTCGATGCGGCCCTGGCCGAGCAGGTCCATGTAGCCGCCGAGCCCCGCCCCGGTGGAGCTGCCCGTCACCAGCACGCAGCCGAGACCGGCCGCCGCCGCCTCCGCGCCCTTGATGATCTCCGCGTACACGGGGTTGGCGAAGTCGGGCAGGAACAGGCCGAACATGTGCGCGCGGGCCGTGCGCAGGCTGCGGGCCGCGGCGTTGGGGCGGTAGCCGAGCTGCGCCACCGCGGCCAGCACCCGCTCGCGCGTCTCCGGCCGGATGCTGAGCGCGGGGTCGTTGTTGACGACCCGCGAGACCACGGCGCGGTCGACCTTCGCCAGCGCGGCGACGTCGGCGAGCGTCACCCGGGCGCGCTTCACAACGCCCCCGGCCGCCGGCTCTCGCCGGTCTCCATGGACTGGTACAGCGCCTCCATGAGACGGAGTGTGCCCAGATTGTCGGCCGCCGCCGTCTCCGGCTCGCCGCCCTCGGCGATCGCCGCCAGCAGCGACCCCATCGGCCCCGCGACCGCGTCCGGCAGCCACCGGGTGGTCACCGGGTAGGGCAGCCAGCCGTCGGTGGGCAGCACGCGGCTGCTGACCTCCAGCGTGTCCGGGCGGCCGTGCGGGTAGTCGTACAGCAGCCCGAGCGTGCCCCTGATCGCGCCCTCGGTGCCGTCGACGCGGAACGCCGCCTCGTAGTCGCCGGTGCGGTTCTCGTGGTGGGCGTGGACCAGCGCGCGCACGTCGCCCGGGTAGACCAGCACGCTCATCGTGCGGGTCTCGCCCTTGGCGACCTGCCCCGCCGTACGGCTGCCGGTGCAGAACACGGTCTCGGGGTCGCCGAGGATCGAGCGGATGGCGTCCAGGTAGTGGATGGAGTGGTAGACGATCTCCAGCCGGTCGGTGGAGACCAGCCAGTCCCAGGCGCTCCAGTCGGTGAAGATGTTCACGGTGAACGTCATGGCCGTCGGTTCGCCGATCCAGCCCTCCCTCACCATGGCGCGGGCCGCGGCGATGCCCTCGTCGAAGCGCAGCTGCTGGTTGACCGCCACCTTCAGCCCGCGCTCGGCGGCCAGGGCGACGATCTCCCGCCCCGTCGCGAGGTCGGGCGCGAACGGCTTCTGGCACAGCAGGTGCTTGCCGGCCGCCAGCGCGGCCCTCGCGATGCCGGGCTGCGCGTCCGGCGCCACCGCGATGTCCACCACGGCCACCCGCTCGTCGGCGAGCAGTTCCTCCAGCGAGCCGTACACGCGGGGCACGCCGTGCCGCCCGGCGACCTCGCGGGCACGGCCGGCGTTCAGGTCGAAGATCCCGGCGACCTCCAGCCCGGCATTCCGGTACGCCGGCAGGTGGGCCACGTCGACGATCGCCCCGGCGCCCACGACCGCGATCGGCAGCCGGTGCGCCTCGGGGATCGCCAGGTCGACGGCGGCCGCGATCGGCGCGAAGACGTCCAGCACGTCACACCTCGATTCGGTAGAAGCGGGCGGCCGTGCCACCGAGCACGGCCGCGCGGTCGGCCTCGGACAGGCCGGCGAGCAGCACGTTCGTCTCGCGCCACACCGTGGCGTAGTCGCCGGCGAGGATCGAGACGGGCCAGTCGCCGCCGAACATCAGCCGCTCGGGGCCGAACAGCTCCATCGCGTGGTCCACGTACGGCCGCAGGTCGCCCGCCGTCCAGCTCTCCGGGTCGGCGGCGGTGTTGAGGCCCGACACCTTGGCGTACACCTGGGGACACTCGGCGGCGCGGGCGAGCAGGCCCGCCCACGGCTCCCAGCCCTTGTCCTTGATGGGCGGCTTGGCCAGGTGGTCGATCACCATCCGCAGCCCGGGGATCCGCTCGGCCAGCACCGGCACGTGCTCCAGGTGGCGGGGCAGCACGGCGACCACGTCGAACGGCAGGCCCGCCTCGGCGAGCACCCCCAGGCCCTCGATCACCGCGTCGCGGAGCAGCCAGTCGGGGTCGGGGTCGTCGTGGATGAGGTGGCGCACGCCGGCGAACTTCGGGTGCCTCCGGTAGCGCTCCAGCGCCTGCGCCGCCTCGTCCGGCCGCTCCAGGGGCACCCAGCCGACCACGGCCGCCACGAAGTCGTACGCGTCGGCCTGCGCGAGCATCGCGTCGGTGTCGGCGTAGGAGTCCATCGCCTGGACGAGCACCGTGTGATCGACCCCGGCCTCGGCGAGCTGCGGGATCAGCTCCTCCGGCTCGAAGGTGCGGAAGATCGGCCCGGCCTCGGGCGTCAGCCAGGGGTAGGAACCGGTCTCCAGGTTCCAGAAATGCTGATGCGCATCGATGACGGGCATCCGCCCCTCCTCAAGATCAATCGGTTGAGCCTGCACAAGCTAGACGCGGGTCAGCGACCTGTCAACGGAGCTTTACGGACGGCGGCTGCACCAGCTCCAGAGTGATGTCGTCGGGGTCGAGGAAGTAGCAGGCGTAGCCGCCCGCGTTGATCCCCGCCGTGATGGCGTTGGGCGGCGAGACGAACCGCACCCCGGCCGCCGACAGCCGCGCGTGCTCGGCGAGCGCGTCCTCGACCGTGAGCGCGAGGTGCGCCGCGCCGGGCAGGTGCCGGGCCGGGTCGCGCGCCTCGCCACGCGGCCGTACGTACTCCACCAGCTCCAGGTCGTGGGTGGACACGCCCCGGGGCTGGCCGGGAACGGCGAGCTGGGCGATGCGCAGCACCGCGTCGGGGTAGCCCACGAGCCTGCGGGTGTAGTCGTTGTCCTGGTCCTGCCGGTGCACGAGGGTGAACCCGAGCAGGTCCCGGTAGAAGGCGACGGACCTGTCGAGGTCGGCGACCGTGAACGAGAAGTGCCACACGCCTCTCATCGCAGCGACTCCTGTCTCGCCGGCTCCACGCCGGACTCCTCTGGCGGTTGCGGTGCGGCTCCCGAGTCGCGCACCTTGCGGACCTGCCGCTGGCGGCCGGCGATCGTGTAGATGGCCGCGGCGACGATGACGACCGTGCCGACGATCACGCCCTGGTAGTTGGCGCCCAGGTTGAGCACGTTGAAGCCGTTGTCGAGCGTGAACAGGATCAGCGCGCCGACCACGGACTTGAGCACGCTGCCGAACCCGCCGAACAGCGAGGTGCCGCCGAGGATGGCCGCGGCGAGCACGGTCAGCTCCGTGCCCTGCAGGCCCGTGGGGTTGATGGCCAGCAGCTTCGCGGCGAACAGCACGCCGACGAAGCCCGAGCCGAGCCCGTTCAGGACGAACGCGCCGATCCGGTAGCGGTTGACGTTGATGCCGGACAGCCGGGCCGCCTCCGCGTTGCTGCCCACGGCGTACAGCCGGCGGCCGATCACCGTGTAGCGCAGCACGGCCCAGGTGACGCCGGCGATGACGATCAGGTAGTAGGTGGGCTTGCTGAGCCGCAGCTCGAAGCCGAGCACGGGGTCGAGCACGGCCACGACCAGCCCGGCCGCCGCGATCACCGCGCCCTTGAGCGGACCGCCTCCGGAGCGTCGGGCGAGCAGCGCCACCACGACGCCGACGACGAGCGCAGCCACCCCGAGGATCGCCAGGATGTGCGGCACGGTCCAGTAGCCCGACTGCAGCGCGATCAGCGCCCGCTGCGCCTCCGGGTCCTTCGCGGTGATCGTGCGGCCGTCGGTGAGGATCAGCACCAGGCCGCGTACGGCCGTCATCGTGCCCAGCGTCACGATGAACGCGTTGATGCCGACCAGTTGCACGATCAGGCCGTTCACCGCGCCGCAGACGAGCCCGGCGGCCAGCGCGACGGCCATCGCCAGCGGCAGCCCGAGCGAGCCGACCAGGCTGAGCGCCATCGCCGCGCCGAAGGCGGACACCGACGCGATGGACAGGTCGAAGTTGCCGCTGATCAGCACCACGGTGGTGAACACCGCGAGGATCGCGACCAGCGACGACTGGTCCAGGATGTTGATGACGTTGGTCGGCGACAGGTAGCTCGGCCGCCCCATCTGGCTCGACAGCAGCGTCAGCACGGCCACGATCAGCACGAGGGCGTAGACGACGCCCGCGTTCCCGGGGCGCAGCGCGGCGGCGAGGCGGGCGCCGGACGTCTTCCCGCGCGCCGTGCCTCCCCCGGTGCCTCCGACGGTGCCTCCGACGGTGCCTCCCCCGGTGCCTCCCCCGACGCCTCCGCCGGCGCCTCCCGCGCTCTCAGGCGGCATCGTGCGCACCTCCGAATCCGTTGGCCAGCATCAGCAACTCCTCCTCGGATGTCTCGTGGGCCGGTCGCTCCGCGACGATCCGGCCCTCGCGGACGACGAGCACGCGCGTCGCCACCGCGAGGATCTCCTCGAACTCGCTGCTCACCACGAGCACGGCGCCGCCCTCGGCGGCGAACCTGCGGACCAGGTCGAGGATGTCGGCCTTCGCCCCGACGTCGACTCCGGCCGTGGGCTCGTCGAGCATGAACACCCGGGCCCCGCCGTACAGCCACTTGCCGAACACGACCTTCTGCGCGTTGCCGCCGGACAGCTCGGTGACCAGCGCGTCGGGGCCGGGGCAGACGATGCCGAGGTCGCGGATGGCCCGCTCGGCGCGCTCGCCCTCGGCCGCCTCGCGGGGCAGCGCCCGCGCCGCCGACAGCGACGCGAGGTCGGGCAGGGAGATGTTCTTCCAAATCGGGAACGCGCCCACGAACCCCTGCGCGTTGCGGTCCTCGGGCACCAGGGCCATCCCGGCCGCAACCGCCGCACGGGGGCCGCGCCGCACGGGACGGCCGTCCACCAGCACCTCGCCGCGGGCGCGGGAGTCCGCGCCGTACACCGCGTGCAGGATCTCCGACCGGCCGGAGCCGAGCAGGCCCGCGATGCCGACCACCTCACCGCGGCGCACCTCGAACGACACGTCGCGCACCCCGGCCGGCGAGCTGAGGTTCCGTACGGCGAGGGCCACCGGGGCGTCGGCGGCGACGGGGGCCGGGGCGCGCCGCTCGGCCGCGAGCAGGTCACGCCCGACGATGGCCTGGACCAGCCGGTCCTCGTCGTAGGCGGCGGTCGGGCCCTCCTCCACCACCGTGCCGTCCCGCAGCACGGTCACCCGGTCGGTGAGCGACAACACCTCGTCGAGGAAGTGCGACACGTAGAGGAAGGCGGTGCCCTGCGCCGAGAGCCTGCGCACCACGTCGAACACCACCCGGCGCTCACCCTCGGCGAGCGAGGCGGTGGGCTCGTCCATGACGACGAGGTTCGCGCCGGTGGCGAGCGCCTGCAGGATGGCGACCATCTGCCGCTCGCCGATGGCCAGGCCGGCCACCTCGGCGTCCGGGTCGATCTCGTAGTTCACCCGCTCGAGGAGCCGGTCGAACTCGCGGCGGCGGGCGCGCGGCAGCCGCCACGGCCCGGGGGCGCCGAGGAAGACGTTCTCCAGCACGGTCAGCGTGGGCGCGAGCGGGACGTGCTGCATGATCGTGGCGACGCCGGCCTTCCTGGCCGCGCCGGGGTCGCGCCAGACGACCTCCTCGCCCTTCCAGCGGACGGTGCCCGCCGTCGGCGCGTGCGCCCCGGCGATGACCTTGATCATCGTGGACTTGCCCGCGCCGTTGGCCCCGACCAGGCCGTGCACGCTGCCGGGGAGGACCGTGAGCCGCGCCCCCCGGAGGGCGACGGTGCCGTTGGGGAACGACTTGCCGACGCCCTCGAGGGACAGCAGCGGGGTGTCTACCATTGCGGCGTGCAGTCGGCGACGTTGTCCTTCGTGATGGCCGGGGTGTCGTACGTCACGAAGGCGGCGTCCTGCTTCTGCTCGCCGGTCAGGTGCTTGTACAGCGTGTCGAGGGCGAGCTTGCCGAGGTCCTCGGGCTTGAAGCAGACGGTGCCGGCGATGTCGCCGGAGGTGACGGCGTCGACGCCGAGCTTGCTGCCGCCGATGCCCACGATCTTCGCGGTGGAGTTGGCCGACTTCACGGCCTTGGCGCAGCCGACCGCCATGTCGTCGGACTCGGCGTAGAAGAGCTTGACGTCGGGGTTGGAGGCGAGCATGTTCTGGCAGGCCGACTGGGCCTTGTCCTGCACCCAGTCGCCGGGCTGGCGGGCCACGACCTCGAACTTCGCGCCCTTGGCCTCGGCGGCCTTCGGGAAGTCCTGGTAGCGCAGGACGACCTCGGCGAAGCCCGCCGCGCCCTCGACCACGGCCATCTTGCCGCCCTCGGGGAGGATCTGCGCGGCGATCTCGCCGGCCTTGCCCCCGGCGGCGGGCTCGTCCTGCGTGACGAGCGCGACCAGGCCGGGGTAGACGTCCTTGAGCGGGCGGGTCTTGGGATCGCCGACCTGGGACGCGACGGCCACGGTCGGGATGTTCGACGCCTTGAGCTTGTCGGCGAGGCCCTGGGCGACGCCGGAGTCCACGGGCAGCAGCAGCACGCCGTCCGGCTGCTGCGCGATGAGGTCCTGCACGTCGTTGCTCTGCTTGTCGGCCTTGCCCTGGGCGTCCAGCTCGACGATCTTCACGCCGAGCTTGGCGGCCTCGTCCTTGATTCCCTTGCCGATGGCGGAGGGGAACGGGAAGCTCAGGCCGAGGTTGGAGACGCCGATCGTGTATTCCTTCTTCTCCGAGGAGGCCTGGGTGGCGCCGTCGCCGCCGGAGCCGCCGCAGGCCGTCGCACCGACCGCCAGGGCGGCCACGACGAAGAGTGCCTTCTTCATTGTTTCTCCTGCTCAGGGGAGGTCAATCGTTTGCTCAAATCGGGTGATGACATTTCATGACGTGCTCGCTCAAGGGCTCTCAGCCCTTCAGGAGCGCTCGCACCTCCCCCGCGATGCGATCGGCGTCCGGCAGCAGCGCCTGCGCCAGGATCGGCGCGGCCGGCATCCGGACATCGGGCGCCCCCACCCGGATGGGCGGCGCCAGCAGCGGGACGCCCGCCCCGGCGACCCGCGCCACGACCTCGGCCCCGAACCCGCCGGTCACGTTGGCCTCGTGGACCACCGCGAGCCTGCCCGTACGGCCCGCGCTCGCGAGCACGGCCTCGGTGTCGAACGGGTTGAGCCAGGGCGTCTCCAGCACCTCCGCCTCGATGCCGTCGGCGGCCAGCGCCTCGGCCGCGTCGAGCACCCGCGCGGTCATCGCGCCCCAGGTGACCACCGTGACGTCGGTGCCGTGACGGCGCACCCGCGCCCCGCCCATCGGCTGGACCGGGCCGCCGACGGTCACCTCCTCCTTCGCGCCGAAGTAGAGGGTCCTGTTCTCGATGACGAGGACCGGGTCGTCGCAGTGCACCGCGGTCACGAGCAGGTCGTAGGCGTCCTGCGGCGTGGACGGCATGCACACCCGCAGCCCGGGGACGTGCAGGAACAGCGCCTCCAGGCACTGCGAGTGCTGGGCGCACGCGCCGGGGGCGTTGCCCTGCTGGGTGCGGATCGTCATCGGCGCCGTCAACCGGCCGCCGGAGACGTAGCGGACGTTGGCCGCCTGGTTCACGATCTGGTCCAGCGCCACCAGCGAGAAGTCGGCCCACATGATCTCGACGATCGGGCGGCGGCCCATCATGGCCGCGCCCACCGCGCTGCCCAGGATGGCCGACTCGCTGATCGGGGTGTCGAAGGCCCGGTCGCCGAACTGCCTGCGCAGCCCGCGGGTGACGCCGAACACGCCGCCGGGGAGGCCGACGTCCTCGCCGTACACGAGGGTCTCGGGCAGCTCCGCCATGAGGCGGTGCAGCGCGGCGTTGACGGCCTCACCGTAGTTGAGCTTGCGGGTCTCAGGCATAGAGGTGCTCCCTCGCGGTCGCGGGGTCGGCGAACGGCGCGGCCAGCGCCGCCGCGGCGGCGGTCTCCATCTCGGCTCTCGCGCGGGCCTCGACCGCGTCGATCTCGGCGGCCGGCACCCCGTCGGCGAGCAGGCCCGCGCGCAGCCGGGCGATCGGCTCCCGAGCCCTGATCCGGTCCATCTCCCCCGGCCTGCGGTAGTTCTCCGCGTCGCCGATGTAGTGGCCGACGATGCGCTCGGTCATGCACTCCAGCAGCGTGGGGCCGCCGTTCTCCTTGGCGACCTCCAGCGCGTCGCGCACGTGGAAGCGGACGGCCTCCACGTCGTTGCCGTCGATGCGGTGGCCCGGCATGCCGTACGCCGCCGCGCGGTCGGCCAGCCTGCTCGTGCGGACCATGTCGGCGATCGGGGTCAGCTCGGAGTAGCGGTTGTTCTCGCAGACGAAGACCACGGGCAGGGAGAAGGCGGCGGCGAAGTTCATCGCCTCGTGCACCGCGCCCTGGTTCATCGCGCCGTCGCCGAACACGGTGACCGCGGCCCGGTTGGAGCCGTCGTAGCGGCCGGCGAGCGCCGCGCCGCAGGCGATCGGGGCGCCCGCGCCGACGATCGAGTTCTCCCCGTGGAAGCCGTACTCGGCGGCGGTGAAGTAGGCCGATCCTCCCCTGCCGCCGTTGACGCCGGTCTCCCGGCCGAGCAGCTCGGCGAACATCCGCTCGGCGGGCACGCCTCTGGCGAGGGCCCAGCCGTGTCCGCGGTAGGTCGCGAACAGCGCGTCCTCGGGCTCCAGCACGTCGCAGGCGCCGACCGGGATCGCCTCCTGCCCGATGCACAGGTGGACCGACCCGACGATCGGACCCGCGAGGCGCAGCTCCCGCACCTTTTCCTCGAAGGCGCGCACGCGCCACATCGCCAGCAGGTCCGCAAGCCGTCGCTCGCTCATTCGCCGGACTCCTCGTTGTCGTGGTCCATGGTTGCCTCGCCGCGCCATCCCGCGAGCGCGGCCACGCAGACCGCCTCGGCGTCGCCGACGTACGACTCGGGGGGCAGCGGCAGCGCGCCGAGCGTGGCCAGGTCGTCGGGACCGGCCACCTCGCGCAGCGTGTCGGCCAGCGTGCCGCGCCGGGCCCGCGCCTCGTGCGCCGCCTGGTAGACGAGGTCGTGCGCCCGCTCCCGGCCGAGCGCCGGGGCGAGGCGCATCATGTACGCCTCCGCCATGATGAGCCCGCCCTCCGCGTCGAGGTTGGCCCGCATGGCGTCGGGGAAGACGCGCAGGCCCTCGGCCACCTCGGCGGCCGTGGCGAGCGCGCCGGCGGCCAGCTCGGCCAGCAGCGGGACGGCGTACCACTCGATCTGCCACTCGCCCGCGGCCCGCTCGTGGCCGGCCTCCATCGCCCGGAACAGGGCCGAGCTGAGCGCACCGGCCGTGGCCGACATGCCGATGACGGCCTCGCAGCCGATCGGGTTGGCCTTCTGCGGCATCGTCGACGAGGCCCCGCGGTGGTGCCCGCCGGCCTCGCGCACCTCACCGACCTCGGTGCGGGACAGGTCCACCACCTCGCGCGCGAACCGGGCGGCGGTGGCCGCGACGCTCGCGCAGGTGACGCCGAACTCGGCGATGCCGTCACGGGCCACGTGCCAGGGCACGTCGGCGGCCGCGAGGCCGAGCCGTACGGCCATGCCCTTCCTGACCTGGGCCGCCTGCTCGCCCATGGCGGCGGAGGTGCCTCCGGCGCCGAAGAGCGAGACGACGCGGACCCGGCGCCCGGCCGCCCTGACCCGCTCCCGCTGGCGGGTGAGCTCCGCCAGCAGCACCGCGAGCTTCGCCCCGAACGTCGTGGGCACTGCCTGCTGGGCGTGGGTGCGGGCGGCGATCACGGTGGCCGCGTGCTCCTCGACCAGCCGGGCGAGGGCGTCGCCGAACGCGCCGAGCAGCGCGGCGAGCCGGTCCAGGGCCTCGCCCATCTGCAGTGCCACGCCGCTGTCCATGATGTCCTGGGTGGTCGCGCCGTAGTGGACGCGGCCGTTCGGCCCCTCGGGCAGCGCAGCGGCGATCATGCGGACCAGCGGCAGGATCGGGTAGCCGACGTTCACCGCCTCCCGCCACAGGCGCTCGACGTCGACGTTGTCCAGCACACAGGCGCCGGTGATGGCCTCGGCGTCGGCGGCGCCGATCACGCCCGCGTCGGCCTGCGCCTGCGCCAGCGCGGCCTCGACCCGCAGCCAGGCGAGCACGGTCCGCTCGGCCGAGAAGATCTCCGCCATCCCGGCGTCGCCGAACAGCTCAGGCAGGAGCTTGAAGGTCTGCATCGTCAGTCCATCTCCAGTCCGCCGTCGACGTTGAGCGCCTGGCCGGTGACGAACGAGGCGAGGTCGCTGGCCAGGAACAGCACCGCCGCCGCGATCTCCTCGGGCCGGCCGGGCCGCCGCAGCGGCGACCGGTCGCTCACCTCCTGGAGGTACCGGGCGCCGGCGTCGGGGCCGAAGTGCTCGTCGCGGTCGGCCATGATCTCGTCCCACATGCGGGTGAGGATGACCCCCGGGCAGACGGCGTTGACGCGCACCGGGGCGAGCGCGAGCGCCGCCGACTTCGTCAGCGACAGCAGGGCCGTCTTGGTGGCCGAGTAGTGCGCGGCGTTCGGCCGTCCCGACCGGGCGGCGACCGAGGCCAGGGTGACGATCGACCCGCTCCCCTGCTCCACCATGCGCCGCCCTGCCGCCTGGGTGAGCCAGAACGCGCCGTTCAGGTTGACGTCGATGATTTTGCGCCACTCGTCCGCCTCGACCTCGAGCAGCGGGGTCGTCCGCATGATGCCGGCGCAGTTCACCAGGACGTCGATGCGGTCGAGACCGTCCACCAGCGCCCTGGCCTGGCCGGGGTCGGCGATGTCGGCCGCGCGGGCCTCCGCCCCGACGGAGGCCGCGGCCTCGGCCAGCCGCGGCCCCTCCAGGTCGGACAGCACCACGCTCGCGCCGGCGTCGGCGAGCGCCCGGGCGCACGCGACGCCGAGCCCTCCCGCGCCCCCGGTCACGAGCGCCGTGCGCCCGCTCAGGTCGATAGTGACTGCCATCCCCGATGGTCTCCCTTGGTTGGTGTCCCGGTCGCTCGCGTCCCGGTGGCCGTACGGCGGGAACGGGCCGGGCGTCGTACGCCACCTGCCCGCCGCACTCGTCAAACGATTGACCAGACCATAGCAGCGGCTCACAAACCGGACAAGAGGTTGGTCAATCGTTTTTCTTGTGTGATTAACGCGAGTGTCACGAACGAAAAAGCCCCCCTCGCACCCACGGGATGGGCGGGCGCGACGGGGGCGGGTAGTGGCCGGCCGGCTATGCGATCGAGCCGGTCCAGAGCCGGGCGGCTTCGGAGTAGACCCCGTACACCTCACCGTCGAAGTACGGGGAGACGCTGGTGTCGTAGCGGTTGTCGCCGTCGGTGTCGGAGACGCTGATCGTGATGCCGTTCAGGTAACCGGTGCGGGTGTCGCCGCTGTAGCGGTACAGCCACGAGGAGCCGAGGGAGCCTTCACCGGTGAACGGGGAGTCGACGCCGACGGGCTGCTTGGCGAGGAGGTCGAGGAGCGTCATGGCGAACGTCGATCCGGTGGACTGTTCGAGGGTCTGGCCGGTGTAGGGCCGGGTTCCGTCGGGGTTGGGGCCGGCCGGGTAGCCGAAGACGTCGACCGAGGAGGCCGTCTGCTGGTTGTAGGCGAGTCCCTGCCCGCCGACGTTGTCGCCCAGCCGCCCGCTGTCGGTCAGCCCGCCGGAGGACGACGGGACGACGCCGTTGTACACGTTCACGAAGGCGACGTCGCGGCCGTAGTCCCGGTACACCTCGAAGTCGTAGTGGGTGAAGGCGTACTTTCCGACGTACAGGCCCGAGGGGATCGTGCCCTTGGAGTAGCCGGGCACGAAGACCCACTTGCCGAGCGTGCCGCTGGTGCGCTCGGTGTCGAACACGCAGTGACCGGCCGTGGCGACGACGTTGCGGTAGGACGACTGCACGGCGGTGGCCGTGCACCAGTGCGGCTGGCCGTCGGAGCCGACGAAGAACACCTTGCCCGAGGTCGTGGGCGTTTTCACCTTCTTCGAGAGCACGTCCTGGGACGCCCCGACCAGGCCCGGCTTGCCGTCCGGGACGGCGGCGGTGGACACGCGTTCCCCGTGGACCACGGTCTGCACGGCGTACGGCGTGGCGTTCTGCAGGTTCGCGCCCGCGTCGGCGAGCCAGAACGCCGCGACCTGCTGAGCGGTCGGCACGTCGGAGGCCAGAGGGGCCATCACCGCGCTCGCGGCCTGAGCCGGGGCGGAGACGACGGCGGAGCCCAGTAGACCCACGCCGACGCCCAACGCCGCCAGTGCACGCCTCATAGTCGATCTCCCGTTCGGTCATGGGGACCGTCCAGGGCCCCCGTCAGAGTGGAGCAGCGGCCGGCCGATCGGCGCAGCCGACAAGACGGAAGATCATAACGACTTCATCGAATCCTGTGAAGAAAATTTCATACCTTGCCGTAGAATGTCGGCGATTTTCAGTCAGGCATTCCAGCCGAGTTCGGCGTGGAAGGCGTCGAGCGCCCGTGCGAAGTCCTCCCTGGCCGGCCGCGCCCCGGCGTACGGCCCGGCCGTGATGGGCTCGTCGTGGAAGCGGGCGGGCAGCTCGTCGGGCCCGCCGCCCTCGCGCAGCGCGTACGCGCGCATCAGGTCGAGCCGCGCGGCGCCCGCCGCGAGCAGGTCGTCCAGCGTGCACCCGGCCCCGGAGACGGCCGTGACCAGCGCCGTCAGGTGGTCGAGTGTCAGCGGCCTGGTCGGCGACGACGCGAACAGGCAGATGTTCCACGCGTCGAGGGCGCTCCACAGGCGCAGCAGGCGCGCCGTGCGCCGCCCGCGTTCGGCGTCGAGCAGGCCGACCGGCGCGGCCTCGGCGCCGATCCGCGCCGCCTCCGGCAGGCAGTAGGCGAGCGCCCCACCGGGTTCGAAGTCCAGGTCGTGCTCCAGCGCGTCGTAGCGCGGCCCGCCCGGCGCGGCGGCGTAGCCCAGCCCGAGGCCCGGCTGCACCCGCGGGTCGAAGCACGGCACCTCGGCGCCCTTCACCGTCATCGCGTACGGCACGGCACCCGGCCCGAGCTTGTCCGCGGCGCGGGCCGAGCCCTCGGCGAGCAGGTCGCCGAGCGCGCCGCTCCTGGTCGCGACGTCGCGGGCGAGCGCCGTCACCGCCGCCGCGTCGCCGAAGGAGGGCCCTTCCGCGAGCAGGCCGCGGGCCGCGCACTCCATCGCGAAGGCGACCGTGCCGCCGAAGGAGACCTGGTCGAGGCCGAGGTCGTTGCACAGGGCGTTCAGCGCGAGCACGGCGCCGGTGTCGTCGATGCCGAGGTTCCAGCCCAGCGACGCGAACGCCTCCTGACCGAGCCCTCCGGTCCTGCGCTCCGGCGCGTCGAGCGGCGCGTACGCCTTGAGGCAGTCGGTCGGGCAGCCGGGACAGCTCCCGCGCGTGGCCACCGCACGCCCGTCGTAGTCGCCCGGGGACGGGACGCGCAGCCCGCTGTCGCCGGTGTGGGAGAAGTTCCGCACGCTCAGATAGCCCGGCGCGGGCGGCTCCCCCGTCCAGGCGCCGAACCCCGGATCGGCGTGCTGCCAGGCCGCCAGCGCGTTGCCGGGGATGGCATCGCGGTAGAAGGCCGCGATCTCCGCCAGGGCGCGCGGGTCGGCCACGGCGGCCGGAGCGTCCCCCACGCAGACGATCGCCTTGAGGTTCTTGGCGCCGAGCACCGCGCCGAGGCCGTACCGGGCGGCGGGGTAGGCGTAGTCGGTCACCACGCTCGCGTAGCGGACCAGGCTCTCCCCCGCCGGCCCGATCGCCGCGACGTGCGCGCCCTCGCCGTGCCGCGCGCGCAGCGCGTCCATGGTGGCGGCGGTGCCGAGACCGCGCAGTTCCTCGGCCGGATGGCAGGAGATCCGGCCGTCCTCGACCAGCAGGTACGACAACCCCGGGGCCCGGCCGGTGATCGCCAGCGCCTTGGCACCCGCTCCCCGGATCCCGGCCGCGAACGGCCCCAGCGCGTGGGCCTCCCCCGCCACCCCGGTCAGCGGCGACTTGGCCAGGAACACCGCCTTCGCGAGCCCCGGCGCGGCCACCCCGCCGAGGATCCCGGCCGCGACGTACAGCAGGGCCCGAGGATCGTACGGGTCGAGCCCGGCGGGGGTGCGCTCGGTCAGCAGCCGCAGGCCGAGGATCGACCCGCCGAAGTGGCCGGTCTCGGCGGACCGGTCCTCCCGCTCGACGGACCCGTCCGTGAGATCGACGACGAAGGGCACGAGTGACACTCCTCACAACGGGGCGATTGTGGCGGATAACCTACTCGCCCTCGTCAAGGTCACCCCCATCGACGCCCGCCTGCCCCAGGTGTGCGGCCCCGCACGCAGCCGCCACTGACGCAACAGCGCCTGCACCTGCTTGAAGCGGGCCAAGTCGTGTGCGGCTTCCAAAGCCTCGTCGTACTCCGCCCGGAACCAGGCGCGGTGGGACGGCGGAAGCGCCTCGAAGATCGCGGCCGGGTCCTCACCCGGATCATGGCGCCCAACGGGCTCCACAGGCTGAGCGGTCATGGTGACCAGGACTGCGTCTATCTCCCCGAAGAGATCATCCATGCTGTCGAACGAACGGGTCCGGCCCTCTCGGATGTCGGCTCGGCCTCGGCCTCGGCTGACTGCCACCCAGGCGTCCAGCACCAGGCCTCATCCGTCGGCACGATCGCGGAGACACGGCGCCCCTGATCGGTGAGATAGGCGATCGTAACCGATCTCCTACGCTACGTGGTCCCCGGCAATCAGGCCCATGCCATCGGGGACGGCGGCGGGATCGTCGCCCACGTGGATGGACCTGTTGTCGCGGTCGACGAAGACGACGCGAGGCTTCAGGGCCTTGACCTCCTCCTCGGCGACCAGCGCGTACGCGATGATGATCACCAGGTCCCCGACCGAGATGAGGCGGGCGGCGGCGCCGTTGATGCCGATCACCCCGGAGCCCGCCGGACCCTCGATGACGTACGTGGACAGGCGGTTGCCGTTGTCGATGTCGACGATGTCGACCTTCTCACCCTCGACGAGGTCGGCCTCGGCCATCAGGTCCGCGTCGATCGTCACCGAGCCGACGTAGTGCAGATCGGCCTGCGTGACGGTCGCGCGGTGGATCTTCGACTTCATCAGCGTGCGGAACATGATCTCCCACCGGGGTGCGGACGGCCCTCCTCACGAGCGTCCTCGATGGTATGTCACGGCCCGAAGTGCCCAATCGTCAGCATCCGACGACGGCGCGCATCCGCCCGGCGCGGCGCTGCGGTAGCCGGAGGTGAGGAAGCCGGCTTACCGGCCGGCCGGCCGCCGGGGGGTCCCGGCCGACGGGCCGTGTTCGGGCTCGGTGAAGTGCTGCTGCCCCAGCACCGCGAGCAGTCGCAGTTTCTCGTACCCCTCCGTGCGCGGAGGAGCGGTGAGCACGAGCAGCGCCTGTGACTGGTCCTCGGTGAACAACACCTGGCAGTCCAGTTCGATCGCGCCGAGTTCGGGATGGATGAGTGTCTTGTGGTCCTCGAAGCGCTTGGCCACCTCGTGCCGCTCCCACAGTTCGGCGAACTCCGCGCTCGCCTTCCGCAGTGCGCGCACGAGATCGCCCGCCCGCGACTGCGGGCCCATCGAGCCGTGGGCGGCTCGCAGGTTCGCGACCAGGGCGCGGCTCTGCCGGTCACGGTCGTCCTCGGGATAGCGCAGCCGTTCCGACGGCTCCGTGAACCACCGGTAGATCTCGCTGCGGGCCAGGCCCGAGTAGCCCGACCTGTCGCCGAACAGCGCCTCGGCCATCCGGTTCTGCACGAGCGTCTCGCCCAGGGCGGACAGGATGAGCGCAGGAGTGTCGTTGAGGCGGTCCAGCACCCGCAGCAGCGCGGGGGCGACGTGCGTCGCGGCCGGCATCGATGCCGGGGCGTTGTGTCCGGCGATCTGGAACAGGTAGTCACGCTCGTCGATCGTCAGCCGCAGCGCACGGGCCAGCGAGGCGAGCATCTGCGCGCTGGGCTGCGGGCCGCGCTGCTGCTCCAGGCGGGTGTAATAGTCGGTCGACATCACGGCGAGGGCCGCCACCTCCTCACGCCGCAGCCCTCGGGCCCGGCGGCGCGCGCCCGCGGAGAGCCCGACGTCCTCGGGCTGCAGTGCCTCGCGGTGGCGGCGTAGGAAGTCCGCCAGTGTCGCACGATCCATATATCCGATTATGTCCGTTCATCAGCCGGCACTTCGGGGGCGAGCCGGGGATCGCCGATCCCCCGATAACCGGTCTCTGCACCGGTGACGGCCGACCGGCCAGTCTCGACGCATGAACATCTCCGGAAACACCGTCTTCATCCCGGGTGGCACCAGCGGCATCGGTCTCGCCCTCGCCCTCGCGCTGCGGGACAGGGGGAACACCGTCATCGTCGGCGGCCGGCGCGCCGAACTGCTCGAGCGGATCGCCGGGGAGCACCCCGGCATCGACACGGTGCGGATCGACACGACGGACGCCGCGAGCATCGAGACCGCCGCGAAACAGGTGCTGGCCAGGCACCCGCGCCTCAACGTCCTGGTGACGATGGCCGGCATCATGCGCGTCGAGGACTGGCATCGGCCCGAGTCTTTCCTGGCCTCCGCCGAGTCCGTCGTGACGACCAACGTGCTCGGCCCGATCCGGCTCATCGCCGCGTTCGTCGAACACCTGCAGGCGCAGCCGGACGCCACGATCGTCACGGTCTCCTCGGGCCTGGCGTTCACGCCGCTCAAGGCCACCCCCAGCTACAACGCCTCGAAGGCCGCGATCCACATGCTGAGTGAGTCGATCCGGCTGCAACTCGCCGACACCAGCGTGAGGGTCATGGAACTCGAGCCGCCATCCGTCCGCACCTCGCTGCTGCCCGGCCAGGAGGACAACGAGCTGGCGATGCCGCTGGAGGAGTTCGTGGCGGAGGTGATGGCGCTCCTGGAGGCCCGGCCCGACGCGAAGGAGATCCAGGTCGAGCGCGTCAAGTTCCTGCGCTACGGCGAGGCTCGCGGCGACTACGACCAGGTCGTCGCGACGCTCAACAGCTCCGACCCGCACGGGAAATAGATCCCGCCGGGGTGCTCCTTCCGTGGAGAGGTGGTGGCGAGGTCGGCGAGTCCGGGCCCGCCTACAGGTTCAGCGGGGGCCGCATGGGCGAGCCGGCCCCCGTGCTCGTCAGGGGTGCCGAGGAGATCAGTCACCGCCTCGGCGGCCGGCCGTCTCCCCCGCCACACTGCCGGCCGCACTGCCCGCCGCACGCCGCAGCCGTACGACGACGCTCTTGGACGTGGGCGTGTTCGACGTCTCCGCCACCGAGTCCAGGGGCACCAGCACGTTGGTCTCCGGGAAGTACGCCGCGCAGCAGCCCCGCGCCGTCGGATAGGCGACCGCCCGGAACGCCTCGGCCACGCGTTCGCCGTCCGGCCACTCGCTGATGAGGTCGAGCATGTCGCCGTCGGCGAGACCGCGCTCGGCCAGGTCGTCGGGATGCACGAACACCACCCTGCGGCCGTTCGCGATGCCGCGGTAGCGGTCGTTCAGCCCGTAAATGGTGGTGTTGTACTGGTCGTGGCTGCGCACGGTCTGCAGCAGGAGGCGGCCCGGGGGCACGCGCAGCACCTCCAGCGGGTTGACCGTGAAGTTCGCCTTCCCCGTGGCCGTGGGGAAGCGGCGCTCGTCGCGCGGCGCGTTCGGCAGCAGGAAGCCGCCCGGCCTGCGCGCTCTCGCGTTGAAGTCGTCGAACCCGGGCACCACCCGCTCGATGCGCTCCCTGATCGCGTCGTACCCGGCCTCGAACTCGGCCCACGGCACGTGCGGGTCGTCGCCGAGCAGTTCGCGGGCCAGCCGGCACACGATCGCCACCTCGGACAGCAGCGCGTCCGAGGCCGGGCGCAGCCGCCCGCGCGAGGCGTGCACCGCGCCCATCGAGTCCTCGACCGTGACGAACTGCTCGCCGCCGGCCCGGACGTCCCGCTCGGTGCGGCCGAGCGTGGGCAGGATGAGCGCCTGCTCGCCGCAGACGGCGTGCGACCGGTTCAGCTTGGTCGACACCTGCACGGTGAGCCGGCAGCGGCGCAGGGCCGCCTCCGTCGCGGCGGTGTCCGGCGTCGCCGAGACGAAGTTGCCGCCCATGGCGAAGAACACCCTGGCGTCCCCGTCGCGCATGGCGCGGATGGCCTCCACGGTGTCGTGGCCGTGCTCGCGCGGCGGCGGGAAGCCGAACTCCCTCTCCAACGCATCGAGGAACTCCGGTTTGGGCTTCTCGTAGATGCCCATCGTCCGGTCGCCCTGCACGTTGGAGTGCCCGCGTACGGGACACACGCCCGCGCCGGGGCGCCCCACGTTGCCCCGCAACAGCAGGAAGTTGACGACCTCCCTGATCGTCGGGACCGACTTGCGGTGCTGGGTGAGGCCCATCGCCCAGCAGACCACCACCGAGCGGGCGGCCAGCACGTCACGGGCCGTCTCCTCGATCTCGGCGCGGGTCAGCCCGGTCGCCTCGAGCACCTCGGACCAGTCGAGCCCGCGTACGTGCTTCTCCCAGGCGTCGAACCCGTGCGTGTGCGCCTCGACGAACTCGCGGTCCACCACCGTGCCGGGCGCGGCGTCCTCGGCCTCCAGCAGGAGCAGCGACAGCGCCTGGAACAGCGCCAGGTCACCGCCGAGGCGGATCTGCAGGAACCGGTCGGACAGCGCCGTCCCGGTTCCCGCGAGGCCGGAGGGCCGTTGCGGGTTGCGGAAGCGCAGCAGCCCCGCCTCCGGAAGCGGGTTGACCGCCACGATCCGCGCCCCGTTGCGCTTCGCGCGCTCCAGCGCGGTGAGCATGCGCGGGTGGTTGGTGCCCGGGTTCTGGCCGACCACGAAGACCAGGTCGGCCCGGTGCAGGTCCTCAAGCAGCACCGTCCCCTTGCCGATGCCGAGCGTCTCGGTCAGCGCCGAGCCGCTCGACTCGTGGCACATGTTGGAGCAGTCGGGCAGGTTGTTCGTGCCGAAGCGGCGGACGAGAAGCTGGTAGACGAAGGCGGCCTCGTTGGAGGTGCGGCCGGAGGTGTAGAAGACGGCCCTGCCGGGGTCGTCGAGCGAGCGCAGTTCGCGCGCGACGACGCCGAAGGCGTCCTCCCACGAGATCGGCTCGTAGTGGTCCGAGCCCGCCGGCTTGTACATCGGCTCGGTGAGCCGGCCCTGCTGGCCCAGCCAGTAGTCGCTGCGCCGGGCCAGCTCGTCCACCGAGTGCTCGGCGAAGAACGCGCGGGTGACCCTGCGGACCGTCGCCTCCTCGGCCACCGCCTTCGCGCCGTTCTCGCAGAATTCGGCCGGACTGCGGTGGCCGTCACCCTCGGGCCAGGCGCATCCCGGGCAGTCGAAGCCGGACTTCTGGTTGACCCGCAGCAGGGTCAGCACCGTCCGCCCCGCACCCATCTGCCGGTACGCCGTGCCGAGCGCGTGGCCGACCGCCGGGACCCCGCCCGCCCAGGTCTTGGGCGAGCCGATCTCCAGGCGTTCGTCACCGACGTCCTCCCGAGGCGCCTTACGCGTCACCTCGCATCTCCTCCAACCTCATGAACCGGGCAACCTCACTGCCGAGCTTGCCCCACGCACCCAATCACGGAAAGGCCGATGTGGTGCACTCCGGTCGGGTGACGACCGGGGCGAGCAGGTCGTCCGGCCCTCGTAAGAGGACCGCGGGCGCGCGGTGCGCTCACGGCCAGGTCCCGCCGGGCCACGTCCCGCGCGCCGCGGGCAGCGGCGGAAACCCGCAGCTCATCGGCGTGGCGGGCACGTCGTGTGAACCCTCGCGCCGTACAGCCGGAATGATTGGCTGCGCACGGTGCCGACGACCCCGTCGAGGGAGACGGGTCTGGCGCGCCGGCACCGGTCACCGTTGTCAGAGAGGAGACGACGTGCGGCGCCAGGACGAGGCCGAAGATCTGGTCCAGTTGCTCACGCCCGAAGGCGAGCGTGTCGCGCACCCCGAGTACGACCTGGACCTGTCGAAGAGCCAGTATCGGGGGCTGTACCGCGACATGGCGCTGGTGCGCCGGATCGACCGGGAGGCCTTCGCCCTCCAGCGCCTCGGCGAGCTGGGGATGTGGATCCCCTGCCTGGGGCAGGAGGCCGCCCAGATCGGCTCGGGGCGGGCGCTGGCTCCGGACGACCACGTGTTCCCCTCCTACCGGGAGCACGGCGTCGCCTGGTGCCGGGGCATCGCCCCCCTCACGCTCATGGGCATGCTCCGTGGAACGACGAACGGCGGCTGGGACCCGCGGGAGACCCGCTTCCACCTCTACACGATCGTCCTCGGCGCGCAGACGCTGCACGCCGTGGGGTACGCCATGGGGGTCCGCAGGGACGGCGACGACTCGGCCGTCGTGGCCTACTTCGGCGACGGCGCGGCGAGCGAGGGGGACGTCAGCGAGGCGTTCAACTTCGCGGCCGTCTTCGACGCGCCGGTGGTGTTCTTCTGCCAGAACAACCAGTGGGCCATCTCCCACCCCGTCGGGCGGCAGAGCCGGGCGCCGATCTACCAGCGCGCGCGGGGCTTCGGCTTCCCGGGCGTACGGGTGGACGGCAACGACGTGCTGGCCTGCCTCGCCGTGACGAGAGCCGCGCTGCGGCACGTCCGCTCCGGGGGCGGGCCGTTCCTCATCGAGGCGCACACCTATCGGATGGGCCCCCACACCACCTCAGACGACCCGGGGCGTTACCGGCCGGCCGAGGAGGTGGACGCGTGGCGGGAGAAGGACCCGATCGCGCGCATGCGGTCGTACCTGCTGCGGGAGGGCATGGCCGACGAGGCGTTCTTCGCCGAGGTCGACGAGGAGGGCGACCGCATGGCCCTCGAACTGCGCAACGGGGTCATCGCCATGCCGGACCCTCCGGTGGACGCCATGTTCGACCACGTCTACGCCGACCGGCACGCGCTGGTGGAGGAGGAGCGCGCCTGGTACGCCGCCTATCTGGACCGCTTCGAGGAGCCCGGCGCCTGACCCACCGATGCCTCCGGGCCCGGCCATCCGCATGTGAACCGCCAGCTCACTGAGCACGGTTTCCCGGCGGCGCCGAGTGAGTGACTGACTTCACGCCGACGCCCTACATTCTCGACACCAGCGTCCTGGCCGACGTCGCCGGTGGAGACGCGGATTTGATCGGGCTCCGCCCAGGATTTCGACCGAGCAGGTCAATCACTCGTCATTCCCGCGCCGACCCGGACGAGTGACCGTGGCCGTCCAACGGTGGACCGGGTGCGGCATGCCGATCCGTACGGGGACGCCGGGAGACGCGTGCACGAGCGGGTTGTGGTCGGGCGGGTCGTGGCCGGGCGGGGGAAGGCCGGCCGCTTCGAGCAGTCCCTGCTCCAGGCCGGCGAGCCGGGCGCGGTGCAGGGGCCAGCGCGGGTGTTCCACCTCCGCCGTCGCCAGCCGGCCCGCGACGACCGTGAACAGCCGGTAGCGCTCGACCAGGAAGTCCGCGAGGCCGTCCCGCTCGGCCTCGGTCAGCCGAGCGCCGAGGTCGACGTCCGCATTGCAGCGCGCCCCGGAGGGCCCCGGCCACCGGCGCAGGCAGCGGTAGCGGCGCCGCGCCCCCGCGCCGGTCACGGACATGTCCGACCAGTAGTACGGCAGCCGATACGTGGCCCGGGCGCCGAGCACGGCGGGCAGTCTCCCGGCGTCCAGCGACAGGAACCACAGGCCGCCCCTCCCCCGGGCGTCCCTGGCGTACGTGCGCACGTTGGTCTCGGGGAAGCGCGACAGCCACGGCAGCGGCGGCAGGCCGGGCGCCCGCACGTCCCGCATCAGGAACGGCGTGAGCCCGACGTACGCGGACCCCTCGTAGGTGTCCACGGTTAGCCCGTCCGGCAGGAACGCCTGCACGAGTTCCGGCGGATATCTCCAGTGGATGAAGGTGATGTCGGACCAGCGGTGATACATCACGGGACGTTCGACCCGTCCCGCCGGCGTAGGGACCATGTCCCGGCCTCTACCCAGGGCGCTGCAGGTCGGTCGTGATGATCTTGTCGAGGTTGCGTTCGGCGAGTGCGGTGATCGTGACGAACGGGTTGACGCCCGTGCTGCCGGGGATCAGCGAGCCGTCCACGACGTACAGGCCGGGGTAGCCGGGCAGGCGGCCGTACGCGTCGGTGGCCTGGCCGAGCACGCAGCCGCCGAGCGGGTGGTACGTCAGGTCGTCGCCCCACACCTTGCCGACGCCGAACAGGTCCGACCGGTAGACCGTCCCCTCCTTCCTGTTGACGGCGTCGAAAACGGTCCTGGCCGCCTCGACGGACGGGCGGTTCTGGGCGGTCTGCCAGGTCAGGCCGACGGCGCCGGTCGTCTGGTCGAACGCGAAGCGGCCCCGGTTCGGGTTCCTGGTGATCGCGAGATACAGGCTGATCCACAGCTCGACCCCGGCCGGGAACGGCGCGATCTCCGCGAACACCGGCGCGCTCGACGCCCAGTTGTCGATGCCGACGACCGGCATGCCCGACTGCAGGGCGCCGGTGGGGTTCCACATGTGGCCGGCCCTGGCGACCATCACGTTGCCGTTGTTGCCCCAGCCCCGGCCGACGGCGTCGGGCAGGTCGGGCAGCCTGCCCATGGCCTTCATCGCGACGAGGAGCTTGCTCGTGCCGACGCTCCCCGCCGCGAAGAACACCCGGTCCGCGACCACCGCCTTGGTGGCGACCGTCGCGCCGGAGGTGTCGGTCTGCGTCATCTCCACCCGGTATCCACGGCCGGGGGCCGGGGCGACACCGGTGACCGTGTGCAGGGGACTGATGGTGAGCCTGCCGGTCGCCGCCGCCGCGGCCAGATAGGTCTTGTCGAGGGACCGCTTCCCGTGGTTGTTGCCGTAGATGACCTCGCTCGCGAGGGCGGAGCGCGGCACCCGGTTCGCCTGCTCCTGCTCCATGTAGCCGAAGTCGTAGACGTTCGGCACGAACGTGGTGGCGAAGCCGGCGCGTCGCGCGGCGTCGCGGCCGGCCCGCGCGAACCGGTAGCACTCGGCGGACTCGAACCAGGCGGGATCGATCTCGTTCACGCCGAGACCGGCGGTGGCACGCGGGAAGTAGGTGCGGTACATCTCGTCGGCGTCGACGCCGGGCAGGATCTCCTCGAAGTAGGCGCGCCTGGGCACGACGGCCATGCCGCCGTTGACGAGCGACCCACCGCCGACGCCGCGCCCCTGGTACACCCGGACGCCGGGGAAGTCCTCCGCGTCGAGCACACCGGTGTACCTGTCGATGCCCCGGTCGACCGGCAGCCCCAGGAGATGGCCCACGGGCTGGGCCGTCCTCGTCCGCAGCCAGTAGGCGCGCCCGTCCGGATTCAGCATGTCGCAGAAGATCCGGCCGTCCGGGCCGGGGGTGGTCCAGGCCCGGCCCATCTCCACGATGTGGGTGTCCACCCCGGCGCGGGTGAGCCGGAGCGCGGCCACCGCTCCGCCGTACCCGCTGCCGATGACGAGCGCGGGCACGTGGTCGCCGTCGGCGAGCGCGCGGTGCGGCGCCGCCGCGGCGGCCGTCCAGCGGCCCCGCGCAGCGAGCGCGCCGATAGTGAAACCTGTTGCAGCGAGGAACCCCCGACGGCTGAGACCGGGCCGTATCCCTGACCGAAAAGAGCTTTTCGCGGTGGCTTCACCCATGCCGCGCACCTCACCGGGACGGAAAACAAGAACCTGTTACAACCAGATGTACGCCGCGGGAGCCCTTCTGCCAAGGCCGCGAGCGCCCCTTCCGTGTCGGTGCGCGACGCTACGATCATGCGCATGTCGGACGACTTAGCGGGGAACGCCCGATCCTTCCAGGTCGACCTGCGCGGACTGGTCGACCTCCTGTCCCACCACCTCTACTCCAGCCCGCGGGTCTACCTGCGCGAGCTGCTGCAGAACGCGGTGGACGCGGTCACCGCGCGGCTGGCGGTGGACCCGGCGGCCCCGACGGACATACGCATCACCGTCGAGGAGAACGGGCTGCGCATCGACGACCCGGGAATCGGCCTGACCGAGGCCGACGTGCACCGTTTCCTCGCCACCATCGGCCGCTCGTCGAAGCGTGACGACCTCGAGGGGGCCCGGCAGGAGTTCCTCGGCCAGTTCGGCATCGGTCTGCTGGCCTGCTTCACCGTGGCCGAGCGCATCCAGGTGCTCACCCGGTCGGCCCGCGAACCGGACGCTCCCGGCGTGGAGTGGTCGGCGGCCTCCGACGGGACGTACTCGGTGCGGACGCTCTCGCCGGACGAGCACGCCGCCCTCGTCCACAGCCCCGGGACGACGGTGCGCCTGCTGGCCCGGCCGGGGGCACAACGGTGGTTCGCCCCCGACCTCGTGGCCGACCTGGCCCGCGACTTCGGCGCGCTGCTGCCGTACGAGGTGACCGTGGCGGGGGGCGGGCGGACGGTCCGGACCACGGACAGCCCTCCGGTGTGGGACCGTCCGTACCGGTCGGCGGCCGAGCGCCGGGCGGCGCTTCTCGCGTACGGCGAGCGGGTGCTCGGCATCACGGCGCTCGACGTGGTCGAGCTCGACGTGGAGCTGGCCGGGGTGCGCGGGGCCGCCTACATCCTGCCGAACGCGGCCAACCCGGCCGCCGGGGGCCGCCACCGGGTCTACCTGAAGGGCATGCTGCTCGGCGACGCGGTCACCGGCCTGCTGCCCGACTGGGCCTTCTTCGCGCGCTGCGTGATCGACACCGACACGCTGCGCCCCACCGCCTCCCGGGAGGGGCTGTACGAGGACGAGACGCTGGCCGCGGTCCGCGAGGCCCTGGGCGTCCGGCTGCGCGACTGGCTGACCGGCCTGGCCGCGCAGGAGCCGGGCCGCCTGGCCGCGTTCCTGTCCGTGCACGCCCTCGGCGTCAAGTCGCTCGCCAGGCACGACTCCGAGCTCCTCCAGATCATGCTGCCGCACCTGCGGTTCGAGACCACCGACGGCGCGGTGACGCTCGCCGAGTTCGCCAGAAAGCACCCCGTCGTGCGGGTCACGTCCTCGGTGGAGGAGTTCCGGCAGGTCGCCGGCATCGCGGCGGCCCAGGGCCTCGGGGTGGTCAACGGCGGCTACACCTACGACGGCGAGCTGGTCGCCGCGCTTCCCGGCGTCCTGCCGGGGGTGACGGTCGAGGAGCTGGACGCGGACGCGGTCACCGCGGCCCTCGACCCGGTCGACCCCCGCGAGGAGCTGGCGCTGGCCGCCTTCCTCACCGCCGCCCGCGCGGCGCTCGACCCGCTGGAGTGCGACGTGATCCTGCGCGCCTTCTACCCGGCGTCGGTGTCCGCCCTCCACCTCGACTCGCGGGCCGCCCGCAGCGAGCGCACCCGCGCGGAGACCGCGGCCGAGTCCGACGAGCTGTGGGCCGAGATCCTCGGCGCGCTCAAGTCGTCCGCGCCGCGCGCGCAGCTCGTGCTCAACCACCGCAGCCCGGTGGTGCGCAGGCTGGCGACGATCCGCGACCGCACGCTGCTCGTCACCGCCGTCGAGGCGTTGTACGGCCAGGCGTTGCTGATGACACACCGGCCGCTGCGGCCGGTGGACACCTCGCTGCTGAACCGGGCCTTCGACCAGTTGCTCGGCTGGGCCGCGGCGAGCGTGACCGAAGCGCCGGAAGGAGAAGGACCGCAGTGAGCAGCACCGCCGCGATCCGCGCGGGCCTGGAGGAGTGCGCGGCCCTGCCCGAGGGCCGGCAGAAGGCCGAACGCCTGGAGGTGCTCGCCGCGCAGGCCCGCACGGCCGGCGACCGCTCGCTGGAGGGCGAGGTCCTGCTCGCCCTCGTCGAGGCGTACCTGTACGCCGCCGAGGGCGACCGCATGCCGGTCGCCGCGGGGCGGCTCCTGCGGCTGCTCGACGACTTCCCGGCCGAACTGGGCTGGCTGACCCACTCCATCCACTGGCAGCTCAAGTGGATGACGCACAGCCTGGTCGACAACCCCGCCGTGCCGCTGGAGACGACCCGCCGCTGGCTCGACGAGCTCCAGAGCCGTTACCGGGAGCGCGGCTACAGCGCACGCCCGGTTCTCGCGCTGCGCGGGCTGCTGGCGCAGGAGACCGGCGACCTCGCGACGGCCGCCGCCGCGATGGAGGCGTCCGTCGCGGCGCCGAAGGACGTGATGGCCGACTGCGACGCCTGCGAGCACAACGGGTGGGGCGCGTGGCGGGAGGCCGCCGGCGACGACGAGGGCGCGCTGGAGTTCTGGGCGCCGCTGCTCGACGGCGAGCTGAGCTGCGCCGAGGAGCCCCACCGGGTGCTCGGGCAGGCCCTGCTGCCCCTGCTGCGGACGGGCCGCGTCGACGACGCCCGCAGCGCCCACCTGAAGGGGTATCACCTGGCCCGGCGCACGCTCTCCCTCCGGGCGACGGTGGGGCGGCACATCGAGTTCTGCGCGCTGACCGGCAACGAGGCGCGCGGCCTGGAGATCCTCACCGAGCACGTCGCCTGGCTCACCCCGCAGGGCGAGGAGGTCTCGCGGCGGCTCGGCTTCGTCTGCGGCGCCGCCGTGCTGCTGCGCCGCCTGACCGCGCTCGGGTACGACGACCTGACGGTGGGCGACCGTACGGCGGGGGTCGTGCTCGGCGACCTGGAGCGGGAGATCGGCGACATCTGCGCCCGTTACGACGCCCGCAACGGCACCCGCGTCGTGAGCGAGCGGGTGACGGCGCGGCTGAGCCGGGAGCCGCTGCTCGACCGGCTGCCGCTGGGCTCCCCCGTGCGGCTGCCGCGGCCGGCGGCGGGGGCCGCCGTCACGGTCCCGCCCCGCCCGGCGCAGGCGTCGCCCCCACCGGCATCGCTTGACGACCTCGTGGCCGAGGCACGGCGGCTGTCCGCACTGCGCCACCCGCACGCGGACGAGGCGTGGGAACGGGTCGGCGCCGCCGAGACCGAGCTGCCCGAGCCGGTCGCCGCGCAGGTCGAGCTCAGGAGGGCGGGGACGGCGATGGAGCGGGACCCCGGCGCCGCGCACGCGCGGCTCCTGGCGGTCGCGGAACGGTTCGAGCGGCTCGGCGACCGGGCCCACGCGCTGGAGGCGCGCGCCGCGGCGGCCGTCGCCCTGGTTCACGCGGGTGACAGGGCCGGTGGCGAGGGCCTCGCGGAGACCGTCACCGCCGAGGCCGCCGCCGCGTACGCCCAGGGAACGCTCGACGCCGAGGAGTATCTGGCGGCCCGCAGGGCCGGGGCGTACATCGCGATGAGCACGCTCGCCGGGCCGGACGGGCCGGCCGAGAGCGACGTCCTGGCGGCGCGCGCCCGGGTGGAGGCGGAGCTGTCCGCGGCGGAGGAGCTGGGCGGGACCGGCCGGGCCGGCACCTACCACGACATGCTGGCCCGGATCTTCCTCCTGCTCGGCGACATCGAGGCCGCCCGCACGCATCTGACGTCCGCGCTGGACCGTTACCGCGACGCGGGGATGCCCTGGCACGCGGCGCGGCCCGCCGGCGTGCTCGGTCAGATCGCCCTCGACCAGGGAGATCCGAACAGCGCCGAGGGCTTCGCGTCGCTCGCCCTGGAGTACGGCGGAGACCTGCTGCCCGCCGACGAGGCGGCGGGGCTGAGCTCCCTGCTCGTCGACGCGCTCACCCGGCAGCCCGGGCGCGAACTCGACGTGGTGGGGGCGGCGCTCGCCGCGGCCGCCCGCTGGGACGGCCTTTCCGAGCCGGACACCCTGCACAACACCTTCGCCGCCGCCCGCGCCTACCACCTCCTTGATCGGCACGGCGAGGCCGCCGCGCTGTTCGAGGAGGTCATGCCGCGCGTCGAGGTCCCGTACGAGGGCGAGGCCGTCGCGCGGACGCGGGCGCAGTACGGCCGGTCGCTGGCCGAGCTCGGCCGGCACCGCGAGGCCGCCGAGCAGTTCGTCATGGCCGCGCGGCTCGTGCAGGACGACCCCGGCGCCCGGGAACTGCACGCGGAGCTGGCCTGGTCGGCCGCCGAGTCGCTGCAGTTCGCCGGGCGGGCGGACGAGGCGTTGCCCGCCTTCCAGCGCGCCGCCCGGCTGTGGGCCGATCTCGGCATGGTCGTCCCGCGCGTACGCTGCCTGCGCGCCGCCGCGTGGCTGATGGACTGGACGGGCGAGAACAGGGACGAGGCGGAGAACAGAGACAAGGCGGAGGACAGGGACAAGGCGGAGGGCGGGGACACGGCGGAGGAGCCTCCGGGCGTGACCGCGATGCGAGCCGTGCTCGCCGAGCTGGAGTCCCTGGCGGGCTCCGAGCCGCCGGAGGAGGTCGCCGCCGAGCTCGCCGAGACGCGCCGGCAACTCGACGCGATGCTCGACGCCGACGACGACTCGTTCGACGACGACTTGTTCGACGACGACGGGGGCGCCGACGACGAGGGCGAGGACGAGGCGTAGACCCAGCTGACGGGCCACGACGGGCGACGCGGGGCCTGAGCGGTCGCATGCCCCGCGATCGCGGGACTTTCGTCACAACCCGGCAAAAGTTCCGTCGTTTTGCCAGAACTATCTTCACAAGTCGCCAAAAGGCGCTTACCTTCGGGACGATCACCGCTACCGCGGCTGGTCTGTGAAGCGAACACCGCGCCCACGATCGTGCACGGGCCGTACCGCACCGAGGGAAAGGAAGCTCCGCCATGCCCCCCAGGCGGCCGACCGACCGCGCCAGAAAACGCATCGCGCAGACCTGCGCCTTACTCCTGGCCTTCACGGGCCTGACCGTGCTCACCCCGGCCGCACCCGCTCAGGCGCATGCGGCACCCATCGACGCCGCCGACTACCAGCGCGTGGAGCTGGCCAGGGGCGTCGCCGAGATGGGCGAGCCGATGACGATGACCGTGCTGCCCGACCTGTCGGTGCTGCACACCGCTCGCGAGGGCGTCCTGCGGCGCACCGACGCCCGCGGCGACACCACCGTGGTGGGCACGCTGAACGTCTACACCCACGACGAGGAGGGGCTCCAGGGAGTCGCCGCCGACCCGGGCTTCGCAAGCAACCGGTTCATCTACCTGTACTACGCTCCCCGGCTCAACACCCCCGACGGCGACGCCCCGGCCACCGCGTCCGACTTCTCGGCGTGGAAGGGCGTGAACCGGCTGTCCAGGTTCACCGTCAAGCCCGACTGGACGCTGGACAAGGACAGCGAGGTCAAGATCCTCGACGTGCCGGCCGACCGTGGTATCTGCTGCCATGTGGGCGGCGACATGGACTTCGACGCCGCCGGCAACCTTTACCTCTCGACCGGCGACGACAGCAACCCCTTCGACTCGTCGGGCTACTCCCCGATCGACGAGCGGCCCGACCGCAACCCGGCGTACGACGCCCAGCGCAGCTCGGGCAACACCAACGACCTGCGCGGCAAGATCCTCCGTATCAAGGTCAAGCCGGACGGAACCTACGACGTCCCCGAGGGCAACCTGTTCCCGCCGGGCACTCCGAACACCCGGCCCGAGATCTACGCGATGGGCTTCCGCAACCCCTTCCGGCTGAGTGTCGACAAGGCCACCGGCGTCGTCTACGTGGGCGACTACGGCCCCGACGCCGGCACCACCGATCCCAACCGGGGGCCGAGCGGCCAGGTCGAGTTCAACCGGGTCGCCCGGCCCGGCAACTACGGCTGGCCGTACTGCACGGGCACCAACACGCCGGTCGAGACCTACAACACGTTCACCTTCCCCTCCGGTCCCTCCGGGGCGAAGTACGACTGCGCCGGCGGCCCGGTCAACGCCTCCCCTCGCAACACCGGGCAGCGCACACTGCCGCCCGCCCAGCCCGCGTGGATCAGGTACGGCGGCGACGCCGGCTCCCCGCCCGAGTTCGGCGGCGGCTCCGAGTCCCCCATGGGCGGACCGGTCTACCACTACGACGCCGCCCTCAACTCCGCGGTCAAGTTCCCGCAGGACCTGGACGGCCACCTCTTCGTCGGTGAGTTCGGCCGCAGGTGGATCAAGGCGATCGACGTGCAGGCCGACGGGACGCGCGGCGACATCGCCGACTTCCCGTGGACCGGCACGCAGGTGATGGACCTGGCGTTCGGCCCGGACGGCGCGCTGTACGTGCTCGACTACGGCACCGGCTACTTCAACGGCGACGCCAACTCGGCGCTGTACCGCTTCGAGTACATCAAGGGCCGCGACCGTTCCCCGATCGCCGTGGCCAAGGCCGACAAGACCTCGGGCAAGACGCCTCTCACGGTCACGTTCTCCTCGGCCGGCTCCGCCGACCCCGAGGGCGCCGCGCTCAGCTACGCCTGGGACTTCGGCGACGGCACCACCTCCACCGAGGCGAACCCGGTCAAGACGTACGACAAGGACGGCACGTACACCGCGACGCTCACGGTGCGCGACCCCGCGGGCAACAGCGGCAGCGCCAGCGTGGTCGTCACGGCGGGCAACACCGCGCCGACCGTGACCATCGAGACGCCCACGGCGGGCAGCCTGTTCCAGTGGGGCGACTCGGTCCCCTTCACGATCAAGGTCACCGACCCTGAGGACGGCGACGTCGACTGCGCGAAGGTCAAGATGACCTACGTGCTGGGCCACGACAGCCACGGCCACCAGATCAGCTCGAAGAACGGCTGCTCGGGCGAGCTGACCATCCCGGTCGACGGCGAGCACGACGACGCGGCGAACATCTTCGCGGTGTTCGACGCCGAGTACACCGACAAGGGCGGGCTGACCACCCACACGCAGCACATCCTCCAGCCGCGGCACCGCCAGGCCGAGCACTACGCGGCCTCCTCCGGCGTCAACCCGATCAGCAAGTCGCAGGCGCACGGCGGCAAGACCGTGGGCGACATCAACAACGGCGACTGGATCTCCTTCAAGCCCTACGAGCTGAGCAAGGCCAAGGGGATCGCCGCCCGTGTCTCCTCCGGCGGGAAGGGCGGCACCATCGAGGTGCGCGCGGGTTCGCCGACCGGCACCCTGCTGGGCAAGGTGAGCGTGCCCGTCACCGGAGGCTGGGAGACGTTCGTCGACGTCTCCGCGCCGCTGACCAACGCCCCGGCCGGCACGACCGAGCTCTACCTGCTGTTCAAGGGCAACGACGGCGCGCTGTTCGACGTGGACGACTTCACGCTGACGGCCGAGCCGCCCACGGGCGGGAGCCCGGGACCGATCGTCAACGCCGGCGGCCTGTGCCTCGACGTCGCGAACGCCAACCCGGCCAACGGCACCAACGTGCAGCTCTACCAGTGCAACGGCACCGGGGCGCAGGTGTGGACGGTCAGCGGCTCCACGCTCCGCTCGCTCGGCAAGTGCCTCGACGTCTCCAACGGCGGCACCGCCGACGGCACGCGGGTGCAGATCTGGGACTGTGTCGCCGGCGTCGGCGCGCAGGTCTGGACCATCGGGACGGACGGCACCATCAAGAACCCGCAGTCCGGCAAGTGCCTCGACGGCTCGAACACCGGCCAAATGGTGATCAAGACCTGTGACGGCAGCAACGCGCAGAAGTGGACGACCCCGACGGCCCCGGGCAACGGCGGCGAGGGCGAGGTCCTGGTCTTCTCGCGTACGGCCGGCTTCCGGCACGACTCGATCCCGGCCGGCATCCAGGCCATCAAGGACCTGGGCTTCAAGGTCACCGCGACCGAGGACCCGGCGGTCTTCACCACCCAGAACCTGGCGAAGTACAAGGCCGTGGTGTTCCTCAGCACCACGGGCGACGTGCTGAACGACGCCCAGCAGGCGGCCTTCGAGTCGTACGTCAAGGCGGGCGGCGGCTACGTGGGCATCCACGCGGCGGCCGACACCGAGTATGACTGGCCGTTCTACGGCGGCCTGGTCGGGGCGTGGTTCGCCTCGCACCCCGCCGTCCAGCAGGCGACCGTGAAGGTGGAGGACCGGGCCCACCCGGCGACCGCCCACCTCGGCTCGCAGTGGACCCGCACCGACGAGTGGTACGACTACCGCACGAACGCCCGCACCACCGCCCACGTGCTGGCCACGCTGGACGAGAAGTCGTACTCCGGCGGCAAGATGGGCGAGGACCACCCGATCGCGTGGTGCAAGGAGTACCAGGGCGGCCGGTCGTTCTACACGGGCGGCGGGCACACGGCGGCCTCCTTCTCCGAGCCGGAGTTCCGGCAGCACCTGCTCGGCGGCATCAGGTACGCCATGGGCGACCTGAAGGCCGACTGCCGCCCCGAGACCGGCTACACGACGCTCTACAACGGCAGCACGACCGGCTGGCAGCAGGCCGGGCCCGGTAGCTTCACGAACGCCGACGGCACCCTGACCTCGCAGGGCGGTTTGGGGCTGTTCTGGTACAAGGCGAAGGAGTTCCACTCCTACTCGCTCAAGCTCGACTGGAAGATGCGCGGCGACGACAACTCGGGCGTCTTCGTCGGCTTCCCCGCCTCGGACGACCCGTGGTCGGCGGTCGACAACGGCTACGAGATCCAGATCGACGCCACGGACGTTCCCGAGAAGACCACGGGGTCGGTCTACGGCTTCCAGTCGGCGGACCTCAAGGCCCGTGACGCCGCGCTCAACCCGCCGGGACAGTGGAACACCTACGAGATCCGCGTGGAAGGCGAGCGCCTGCAGATCTTCCTGAACGGCGTGAAGATCAACGACTTCACCAACACCGACCCGAAGCGGTCCCTCCAGCAGGGCTACGTGGGCATCCAGAACCACGGCGACGGCGACCAGGTGGCGTTCCGGAACATCCGCATCAAGGAGCTCGGCCCGGCGGAGGGCGACGTCACCGTCCAGGCCGAGAGCTGGACCGAGGCGAACGGCGTCAACACCTATCCGCACGCCCCCGCGCACGGCGGCGTCGTGCTCGGCTACGTCAACCCGGGCGACTGGGCGGCGTACGACGGCGTCGACCTCACCGGCGTCACCCGGTTCACGGCCCGGGTGGCCTCGCCCAACCCGAGCGGCGGCTTCGAGATCCGGACCGGTTCCCCGACCGGCCCCGTGCTCGGCAGGGTGACCGTCCCGAACACCGGCGGCTGGGAGTCGTACGCGGACGTGTCCACGGAGCTCACGAACGTCCCCTCCGGGACCGTGAAGCTCTACCTGGTGTTCACCGGAGCCGACTTCGACGTGGACGACTTCACGCTCGTCCGCACGGCGAAGGACACGAAGGCGCCGGTGACGACCGCGACCACCGACCCGGCGGCGCCGGCGAGCGGCTGGTTCACCGGTCCGATCTCGGTCACGCTGAAGGCCGCCGACGAGGGCTCCGGGGTCGACACGACCGAGTACAAGGTGGACGACGGCGAGTGGGCCGCCTACACCGCCCCGTTCACGGTCGGCAAGGACGGCAGCCACACGGTGTCGTTCCGCTCCAAGGACAAGGCGGGCAACCAGGAGGACGCCAAGACCCTGACGGTCAAGGTGGACGCGACGGCGCCGGTCACCGCCGCGACGTTCGCTCCGGCGAACGACGACGGCTGGCACAACGGCGCGGTCCCGGTGACCCTCGCCGCGACGGACGCCACCTCCGGCGTGGCGAAGACCGAGTACTCGATGGACGGCGGCGCCTGGACGGCGTACACCAAGACGGTCGACATCACGGGTGAGGGGCAGCACGAGCTGCGCTACCGCTCGGCGGACAAGGCGGGCAACGTCGAGGAGATCAAGGCCGTGACGGTCAGGATCGACACGAAGGCCCCGACCGTCGCGGTCTCCGGTGTCGCGAACGGCCAGAAGTACGGCGACGGCCAGAACCTGACCATCGGCTGGACGGCCGTCGACAACGGCTCCGGGATCAAGACGGTCACCGGCACGCTGGACGGCCAGCCGTTCCAGTCCGGCACCGTCAAGGCGCTGTACGAGCTGGCCCTGGGCGAGCACACGCTCACCGTCACCGCCGTCAACAAGGCCGGCAACCGGACCGTTCAGACGGTGAAGTTCTCCGTCATCACCTCGACGGACGACATCGCCGCCCTGATCGACCGCTTCGAGGCCGCCGGGAAGCTCACCGGCAAGAACGCCGACAAGCTGCACAAGTCGCTTGACGGCGTGCGCAAGGCCGAGGAGAAGGACGACAAGGGCAAGGACAGGGACGACAAGATCGTCAAGGAGCTCGAGAAGTTCAAGAAGACCGTCAACGACAAGAAGGTCGTCACCGACGACCAGGTCAGGGCCACGCTGCTGCGTGACGCCGACGCGCTGATCGTTCAGTACGGCGGCACGCCGAAGAACTGACCACGGGTGGGGCCGCGGCGCTGACGGCGAGTCGGGCCGAGGCCCCCCGAGGCCCCCCGGGGCGGCCGGGGCGGCCGGGCGACCGGAAGGAGACCCGCCGCCCCGCCGAACCGAACAGGGCACCCCGCCGAAACAGACAGGGCGCCCCGCCGAAACAAACAGGGTGCCCCGCGACGCCGGTCGCGGGGCACCCGTTTGCTCTTCAGGCCGGCCTCCGTCAGATCTCCGCGAAGCCGGGATACTCCCGGCTGAGTAGCCGTACCACGAAGGGAGCAGGCCCGAGGCGTCTGTGGCCGGAGGACGCGGCGCGGACGCGGCGCGTCCTAGCGTTGCCTGGTCAGCCACATGCCTCCACAGGGAACGGACGAAAGGGCCCGCATGGCCGCACCGCACGCACTGTCCTCACGCGCCCCCGCCGGCCGGTCCGCCCGCCCACCCGTCCGTCACGCCGGGTGGATCGCCGACGTCGCCTTCGCCGTTCTCACCGTGGTCCTCTTCGTCGCCGTCGCCCTCGCCACAGGCGTGCGCAACCCCTGGGACGGCCAGATTCCCCTCGCGCTGTTCCTCGGCGCGCTCCTGCTCGTCCGGCGTCGATGGCCGATGACCGTGCTGCTGCTGTCGGTCGCCGCCGTCTTCGCCTACCACGTGGGGCATTTCTCGCCCGCCGGGTGGATCTGGCCCGTGGCGGCGGCGTACTTCACCGCCGCCGGCACCTCCCGCGTGCGCTGGGTGGTCGTCATCGGCGTCGCCCAGCTCGCCTACTCCGCCGTCGACGCCCGGTGGATAATCGGCAGGAACCTCACCCGCTACTTCATTCACACCCTCGGTGAGGGGTTGCTGCTCGCGGCCCTCGTCGTCGCGGGCCTCGCCTACGCCGCGTCGCAGCGCCGGGGCGACCTGCTGCGCGAGGCCGAATACCGCGCCCGCGCCGCGGAGGAACGCCTGAGCGTCGCGCGCGAGGTGCACGACATCGTCGCCCACACGCTGGCCGTCGTGGGCGTCCACCTCAACGTCGCCGCCGACGCCCTGCGGGAGGAGCCGGCCGAGGCCGCCGCCGCGCTGCGCCTGGCCAAGGACGTCAGGAACCGGGCGATGAAGGACCTCAACTCGCTCATCGCCGTCCTGCGGGAGGGTCCGGCCGGCACCGAGCCCCAGCCCGACGTGTCGTCGCTCGGCGCGCTCGTCGCCGACGCCCGCGCCGCCGGGCTCGACGTCACCCTCCACGAACAGGGGGACCTGTCCACGATCCCCGCCCCCGCCTCCGTCGCGGTCCACCGCATCGTGCAGGAGGCCCTCGCCAACACGCTCAGGCACTCGGGGGCGACCATGGCCGAGGTCGCGGTCGGCCGCCACGCGCATTCGGTCACCGTCGAGATCGTCGACAACGGCAAGGGCGACTCCTCCGGCGGCGATGTCACGGAGGGGAACGGCCTCACCGGCATGCGCGAGCGGGTGCGCGCCCTCGGCGGAACGCTCATCGTGGGCCGGGTGCCCCGGGGATTCGCGGTGAAGGCCGAGATCCCTGTGGCAGGCTCGGCGGAATGACGATCAGAGTGCTCCTCGCCGACGACCAGGCGCTCGTACGGGCGGGCTTCCGCAGCCTGCTGGCCCGCTCGCGGGACGTGGCCGTCGTCGGGGAGGCCGCCGACGGCGCCGAGGCCGTACGGCTGGCCGCGAGCACCCGCCCCGACGTCGTCCTCATGGACATCCGCATGCCGGGGACGGACGGCATCACGGCCACCCGGAGCATCGTCGCGGGCCAGGACTGCCGGGTCGTCATCCTCACGACCTTCGACACCGACGAGCACGTCTTCGCCGCGCTTCGCGCCGGAGCCAGCGGCTTCCTGACCAAGGACGTCGAACCGGCCGAGCTGCGCCGCGCGGTGGCCGCCGTGGCCGCCGGGGACGCGCTGCTGTCCCCCGGCGTCACCCGCCGCGTCATCGAGCGGTTCGCCCGGCGGCAGGACCTCGCGTCCGACGCCGGGGAGCGGCTGGCCGCCCTCACCACCCGCGAGCGGGAGGTGATGCGGCTCGTCGCGCTCGGCCTGTCCAACAGCGAGATCGCCGAGCGCCTGGTCATCAGCCCGCTGACCGCCAAGACCCACGTCGCCAGGGCCATCGCCAAGCTGGATGTCCGCGACCGGGTCCAGCTCGTCATCCTGGCCTACGAGAGCGGCCTGGTGCGACCCGGCGGTCGACCACCCGCCGCTTTGTGAGCGGCCTTGTGAGCGGCCGAGGCCCGCACGTCCGGTCAGGCGGTCGTGATGGCGGATTCGATGCTGCGGTGCCGGGCGGCGCCGTGCGCGAAATCGGGCACGCCCGGCGTGCCGCCCTCGCGCAGGTCGCTCAGGAACCGCTGGTAGGCGTGAGCGACCGCGTAGGCCGGCGCGTCGGCGTGGGGGTCCAGTCGCGGGACGCGAACGTATGACTCCGGCACCGTCAGGGGAGCGAGCCCGGTGGATGTTCCGCGGCCGCCTTCGAGCGTGACCGGGCTGAGCTGGAGATGGCCGACCGGGGCGGTGAGGACGAGGTCGCCCTCGGTGCCGTTGATCTCCCAGCGGAAGTTGGTTCCCCGGGACATCCCTCCGCGGTAGTGGAAGGTGGCCACCGCGCCGCCCGGCAGCCGTCCCGAGGCCACCACCTGATCGGCGGCGGTCATGGGCACGTGCCGTCCGCTCCCGGTGTCCACGGCCGACGTACGCCGCGACGCCAGGTGGATCCGCAGGTCCTCCGGCTCTCCCAGGACGGACGCGAGTCCGTCGAGGGTGTGGGCGAAGGGGATGGTCAGCAGCGTCGCGCCGTTGGCGGCGTCGAGCACGTAGTGGTCGCCGGGGCCGACGGTGGCGCCCCAGGCGCCTCCGGAGCCGATGACCGTCGTGGACAGCACCTCCCCCACGTAGCCGTCGGCCACGAGATCCCGCACGTAGGCCAGGGCCGGGTGCGACCGCGCCTGGAGTCCGACGACGGTCGGCACCCCGCGGCTGCGCGCCTGCCGCGCCATGTCCGCGGCCTCCGCGAGCCCGTTGCCGAGCGGCCACTCGCACAGCACGCTCTTGCCGGCGCTCAGCGCCGTCCGCACCAGTTCCCGGTGGTGCGGCACCTTCACCGCCACGACCACGAGGTCGACCTCGTCGCAGGCGGCCAGTTCGGCCGCCGTTCCGAAGGTGCGCGACACACCGTGCTTGTGTCCGGAGCGCTCCGCCGACTGTTTCGAACTCGTGCTCAGGGCCCTCAGCTCGTAACCCGGGACGGCGCGCAGGGCCGGCAGGTGTGAGCGCTCGGCCCAGCTTCCGTCCGCCCCGAGCCCGATGATTCCCACTCCGATCGGCTTCTCGGACCGGGCCAGCTCGGCGAGCGGTGACTCAGATGTGCTCATGTTCCGCCGCTGTTCTCTCTGTGAGTGGCGACTCGCTGTCCAGCAGAGCCATGAGGGGCGCGGCGTACCGGGTGCCGGCCACCGCGCCGGCCGGGACGGCCTCGTCGATCGCACGGAGGTCCGTGTCGGTCAGGGCGACGCCGGCCGCGGCCAGGGCCTCCTCGACGCGGTGCGGTCGGCGGGTGCCCAGGACGGCCACGATGGTGCCGCGCTCGCCGCCCTGGGCGATGACCCAGGCGGTGGCGAGCTGCGCGACGTTGATGCCGTGCGCGTCGGCGAACGGCCGCAGCCGGTCGACGAGGGTGAGGTTGGTGGCGAGATTGTCGGGGTGGAAGCGGGGCAGCCAGTGGGCGCGCGGGTCGCCTCCGGCGGGTTGCCGGTAGGCGCCGGTGAGCAGGCCGTGTGCGAGGACCCCGTAGGCGGTGACGCCGATCCCCAGCTCGCGGCAGGTGTCCAGGATGCCGTTGGTTTCGGGATCACGGCTGAACAGGGAGTATTCGATCTGCACATCGCAGATCGGGTGCACGGCGTGGGCACGGCGGATGGTCTCCGGCCCCACCTCGGAGAGCCCGATGTGGCGCACGTACCCTGCCTGGACCAGCTCGGAGATCGCGCCGATCGTGTCCTCGATCGGGGTGGCGGAGTCGAGGCGCGCGGGGCGGTAGATGTCGACGTGGTCGCTGCCGAGGCGGCGCAGCGAGTAGGCGAGAGCGTTCTTGACGTGGGCGGGCCGGCCCTCGACGCCGACGAAGGCTCCGTCGGGGCCGCGCAGACCGCCGAACTTGACGCTGAGGAGCACCTTGTCGCGATCGCCGGCGCGGAGGGCACGGCGGATGAGGTCCTCGTTGTGGCCCATGCCGTAGAAGTCGGCGGTGTCGAGGAGGGTGACGCCGGCGTCGAGAGCCGCGTGGATCGTGGCGATGGCGTCGGCCTCGTCGGCGGGGGCGGAGTGGTCGGACATGCCGGCGCAGCCCAGCGCGAGAGGGGCGACCTGAGGGCCGCCGGTTCCAAGATGTCGGGTGTGCATGGCGCCTCCTGTGGGGCGAGAAGCATGGACGCCGCCGACAGTGCCGCTGCGATCGCAGCCGTCTGTTAGCGTTGATATTTCAACACTAGAAAGAGGCATGTTGATATGTCAACACGAGATGGAGAGGCTGCCGCATCCAACGAGGCCGCGACCGGCGCCGCGTCGGAGCCCGTCGATTTCTGGTCCGCCTTCAAGCGCGTCCACGAGGTCGTCCGAGCACTCGTGATCGCGGACACCGCCGAGGCGGCGGGCCTGTCCGAGCCGGACCTGACGATCCTCGTCAACCTCGGCAAGGCGGGGGGCGCCCTGCGCCAGAGCGAGCTCGCCGCGTCACTCGGCTGGGATCGCACCCGTGTCTCCCACCAGCTCACCCGCATGAGCACCCGCGGACTCGTCGCCCGCGAGCGCGCCGGCGGCGTCATCGTCACCCTCACCGACGCCGGCCGCGCCGCCATCGCCGCCGCACACCCCGGCCTGGACGCCGCGGTACGCCGCCACTTCACCGACAAGCTCTCCGCGCAGGAGATCGAAACGCTGGCCGCCGTGTTCAGCCGGTTCTGACGTGCTCCCGGTCGGAGACCGGGAGCACTGCGGACGATTCCGGACAGCGACCGGAACATGCGGTCCCTCGGCAACTCCCGGTCGTCGGCGGCAGTGGACGTCGCGAGTCAAGATCATTTCCTCGCATACTAAATTCAAGTATTGACCTAAGTATCGAAGGCGATCATTCTCTGGTCAGGGCTCGCCCCCGTTCACCCCCGAAGAGAGATCGCCATCATGAGAAAGCGTTCGACGATCCATCCCACGCGCCGCGCCCTGACGGCCGTGCTCAGCGCACTGGTCCTGGTCGTGGCCTGCGTCGTCGCGGCGGCGGCCGTGTCCGCCCCGGCCACGGCCGCGCCCGCGCTGCTGTCGCAGGGCAAACCCGCGACCGCCTCGTCCACCGAGAACGCCGGCACACCGGCGTCGGCCGCCGTCGACGGGAACACCGGCACCCGCTGGTCCAGCGCGTTCAGCGACCCGCAGTGGCTCCAGGTGGACCTCGGAACCACGGCGACGCTGAGCCAGGTCACCCTGAACTGGGAGGCCGCCTACGCCAGCTCCTTCAAGATCCAGGTGTCGGCCGACGCCACCACCTGGACGGACGTCTACTCCACCACCACCGGCACCGGTGGCGTACAGACCCTCACCGTCACCGGCACCGGCCGCTACGTCCGCGTGTACGGCACCGCCCGCGCCACCGCGTACGGCTACTCCCTCTGGGAGTTCCAGGTCTACGGCACGACGTCCGGCGCCGCCTGCGGCACGGCCGACGCCGCCCAGGGCAGGCCCGCCACCGCCTCCTCCGCCGAGAACGCCGCGACACCCGCGTCGGCGGCCGTGGACGGCAACAGCGCGACCCGCTGGTCCAGCGCGTTCGGCGACCCGCAGTGGCTCCAGGTGGACCTCGGCTCGGCCAAGACGATCTGCAAGGTGGTCCTGACCTGGGAGGCGGCCTACGCCATGGCCTTCAAGATCCAGGTGTCCGACAACGCCACCACCTGGACCGACGTCTACTCCACCACCACCGGCACCGGCGGCACGCAGACCCTCGACGTCACCGGCTCGGGCCGCTACGTCCGCCTCTACGGCACCGCCCGCGCCACCGCGTACGGCTACTCGCTGTGGAGCTTCACCGTGAACACCACGGGCGGCTCGACCGACCCGACGACCCCGCCGCCCGACGCCTTCTGGGGCGACACCGCGAACATCCCGGCGGCCAAGAACGTCGTCATGGTCAAGATCCTCAACCGGACCAACGGCCAATACCCCGACTCGCAGGTCTACTGGAGCTACAACGGCCAGGTCCACTCGATCGCCGAGCAGCCCTACTTCGACATGCCGGCCAACACGGCGGGCCGGATGTACTTCTACCTCGGCTCCCCCAACAGCCAGTACTACGACTTCATCGAGTTCACCGTCGGTCCTTCGGTCTTCAACGGCAACACGACCCGGGTGGACGCGTTCGGCCTGAAGCTCGCGATGCGCCTGCACGCCCGCGACGGCTACGACGTGGCGGTCGGCGAGGACTACGCCACCTTCGCCGAGTCCCGCGCGGCGACGTTCCAGCGGTTCGTCGACGAGGTGCCGGCCGAGTTCAAGCCGCTGGCCCAGGTGCAGGCGCCGTACCGCATCCCGGCTCCGGGCAGCGCGTCGATCTTCCAGCCCGGTGGCGCGTACGCGAACTACTTCACCGGCTACGCCGCCCAGCAGGGCGTGACGGCGACGACCTCGCAGGTCACCGGGTGCGCCGGGCCGCTCGCCGAGGCGCCGAAGATGTGCGCGGCGCTGAACCGGCACGTCGCCGGGCTGTCCGACGCCCAGCAGTCGGACCCGTCGAACTACTACAAGGCCGCCCCGGCGAACTACTACGCGAAGTTCTGGCACGACCACGCCATCGGCGGGCTCGCCTACGGCTTCCCCTACGACGACTACGCGGGACAGTCGTCCTTCATCTCGCACGGCGACCCGCAGTGGCTGCTGGTCGCGGTCGGCTGGTAACGCAGGCAGGAGACGCCATGAAGCACCCCCTCACGCTCCGGCGCGGCTTCGCCGTCGTCCTGGCGCTGGCGCTGGCGCTGCTCGCGAGCGTCGTCGCCGGGCCCGCCCACGCCGCGCCCGTCCTGCTGTCGCAGGGCAAGACCGCGACGGCCTCGTCCACCGAGAACGCCGGCACTCCCGCCTCGGCGGCGGTGGACGGCGACACCGGCACCCGGTGGTCCAGCGCGTTCGGCGACCCGCAGTGGCTCCAGGTGGACCTCGGGACCACGGCGACGCTGAGCCAGGTCACCCTGAACTGGGAGGCCGCGTACGCCACGGCGTTCAAGATCCAGGTCTCGGCCGACGCCACCACCTGGACCGACGTCTACTCCACCACCACCGGCACCGGCGGCGTGCAGAACCTCACCGTGACCGGCACCGGCCGGTACGTCCGGGTCTACGGCACCACCCGCGCCACCGGCTACGGCTACTCGCTGTGGGAGTTCCAGGTCTACGGCACCACCGGCACGTCCTCGGGCTGCGCCGGCCCCGACAGCGCGCTGAACCGGCCCGCCACCGCCTCGTCCACCGAGAACGCCGGGACGCCCCCATCGGCGGCAGTGGACGGCGACCCCGGCACCCGCTGGTCCAGTGCCGCCGCCGACCCGCAGTGGCTCCAGGTGGACCTCGGCTCGGCCAAGACGATCTGCAAGGTCGTCCTGACCTGGGAGGCCGCCTACGCCACGGCCTTCAAAATCCAGGTGTCCGACAACGCCTCCACCTGGACCGACGTCTACTCCACCACCACCGGCACCGGCGGCACGCAGACCCTCGACGTGACCGGCTCGGGCCGCTACGTCCGTCTGTACGGCACCGCCCGCGCCACCGGCTGGGGCTACTCGCTGTGGGAGTTCGCCGTCCACACCAGCGGCGGCGGCACCACCGACCCGCCGACCGGGACGCCGATCTCGGCGTACAAGCAGGTGACGGCATCGTCCTGGGAGGGCGGCAACGCTCCGGCGGCGGCGCTCGACGGGCGGACGACGACCCGCTGGTCGAGCCAGTACTCCGACGACCAGTGGCTGCGGGTGGACCTCGGCGGCGCAGGGCACATCACCGGCGTCACTCTCAACTGGGAGTCCGCGTACGCCACGGGTTACCGGATCGAGGTGTCCGCCAACGGCACGTCGTGGACGCCGATCCACACCACGACCAGCGGCAGGGGCGGCGTCGAGAACCTGAACGTCACCGGCGACGGCCGCTACGTCCGCTTCGTCGGCACGGCTCGCGCGACGGGCTACGGCTACTCGCTGTGGGAGTTCCAGGTCTTCGGCACCGTGGACACGGCGGCCACCACCGCTCCCCTGCTGTCCCCGCCCGCCAAGGCCCCGGCGACCACCGGCCAGTTCGCGCTGTCCACCCCCGCCGACAAGGCCATGGTCACCGACACCCGGCGGCCGGCGTTCTCCTGGGCGGCCGTCTCCGGCGCGGTGCGCTACGAGGTCTGGCTGAACGTCAGCCGCACCGACTACGACTTCACCGCCTCGGGCAACCTGATCGACCTCTACACCAAGGTCGCCGAGCCGACCGGCACGAGCTACACGCCCACCTGGGACATCCCCGACCGGTGGACGTACAGGTGGTTCGTCGTCGCGGTGAGCGGCTCGGGCGCCAGGACGACGTCGAACATCCGCACCTTCAGCCTCTACCTGCCCGACATCGAGCAGGTCGCCGACGGTGTCCCGATCGTCGACGGCGCCCGCGACCTGAACAAGAACGGCACGATCGAGCCGTACGAGAACTGGAGGCTGCCCGTCGAGACCCGAGTCGGCGACCTTCTCGGCAGGATGACCCCCGAGGAGAAGGCCTACCAGATGTTCTACAACGCCCAGACCTACCCGCTCTCGGGCTGGCACTTCGGCCCGGCATTGCCGAACGACCTGCACGCCGTCCTGCTGGGCGCGTCCGGAACCCGGCTCGGCATCCCGCCCGTCTCGGCGGGCGACACCATCGCCGGATACCAGACCACCTACCCCCTGCAGAGCGCACTTGCCGCGGGCAGGGACTACGCGCTCGACTACAGGCTCGGCGACATGCAGCGCCGCGAGGAGCTTGAGGTCGGGGCGCGCGGCGTGCTCGGCCCGCTCGCCGAGGTGGGCACCAAGGTCCTCTACCCCCGCATCCAGGAGGGCAACGGCGAGAACGCCGACGTCGCGGCCGCCCAGGTCCGCGCGCTGGTGGCCGGGCTCCAGGGCGGGCCCGAGCTCAACCCCGCCTCCGTGCTGGCGACCGTCAAGCACTGGCCGGGCGAGGGCGCGGGCGGCGAGGCCGGGATCACCTACGACGCGGTGACGATCAAGTACCACATGATCCCGTTCAGGGCCGCGATGGAGGCCGGCGCCGTCAACATCATGCCGGGCTACGCCGGGAGCTCCTACCTCGACCCGGGCGGCTCGGGCGCGGGCGACAGCAAGCCGATCCTCGACTACCTGCGGAACAACCTCGGCTACACCGGCCTCATCACCACCGACTGGCTGCCGTCCTCGGTCTGGGTCAAGGCCGCCAACGCCGGCTCGGATGTGATGGGCGGGGCCGACCCCGGAGCCACCGGGTTCACCATGGCCACCTTCCTGGCCAACGTCCCGATCGCGCGGATCAACGACGCGGTGACCCGGATCCTGCGCCTGAAGTTCACGCTCGGCGTGTTCGAGCGCCCGTACGGCGACCCGGTGAACGGCCCCTACCGCTTCCACCAGCCGTCGTACGTCGCGCTCGCCGACCAGGCCGCCCGGGAGTCCGTCACGCTGCTCAAGAACAACGGCGTACTGCCGCTGAAGCTCAAGGCGGGCGACAACGTCGTGGTCGCCGGTCCGCGGGCCACCGACGGCTCGGCCTGCTGCATCTGGACGAGCTTCTTCCACGAGGAGTACGGCTCGCAGACCCTCCTGGACGCGGTCAAGGCGCGGGCGGCCACCTCGGGCGTCAACGTCTACCAGGACACCGGCCCTTCGCCCAAGCTCGCGATCGTGGCCGTCGGCGAGCCGACCTACACGCACGCCACCGCCTGGGTGAAGGAGCAGCCCCAGTTGCCCGCCGACCAGCTGGCCGTCATCCAGAACTTCAAGAACCAGGGCATTCCGGTGGTCGTCGTGCTGACCCTCCCCCGGCCCATCGTCATCAGCGAGTGGAACGGCCTGGCCGACGCCATCGTGGTGACGTACCGGGGCGGCGAGGAGGTCGGCCCGGCCACGGCTGCCCTGCTGTTCGGCGACTACACGCCGCGCGGGCGGCTGCCGTGGCAACTGCCGCGCAGCCTCGACCAGATCCTCAAGCCGGGCGGCGGCGACGTGCTCGCCGACGCCGTCGAGGACTGGAACCTCCCCTACGACCTGGGCGCGACCGCCGCCCAGCGGTCGGAGATCCGGGCCCGCATCGACGCGGGCCAGACCGTCCCCACCACCTACGGCAACCCCCTCTATCCGTACGGAGCCGGCCTGCAGGGCTGGTCGTGACGCCCGCTTCAGACTGAAGTGGGCAGCGGCCCGCCGCGCCAGGTCATGGCGTCGCCCAGGGCGGCGAGGAGATCCACCTCGCCGCCTTCGGCCTCGGCGTAGGCGCGGTGCAGATTGAGCACCAGGCGCTCGGCGTCCGCCCATCCGGCGAACTCGCCCAGGTCGGCCGCCTGTGCGGCGGCCAGTGGGGTGAGCCCGTTCTCCCGTCCCGCCCGGGCGACGTCGAGGACGAAGCGGTAGTACCGCTCGTGCGCGGCCAGCACCTCCGGCAGCTCGGAGGCGGTGGCGAGCGGGCCGTGCCCGGGCACGACGTGCTCGGGTTCGAAGGCCGCCAGCCAGTCCAGCGACCGCAGCGCCCCCTCGATCGACCCCATCAGCACCAGCGGCGTGAGCCCGTTGAACAGCAGGTCCCCGGCGAACAGCACCCGTTCGCCGGGCAGCCACGCCACCACGTCCCCGGGGGTGTGGGCGGCGTGGCCGGGATGCCGCAACTCGACGCGGCGCGCCCCGAGATGGACGGTCAGCTCGGACGTGAACACCACGGACGGCGGGCGGCGCGTCACGTGTCCCCAGTCGGGCACCGGCGCCCAGAACGGCGGGCAGCCGTCGATGATCGGATCGGCCAGCAACGCCTCTCTCATCGCCGCGTGCCCGAAGACGACCGCGTCCTCCGGCAGCAGGCTGTTGCCGTAGCAGTGGTCCCCGTGCTGGTGGGTGTTCACCGCCATCCGGACCGGGGCGCCGCCGGTCGCCTCGGCGACCGCGCCGAGAAACCGCCGGGTGCGCGCCTCGGTCGCGCACGTGTCGACGATCAGGACGTCGCCGTCGCCTGCCACGGCTCCGGCGTTGTTCAGCCACCAGGTGCCGTCCGGCTGCACCCAGGCGAAGATCTCCGGCCCCACCTCGTGCAGCCCCGCCCCGTGCAGCCCCGCCCCGTGCAGCCCCGCCCCGTCGGCCCGTTCCACCACGCTCACGGTTCCTCTCGTCGCCGGTCCTCCCCGGGGGACCCTACCGGCGAAATCGCGCGACCTGGAAAGGCGGGGACGAGGCTGAGACTCTCGCGAGAGGCCCGACGTCCACGGCGGGGCAAGGGCCCCCCAATGGACGTGATCGGCCGGGGGATTCAGGCGGGATCGAGCGCGCGCCAGGCGTCGGTGACGCAGCCTTCCTCGTAGTCCCACAGTCCGTCGGCCTCCCCCTGCACGAGAAGGCGCCGCACCGCGGCGAGGTCCGCGGTCGGCGGCACGTTCAGCGCCACCAGTCCGAACTGCTCGGCTCCTTCGCCCTCCACGCCCCACGATGCGAAGGCGTCGAGCACGGCCTGCCGGCCGGCCGGTTCTCGGGTGAAGGGGACGACCCGGATCGTGCAGTTACCGGAGAACTCGACCGCCTCCGCCGCCCTGACGACCCCTTCGTCGTCCGTCTCGATGCGCACCACGTCGCCCAGGGCGACCCCTCGGACGAAGAAGGGGATGTTGTCCAGCATCACCCGGCCCGGCGCCACCGGGACCGCCCACATCCGCTCGGACGCGGCCGGCGGCCAGCCGTTCTCGTCCTGAGGAAGATCGAACACCACGCGCACGCGTGCGGCCTCCTCGCTCTGCGTCACGCGAGCAGGATGCCCACTCTGGCCGGTTCGATCCAGCCGGCGCTCAGATCGCGAAGATGGAGCGAGGCACCGGAAACCGTGCGAGGCAGCGCCTCCAGCGGGAACAGGTCCAGTGGAGGAAGCACCAAGAAAGGGGCGTCAATCCCGGCCGTACACCGTCGCCAGATCGATCAGGTGCACATCAGGTGAGGCAGCCGCCCCGGCCTGCGCCTTGTCGTCGAATCCGGTGCCGCTGAAGCAGATGAGACGGGTACGCGTGGTGTCATAACGGCCCGACTTGGCGATCAGGTCCCTGATGTGCCGGAGACGTTCGATGTGGGCGGCTCCCATCGTGTCGTTCCACTTGGCCTCGCCGATGGCCAGCAGCGGCGGTTTGCCGCCGTCGGCGATGCCGATCACGGCCACGTCCACCTCATGACCGGTTCTGGCCTTGGGATCGTGAACGACGCCGTGACCGACGCGGGCGGGCAGGCCGCCGAACAGGTCCGGACCGGCGTGATGCAGCGACCACTCGCGGCAGATCTGCTCGAAGTGCGGGCCGAGAACGTTGCTGACGAAGCGTCGACGACTGGCCTGCCAGACCCGCGCGGCACTGCCCGGTCGCTCGAGCTGGTCCCAGACCGGACGCATGATGGCGTGATAGAAGCGGATCAACGGTTCGGAGATGCGATATGTGGCGCGGTTGTCGCGGAAGGCGTCCGAATCGCGATGCAGCAGGCCGGCGTCTTCGAGGACGTTGATGGGATGCGCGATGTCCGTCGCCTTCCGCTCCAGGTAGCCGGCCATGCCCCCACGCGTGGCGTTGCCGTCGGCGACGGCCGCCAGGACGGACAGATACAGGGCCCTGTCCCGCAGGTCCGGCTCCTCGGCCAGCAGGTAGCGGGCCTCGCGGAACAGGGGCGTCTCCGGATTGAGAACGGTGCGGACCACCCAGTCGTCGAAGTCGTCAGGTCCCGCCGGGGCGTCGCCGCGAGCGAACTCGCGACGATATGCGGGCGTGCCGCCGACGACCGCGTTGACCTTCAGGGCAAGCACCGGATCGGAAATCCCCCAGAACTCGGCGGCCAGACGGTGGTCGAGCGGACGGACGAGCAGTTCCAGTCCCGCCCGTCCACGCAACGGGGCGTTGCCGGACAACAATCGGCCCATGAAGGACAGGGCCGAACCGCACAGCAACAGACGCGTACGGGATCTGGCGCGCTGGTCCCGCATGGGCCGGAACGCCTCCTGAATGAGGGAAGGCAACTCGGGGTTCGCCCGTGCGAGGTAGGGAAACTCGTCGATCACGACGGGAATGGGGCGCTCGGCACCAAGAGCGAGAAGCGCGTCGAGGGCTTCGGACCAGTCGGCGAAGTGGTAGGGGGTGGCAGGGCGGGCATGAGCCGTCAGCGCGGCGCTCAAGCGCCGCAGCGACTCGGCATCGGCAGCCTCTGTCGCCCCGAAGTAGAAGCCCCCCGCGGCACGACATGCGGCGTCCAGGAGGAAGGTCTTGCCCTGGCGGCGTCGTCCGGAGACCACGCCGAGAGTCGCGCCTGATTGCTCATCAGTGATGAACCGCGCCAAGGCAGACCATTCGTAGTCGCGGTCGAACATCTCGACCGGCTTGTCCATGCGTACCCTCACAGATATAGGACTACAGTTACATTAACTGTAGTCCTATAAAGGTGATAGCCGGGCGCCGCGTGCACCGTGTCACCGCTTTAGCACGCGCCCCTCGACGTCCTGCTCGTCGGAGACGACGACCTCGGCGGCGCCCTCCTCGACCAGTCGCCGCCTCTTGGCACGGGTGCGGGTGACCGCGATCGGCGTGGCCCCGATGCGGCCGGCCGTGTGGATCGCGGCCAGGCCGACGCTGCTGGACGCCGCGGATGAACTCGCTGGGCCGCGCCGAGATGGACGAGGTGTTTCCCGGCCTGCTCGACGCCCTCACCCGTCAGCCGGTGAGGAAGACCTGACGCTCGGCGGCCCTGTCGTCGAACGCCTCCAGCCGGGCCTGGCCCTCGGCCGCGAGGGTGTCCAGCATGGTGTGCAGCAGCGCGGTGCACAGGACCGTCGGGCCCGCGTGGGAGTCGAACGCGAAACCCGAGCTCACCGGGGCCAGCAGGACCTCGTCCGCGAGGTCGGTGAGCCGGCCCACCGGCTGGTCGGTGACGAGGGCGACCTTCAGCCGGACCCGGCGCGCCCAGACGAGACCCTGCTCCAGCTCACGCGGATAGCGCGGCAGGCCGATGGCGAGCACCCATTCGGCGCCCGATTCGGCCGCCCTGCTCAGCCGGTCTTCCAGGATCGAGCCCGGCGCGTCCAGTACGCGTACGTCCGGGAGCACCTTCTCGGCGAGGTAGCCGAACAGATGCGCCAGCGGCGCGGAGATCCGCAGGCCCATGACCAGAAGCGGGCTCGACCTGGCCAGGTGACCCGCCACCCGCCGGAGCTGGCCGGAATCGGCCAGGCCGTCGCGCAGCCGTTCCAGGTCGCGGATCTCGGAGTTGACCAGTTCCTGGATCTCGTTGTAGCGGTCGCCCGTCGCGGCCGGCCTCCGATCGCCGAACACGGACGTACGCAGCGCCTCCCGGAACTCGGGGAACCCGCGGAACCCGAGCGCGGCGGCGAAGCGGGTGACCGACGGCTGGCTGACGCCGACGCGCTCGGCGAGGTCCGCACTGGTGAAGAAGACGGCCTCCTGCGCGTTGTCCAGCAGGTAGCGGGCGATCCGGCGTTGTGACGGCGAGAGGCGATGGCCGTCGAAGAGCGTCCGCAGGTTCGCGACGATCCGGGAGGCGTCCAGCACGGCGAGCGACCGGCCGGTCTCTGGGACGTGCCTCATCCTGGAACACTTCCCTTCTTCGTGGAGTGACGGACCCGGCCCCGGGCCGGTCGCCTTACCCATGAATCGCGAAGCGCCTGCCGGATGCAACGCCGCCGGGCGGCCCCCCGTGGGGACCGCCCGGCTACGCCGCTTCGTGATGTCGGTCAGTTCTTCGGGCCGTTGCCGTTGAACCTCGTCTTGCACTCCTGCAGCCGCACGTCGACCTGCTCGCCCCGGTCGACGGTCACGTGCACCGTCTCCAGAACCTCGCCGGTCGGGCGGGCGCAGGTGAGCGTCCAGCTCTCCTTGATGAAGTTGCCCGGGCCGGTGGCGACGACGCCGGTCTCCGTGTAGGCCGGGGCCGGCCGTACGGACGGGTTGACGTGCCAGGCGAACTTGCCGTTGGCCGGGGCGACCAGCGTCGACTCCAGGTGGGTGGGGACCCTCTGGGGCGGATCGAAGGCGTTGTTCGCCTGCCGGATCGGCGCGGTCCACAGGTCGAAGTCCTTGGTGATCTTCAGGACCGCGCCCTTCGGGGCCTTGCCGGTGATGACGGAGTGCGCGGCCGGGTCGGCCGCGTACTCCAGGGCCACCATGAACGCCTCGCGGTTCGACTTGCCCTCGTAGCGGCCGGTGCCCGTGTAGTCCTCGATCACCTCGGGGTAGGTGTTGGTGGTCGACTGGGTCTTCATGATCTCGAAGGTGAACCCGAGGCCGCGGGTCGCGTAGTACGACCAGTCCGGGGTCTCGCCGGTCGTCTCGTAGTCGAAGCCCGACTTCATGCCCGTGTAGCCGTTCTTCGCCGTGATGGCGTCGGTCAGGGCGGCGTAGACGGCCTCGTCCGGGGTGTCGCCCGCGCGCTTCTCCAGCGGCGGGCGAAGGACGGTGTGACCGGAGGTGTGGTTCGTGATCAGGACGGTGACCTGGTTGTTCTTGGTCAGGTCCATGATGTTCTGCACTTCCGGCTCGGAGCCGGGGCCCGGGCCGCGGGTCGTCGCGTTGGAACCGGCGTTGCTGCCCCAGCCGAAGGGGTAGTTGCGGTTGATGTCGACCCCGGCGCTGCTCGCGCACGTCGGGGACAGGCCGCAGCTCGTACGCCGGTTGATGACGAACCCGTCGACGTTGACGACCGGGACGAAGATGACCCGCGCCTTGTCGAGCAGGCGCGTGACCTGGGGGTCCTTGCCGTCGTTGTCGATCAGGTCGTAGGCGAACTCCATCGTGTGCTCGCCGGAGGGCCACTCGTTGCCGTGGTGGACGCCCATCATCAGCAGGACCGGCTTGCCGTCGGCGGCGCCGACGTCGTGGGTGACCTCGATGCCGTACACCTCCCGGCCCTGGCGGGTCCTGTGCGGCAGCGTGATGTGCTTGACGAGGCCGGGGTGCCGGGCGCTCAGCGCCAGCATCTCGTCGTTGTAGTCCGTGATCGTGCGGTAGGCGGCGCGCCCGCTGGGCAGGCTCGGCGCCTGCTGCTGGACGATCGCCTGGGTTTCCGCCGTGGCCGCGACACTGGCGCCGGCGGCCGGAATGCCGAGACCTCCCAGAAAACCGACGCCCAACACCAGCGTGAGAACGCGTTTCCTGGCGACAGAGGCAGTGGAGGGGAACGTGCCTCCTGAAGACATGCTGAAACCTTTCTCAGCCACGGACGAGCGGGAAACGAAAACGCGTCCTTTTCTCCGGGCCGTCTTTCGGCAGTACGCGACACCCCCCGAACAGCCGCTGACTGCAAAGTTTCAGTAAGTCTGCGGGCTGAATGTTACCCTGTCAACCCAGAACGGCTGGTTTCCGACGCCCCCTTTCGGGGAGGGGCGCATGCCCGGCTCCGGGCTTTCCTCGCCGGCCATTCACCGAAATACGGCCGTGGAGAGCGTCGGAGAGGTATTTCCGCCACCGGCAAACACGGCGAATATGCCGCCGCCCTTGAAGGGGCGGCGTGTTCCCGCTCACGCGGCTCGCGAGGCCTGGCCGGCGGGCTCGGGCAGGCTCCTCGCCGCCACGGCGAGGGGAGGCGTACGGTCGGGCTCCGGCTCGAACGTGACGGTGCGTAACGAGGCGTGGAACGGCGCGCTCGCCGCCAGCGCGACCACGCGGCTTCATCGGCGGAGGGTCCTCGGCCACCCCGGCGGTCACCTGCACCAGCCCCTGACGTGCAGCGAATCGACGGGGACCCGTCCGTCGGACGGGACCTCATCGCGCACCGGTCGAATAACCGTCCCCCGGGCTGTGCGAGGACACCAGCGCCGACATCACCGTGAGCGGCAGTGACGGATTGGCGGCGGCAGCCTCCACCACCTCCCGGTCGTCGTCCGCGAGCAACTCGACGACGACCTCGGGTGGCAGGGCCGGGTGTCCCGCGGCGATGGGCCTGGCCCGCTGGTCCCGCAAGCACGCCGACAGCGCCCGGGCCGTCGCGTTGGGGTGGCGTGCGACCTCGCGGAACACCTTCTGCACGGGCGGCCGGTGCCGCACCAGGTCCTCCAGCAACGCCGGTGACACGTCCGGATTCCTCGCCACCCTGGCGAGGACCCGTACGCCGTGCCGGTCGACCATGGCACGCAACCGGGCTTCGGACAGGCCCGGGTGCGGCGCGATGGATTTGATCACCTTGGCGTCGGGGTCGGCGGCCAGCGCGTCGCGGATCTCGGCCGGCAGGTCGCGCCGTTCGGCCACCAGCATCCGCACGACCGGATTCCGTGAGGCGGCCAGTTCCCCGGCCTCGGCGGGCGTGGCGGTGGCGATCCGCGGCAGCAGGGTGGAGCCGATCCTGACGGTTCCGGCCAGGCGGGTCAGCACCTCCAGCGGCACGCGCGGGTTGTGCGCGAGACGACGCCGCACGTCGTGGCCGGGGTCGGCGGCCAGCCTGTAGATCAGGCGGTCGCCGATCGCGGGATTCTCCGCGAGGGTGGCACGGACGACGGGTTCCGGGCTGTCGACGAGGCGTTCGTACACCTCCGGGGGCAGGTCGGTGCGCTCGGCCAGCTCCCATCGCAGCAGCGTCGAGGGATGGCCGGCGAAGCCGACCGCGGCCGCGGTCGGCGTGGCCGGGTTTCTCAGTGCCAGCTGCCGCATGTCGTGGACCGTGGACTCGTGGGAGCCGTCACACGAGGCATCCGATGGCAGCTCGCAGTCGGGCTCGGGGCAGTACGGATCGTGGACGAACGGCGTCTCCTTCCGGTCGCAGACCAGGCACCGCCGCGCCGGGGACATCCCTTCGCCGGTGAGCAGCGCTGCCAGCACCGCCGGTGGGGTCGCCTCGTTCACGGCCACCGCGCGGCGGACCTCGGCATGCGGGTGCTCCGCGAGCCGCGCCGCCATGTCCGCCGTCGTCCGCAGCGCGAGCTCCGCGACGACCCGGATGTCGATGTCCGCTGCGAGTGTCTCCGCCACATCGGGCGGGAGGCCGGGGCAGGCGGCCAGCCGCTCCCGGCAGTCGGCATCCGGATCCACCGCGAACAGGCGCGCCCACTCCGGGCGGCCGGCCCCCTCGGTGAGCAGGGCGAACGCGGCGTGCGGCTGCGCCGCCGGATCGATGTCGGCGGCCGTCAGCAACCCCCGCTCCGCGAGCCGCGCGGCGATCTTTTCGACGCGCGAGACCAGTGCAACCGCCTGCGCACGGGTCAGGTCCGCACGCCCGGCCAGGCTCACGGCGATGTCCTCGTCGGCAATCGTGACCAGCCGGTCCACGAGATCGGATGGCAGGGCCGGATTCTCGGCGAGGCCGCGCAGGACGTGGTCCACGGGGACATATTGCCCTGCCGTGATCACTTCGGCATGCGAGTTCCCGGCCGCGGCGACCTGGCCCGGTCCGGTCAGCTCTCCTGGGTGTCGACGTAGGCGACCGCGTGCTTGGCCGTGACCGAGGTCCACGGCACGATGACGACGGCGCCGTTCCGCTCGAACACCCGTGCGTCGTCCCCCTCGGTGCCGTACTTCTGCGGCAGCTCCGCCACCTCCGCCGCCTTGCCGGTGGCCGCGTCCAGGCGGACGAGCCGGGGAGGCAGGTCGCGCCAGTCGCCGACCTCCAGGGCGAGCAGGCCGTGGTCGTCGGCGCGGACGAGGTTCAGCATCGTGGGCTGGGTGCCGGACGACTCCCACACCTGCTTGCCGGTCGTGAGATCGAAGGCGAGCGCCTTGTCGCCCGACCGCGCCTTGCCCGGCACGTTCTCCGGAAAGGTCGTGAGGTAGAGACGGTCGCCGTGCACGGCGTAGCGGCGCTGCTCGAACATCCCGTCCACAAACGCGACCGTGTTCATCGCGAGCATGTCCACCTTGCCGGTCGTGAACTCGCTGACCTTGCCGCCCCGGTCGTCGACGACGGTGAAGGTGCTCTTGTCGCCGTTCTCCTGGCGGACGATCAGCGGATCGGCCGACAGCACCAGGCTCATCAGGCTGAGATCGCCCATCTTGTATCGCCACCCGGTCCTGCCGCTCTTCGGGTCGAGCACCTGCACGATGCCGCCCGAACCCTCGAAGCTGCAGTCGAGGAGCAGGGCCACCCGCGTGGCCGCCGTGTTCACGTCCTTGACGTGGCAGCCCTGGGGAAACTGGGCCGTCCACTGCTTCGCGCCGTCCGACAGGCGGTAGCCGGACAGGACGCGGTTCGCGTACACGACGGCGACGCCGCCCGCGTTCATGATCCGAGGCACGGTGAGCGAGTTGGCCAGCCGGGACTTCTCCGCCGGGATCCTGATCTTCCAGGTGATCTTCCCTGTCGCGGCGTCGACCCCGGCCAGGTGGTCGCACAGCCGGTCACTGCCGTACGCCACGGCGCCCTTGCCGTTCTCCAGGTCGGCGGCGGCGCCGCAGAGCTGGTCGCCGGGCGAGGGGGTGCCCCAGGCGCGCTTGCCCGAGGCCAGGTCGTAGGCGAGCACCCCGTCCCGCTGCACCCGGATCACCGTTTTGTCGGTCAGCCAGCCCGCGAACGCGAGCCCCTGGGTGAAGTCCATGCTGTCGGCACTCGCGAGCGGGACGGACCACTCCCCCGCGCCCCCGCCGGAGGCGGTGCCGGATCCGCCGCCCGCGACGAGCCAGGCGGTTCCCGCGCCCACCGCCAGCAGCACCACCAGCCCGAGCGCGACGAACAGCGCCGTCCTGCCCGTGCGGCCGGGCACCTGCGGCTGCGGCGGAAGCCCCTGGGCGGGATGTCCCAGAGCGGCGTAGCCCTGGCCGGCGTAACCCTGGCCGGGGTAGCCCCCCTGCTTAACGGCGTAGCCCTGCTGACCGGGGTAGCCCTGGCCGGGGTAGCCCTGCTGACCGGCGTAGCCCTGCTGATCCGGATACCAGGGCGCCTGGCCCTGCCCGGGCGGGGCGGGGGCCGGAGCGGCCTGGCCCGGCTGGGGCTGCGGCTGCGGCTGCGGCTGTCCCCAGGGCTCCGAGTACGGCGAGCCCCGGTATCCCTGACCCGGCTGGCCCTGACCTGGCTGGCCCTGACCTGGCTGGCCCTGACCCGGCTGCCCGTAGGGCGCCGGTGCGCCGGGGGCACCCGGACCCCATGGCACGGCTTGGCCGGGCGGGCCGTACGCCGGAGGGACCGGGGCCTGCGGGACCAGCCCGGCCTGGCCCGACGACGCGGGTTCACCCCACTGCCCCTGACCGCCCGGCTGCCCGTACGCCGTCTGACCGGGCGCGGCCTGGCCATAGGCCGACTGGCCGTACGCCGACTGGCCGTACGCCGACTGGCCGTACGCCGGCTGACCGGGCGCCGGCTGACCGGGTGCGGCCTGGCCATCGGCCGAGTAGCCGGGTGCGGCCTGACCCGGTGCAGGCTGACCCGGTGCGAGCTGATTGGGTGCGAGCTGGTGGCCCCAGCCGCCGGCGTCACCCGGCTGTCCCTGGCCGAGGTGCGGCTGATCCTGCTCGCCGTAGGGCGATCGGCCCGGGCCGTAGGGGTACGGCGAGGGCGGGGTGGGCCCGCCGTACGGGTTCCCGGTGTGCTGATCCGTCACGTCTGTCCCCCGATCACCCGAGCTGGGCGCGGACGTAGTCCGCCCACTGCCGCTCGAAGTCCGCCTTGGTCACGCCGAGCACCTGAAACAGGGCAGCCTCGCTGTCGTCACCCGGCGCCCGGTAGGCCGCGACCACGCCCTCGACCAGCTTCCGCTCGCCGTACCGCTTGGCGGCGAACCGCATGGCCAGATGCCCCATGAGGTAGTTGACGCTGGTCATCTGCTTGAAGTCCCAAAGGGCGTTGGTCGGCAGCTTTCCGTCGAACGGCATGGCGAGCCGTCCCGCCACGTAGGCGCGGCCCTCGTTGATACGCCGGTTCTGGCTGATCGGCCGGTTGCGGCCGGCCACGTACTCGGCGAAGCCCTCGGTGATCCAGTTCGCCCTGCCGAACAGGGCGAACTGCGCACTGTCGAGCCCGGCGACGAGCGAGTGCGCGAGCTCGTGCTCGGAAATCTCCACGATCCCCTGCTCGTTCCCGAAGAACTCGGACGTCGTGTCCATGACGACGCGAGTGCCGCCGATCTTCACGGTGTCGTTCCCGATCCCCCAGCGCGGCATGGGGATGGAAACGCCGGCCTCGTTCGCCTTGGCCGTACGGAACAGCCTGCCGAGCTGGGCCTTCCCCTCGACCAGCGCGACCACGAACCCGGTCGGCACCGCCGCGTCCGGATCGCCGTTCTTCTGCCAGAAGGCCAGATCGCTCGCGGCGGCGGCGGAGACGGCCGGCGCCACGCGCCGGGCCAGGGCGGCGTCCCGCGGCCTGGCGAGGACGAGGCTGCCGCCCGCCTTCACCACCGCGATGTCCGGCCAGATGTCCCACGGTCCGGGGTAGTACATCGTCTTCGACGCCTCGCCGCTGATCGTCGGCGGCGCGCCCTCCACCTTCGTCACGACGAGGGGCGCTTTCGGCGACGCCTTCTCGATGGTCCAGCGGTACCACTCGGACACCGGGCGCAGGTCGATGCCGGCGAACCGGTGGACGAACGCGACGTCCTGGGTGAACTTCACGCCACGCCCGAAACTGTCCTGAGCCCGGCCCTGGCGGCGCAACACCTGGTAGGACTTCTCGGCCAGCGGCATCTTGCGCAGGTTGGCGAAGACTCTCGCCTGGTCGCGGACCAGAGCGGCGTTCTTCCGATCGAAGATCGAGGTGAACGCCTTCGCGTCACCCGAGGCCAGTGCCCTGCTGTGCGCCTGCACCAGATTGGTGATCTCGTCGTCCTTCACGACGACCGTGTTCGGGTCGGTGGCGGCGTCGCCCGTGGTGTCGTCGCCGGAGCCGCCGCCCCGCAGGACCAGGCCCACTCCCGCACCCACCGCGACGACGAGGACGAGGGACAGGATGCCGAGCGTCACCCACAGCCCCGTCTTACGCCCGGGGGTGGGAGGCGGAGGGGGAGGCGGAGGCTGCCACTGCTGTGGTGGAGGGCCGTACCGCCATTGCTGCGGAGGGGGAGGTGGAGACTGCCACTGCGGCGGAGGCTGAGGCGGATACTGCTGGTGATAACCGGGCCCCGTCGTCACTCTTGCCCCGTAATGCTCAGAGTTACCGAAAGGCGTAAAGCGTATCAGTGGTCAAGAAGCGGGCACGGGCGCTTCCCCAGATGCGCCACGAATACCCTCGAACCTCCTCTGACCAGGCGTTATGGAGCCTGAAGCAGGGCGCCAGGCGTAGCCGAACAGTCCATCCGCCCGGCCACGCCTCTGGTGAAGCGGAGGCCGGACTCGACACGGCCCAGTCGCGCAGCGTCCGCGTGCGGCGCCGACGCCTGATCGTCTACGGGGATGCCCGCGGCCGGGGGCGTACGGCGATCCCGCAAGCAGGCCACACAGGCACGTCTTTCGGGTAGTGTGCAGAGAAACAGGTTGTGTCGAAGTCCCAGTATGCGTAACAGCGCCTGCGGAGCTATGACAGCGGGCGTCTACCGTACGAAGCCAAGCCACGGCTTTCAGAAGGCGGTCGGTCGCAGCAGCCCGAGGATCACACCCGTGGCTCTCGAGATCGTCTCATCAAGGAGAGAAAGCATGGCTCAGGGAACCGTCAAGTGGTTCAACGCCGAGAAGGGTTTCGGCTTCATCGCCCCCGACGACGGCACGCCTGACGTCTTCGTCCATTACTCGGCCATCGACGCGGGTGGCTACCGGTCGCTGGAGGAGAACCAGCGGGTCGAGTACACCGCGGGCCAGGGCGCCAAGGGCCCCCAGGCCGAGCAGGTGCGGCCGCTGTAGGCAGCGCCGCACGGCGGCCGATGAGGGCTGGGTCGATCCGGCCCTCATCCGACAGGCATCCGGCCCCGGGCTCTCGCCGAGCCCGGGGCCGTGTCATGCGCACGACGACTCCCGGCGGAACTCAGGCAGCGGCTCCGAGCGCCCTCGCCGGTGATTCGGCGGGCGGTTCGCCTGCCCCGGCCCCGGCAGCATCGGCACCGCCGCCGACGTTCAGGTAGGCGGCCGGAATGCTGTGTGGGGGCCGTGCGGGGATACCCACGTGGGCCGGTCCCATCCTTACGATGAGGAGAAACGTATGACCACGGGCGCTCCCGCCGGGCTGCTCTACCTACTGAGCGTCGGCAAGGAAAAGGAACTGATCCTCCGTGTGCACGGCACGATGCCCACGGCGGAGGAACTCGTCGAGTGGATGAAGCAGGGCAGCGTGGTGTCCCTCCAGATCTCCCACGAGGGCGAGGCGGGCACCTTCACGTACGTGGTCAATTTCGGGCATGTGGTGGCAGCTCGGCTCGCTCCCTACACCACGACACGGATCAGCAGCTTCTGATCCCCCGCGCACGGCCCGCTACGGCTTTCCGGGCCGTCGGCTCGGTTCGACCCCCCGCCTTCCGCGCTGTGGAGTCCTGCGCCTGTGTCGCGGACAGGCTCCGGGCCTTCGGTTCACCGCGGGCACACCGTGCCGGGCGTCGCCGTACGCGTCGCTCGCTCGGCACATCCTCGCGGCGACCGTAGCCATCAGGCACGACCGGGCGACCGGATGTCCCGTCACCCGATTCCTGATCGCTCAGGAGCACGGATCGGACTTCGGACCACTCCTCTAGTGGGCCGCGATGGGCAATTGGACGATGAAGCAGGCGCCGCCGAGCGGGGAGGATTCGACCCAGACGGCTCCGTGGTGGGCCTTCGCTATGTCTCGGGTGATGGCCAAGCCGAGGCCGGTGCCGGCGCAGCCCCGCTGGGAAATGGTTTTGAGCTGGTACAGCCGGTCGAAGATGCGTTCCCTGTCCTTCTCGGGCACGCCCGAGCCGTCGTCGGACACTACGATCCGCGCATTGCCGTCGCTGCGCTCGACATGGACCTGCACCTGGTTGGTGGCGTGGTGCTGAGCGTTGTCCACCAGGTTGGTGATGACCTGGCAGAGCCGTGTGCGCATGGCCATGACCTCGACACCGGGAATGCAGATGACCTGGGTCGGAATGGGATCGTTGCGGTAACCGATCTCCTGCCTGACCAGTTCGCACAGGTCGATCCGTTCCCAGTCGGCTTGGGCGGCGCGGGAGCGGGCGATCAGAAGCAGTGCGGCGACCAGCGCCTCCAGTCGATCCACTCCGCGTAGTACCGCTTCCAGCACGCGGGGATAGTCGGCTTCGCCAGGACGGGTGGTCGCTTCTTCCACCGTGACGCGTATCCCGGCCAGCGGAGAGCGGATCTCGTGGGCGATGTTGAAGGCGAACTGCCGTTCACGGTCCAGCATGTCCAAACTCGCGTTGATGTTGTCGACCAGCTGCATCACCTGCCGAGGGTCATGCTCCTGAGCGATCTGGGCGTGTTCATCGCTGATGTTGATCTCGGCAAGGTCGCCGGAGATGGCGCCCACCCGCCGCAGCAGCCGGTGGACCAGGATCCGGCCTGCCACCGCGGCGGCCAGCACCACCGCGAGGCTCCGCCACCGCATGAAAGAACTGGCGTCTCTCCTTGGACCTGCGCGCTCCAGCCGCTCTCTCAGGATCGATCTGCCCATCAGATGCTCCCCAAGCACCATCCCGCCGTGGGTTCCCTACCCTCCCGATCAGCCGATTCACCCTCGGACGAATCCCTGGCTGATGGACCGTGCCGGGTTGACGGAGGCCGGGTCGGCGGCGCGGCACCGGCCGGACAGGGCGCGGAGGCCGTGCGCGGCGCCACGCTGAGATCACGGCTGCCCCGTCATCCGCGCGGGTCGCCGAGATCGGGGCGCCGAGGTGGTCCGTTCCGTCCCTCCAGAGGTCCCGCTCCGGTAGGGCGGCTGTCGAGCCTCGACCGTGACGAACGCGTGACGTCGTGCTGAGGACCTTGGTCCCGGCGATCGTGGGCTTTACGGCCGCCCCCGGCCCGACCTGGCTGGTCGCGCTGAACGCCGCGACCCTGGCCGTGCTGTACGGCGTGGCCGCCGGGCCGTGGCCGGTGGCGGCGGCCGGGGCCGCGGCGGTGGTCGGCGTGGTCGTCTGGAACGCCACGGTGCTGGCCGGGATGCTCGAACGGGCGCTGCCCGGTCCGTTCCGCCATGTCATCGGCTGGTACCTGGCCGCCGCGGGTGCGCTGGCGGTGGGCGGCACCTTGGGCGGGCTGCTCGCCGCGCACGTGGCGAACGGCCCGATGCACGAGCGCCTGCACGCCGCTCACGCCGAGACGAACCTGTTCGGCTGGGTGGCCATGACGGTGCTCGGCACGCTGTTCACGCTCTGGCCGACGGTCCTGCGGACGCGGGTTTCCCCGCTGACCCGGCGCAGCTCCCGCCTCGCGCTGCGGCTGGCCGTGGCCGGCCTCGGTCTGACGCTGCCCGGCCTGCTGCTGGGGTCGCGCTGGGTCGTGGTGGCCGGGCTGGCGGTGTATCTGGTCGCGGTGGCCGTCGCGCTGACCCCCTGGCGGAGACGCTGCGGCGGCGCCGCCCGCAATTCAACGGCACCGCCGCCGGTTACGACCACGCTCCCCTCGCGGCCAGGGCCGGCGAACGGGTGCGCATCTGGGTGGTCGCGGCCGGTCCCGGGTCGGGAACCGCCTTCCACGTGGTCGGGGTGCCGTTCGACACCGTCTACAAGGAAGGCGCATATCTGCTCAAGAGAGGCGAACCGGGGGGCGCCCAGGTGCTGGACCTGGCCCCGGCCCAGGGCGGCTTCGCCGAGCTGGTCTTTCCCGAACCCGGGCACTACCCCTTCGTCGACCACGCCATGCCGCGCGCCGAGGCCGGCGCCCACGGAATCTTCGCGGTGACCGCGCCATGACCTGGTGGTCGGTCATCCGATTCCTGCACGTGGTCGGCGCGGCCCTGTGGGTCGGCGGTCAGCTGGCGGTCTCGCTCGTCCTGCTGCCACTGGCCCGGCGCCTGCTCGACGCCGAGCGGCGGGCCGCCGTGCTCGGCGCTGTCGGGCGGCGGTTCGGCCTCTTCACCGTCACGGCGTTCCTTCCCGTCCAGCTCGTCACCGGGGTCGCCATCGCGGTGCACAAGGGCGTCACCTGGGCCGCGCTGGCGGAGCCGGGTTACGGGCGGATCCTGGCCGCGAAGCTCCTGCTGTTCTGTGCGGTACTGTCGGCGGCCGGGCTGCACGGCTGGGCCGTCGGCACTGGGCGGCCGGCCGCCGCGCGGGCGCTCGCCACCGCCGCGCTCGTCGGCTCGCTCGGCGTCGTGCTCCTGGCCACCGCCCTGCCCGCGACGTGGCTCAAGCGCCTGTCGATCAGGCCGGCGGTGAGGTGGTGCTCGCCCGGACGACCAGACTGGCCGTGCTGACCTGTCGCGAGCCCGGGGAACGGTCGTCGATCGTGTCTGCCAGCACCCGTGCGGTCTGCACGCCGTACGCCTGGATGTCCCACGAGAGCGCGGTCAGCGCCGGGCGTACCATCACGCACAGCTGCGAGTCGTCGCCGGCCACGATCGACAGCTCATCCGGTATGGCGACGCCCATTTCCTGTGCCACGTTGAGCGCGGCGGTGGCCATCACGTCGTTGTCGAACATGATCGCGGTCGGGCGGTCGCGCTGGGACAGCAGCGTCCGCGTGGCCCGCATGCCTTCCTCCCAGCTGTAGTCGGTCTCGACGACCTGTGGTTCGCCGAGGCCGTGGCCGAGCACGGCCTGGCGGAAGGCCGCGATGCGCACCTGCGTGTGCTCCAGAGCGGGCAACCCCGCGACGCGGGCGATGCGGCGGTGTCCGAGCGCCACGAGGTAGTCGACCGCCGCGACCACGGCTGCCGCGTCGTCGGTCCAGACAGCGGGTAACTCGGTGTCCGGCCGGGGCCGGCCGACCAGAACGGCCGGGATCTGGAGTTCCTCGAGCACCGGGATCCGCGCGTCCTCCGTCCACAGGTCGGTGATGACCATGCCGTCGACGCGCCGTTCGGCCCAGCACAGCCGCATCGCCTCGATCGCGGCGTGGTGGTCCTCGACGACCTGGAGAAGCAGTGCGGTGCGCCGCCCGGACAGTTCGCGTTCCAGCCCGGCGATGAACCGCATGAAGAACGGCTCGACACCGAGCGTGTCCGCGGGGCGGGCGATGATCAGGCCGACGCTGTGCGCCCGGGACCCGGACAGGGACCTGGCCGCCACACTCGGCCGCCAGCCGATCTCGTCGGCGATGTCGAGGATGAGTTTGCGGGTTTCCGCGGACACCCCCGGCCGGCCGTTGAGCGCGTACGACACGGCGCCGATCGAGACACCGGCCCGTGCCGCGATCTCGGCGATGGTCGGCCGCTTCACTGCATCCCCCCTCACGGTCCTGACCATTTTGTTACCGCTGCCCGAAGAGGAACAGCACCGAATCGCTTTTCCCATGCCTGTCGGAGGGCGGGGACGTCCGCCAGAACCGCGAAGGATTCTTAAGCGCTTAAGTCATCAGGTTGGCGAGATCCCCGTTACCAAGCGAACGACCAAGGAACACGGCGACCGTCCGGCGCGTGGTCGACGTCCGGGGACGTTGCTGAAACTTTCTCGATACCCGCTCACCATTTACGATCTTGAGCATCCTCCGCTCTGGCCGCGAGCATTCGGCAACCGTCGACAGACCCGCACGTCCAGATCGACTTTTCACGTGGCGTGACGAGGAGGACCACTTCTGTCGCCTTGCGTGTCCCAACCCGCTTCACGCCCTCGCCGAGAGACGGCCTTGACTTAAGCACTTAAGTAACCCACCGTTCATCCACAGCGCTGCTCTCGACGGCCGTCCCGGTCCCAGTAAGGAGGCTTCGATGCAACTTCGTGGCAAATTCGCGGCAGCCGCCGCAGGAATGCTGGCCGCGGCCGGCACGTTCGCGATATCCGTCCCCGCCACGGCCGCCCCCGGCGGGTGCTCTGTGCAGTACAAGGTCGTCAGCGAGTGGCAGGGCGGCTTCCAGGGCGACATCGCGATCACCAGCCTCGGCGGCTCGCTGACCGGCTGGACGTTGGAGTTCGACTTCCCCGCCGCCGGCCAGGGCGTGAGCAACGGCTGGAGCGCCGACTGGTCGCAGTCCGGCGCGCACGTCACCGCCAAGAACCTGAGCTGGAACGGCAACGTCCCCTCCAACGGCTCGGTGTCGATCGGCTTCATCGGCAAATGGGGCGGGAGCAACCCGGTTCCCGCCGCGTTCAAGGTCAACGGCGTCACCTGTACCGGCGCGTCCCCGAGCCCAAGCCCAAGCCCGAGCCCAAGCCCGTCCCCGAAACCGAGCCCGTCTCCCAGCCCGTCCCCGTCCCCGTCTCCCAGCCCGTCCCCGTCCCCGTCTCCCAGCCCCCCGCCCGGCGGGCCGGCCCCGCAGTTGCATGTCTCAGGCAACACGTTGGTGACTTCGGCCGGCAAGCCGTACCGGCTGCTGGGAGTCAACCGCTCCAGCGGCGAGTTCGCCTGCATCCAGGGCAGGGGAATGTGGGACGGCCCGGCGGATCAGGCCTCCGTCGACGCGATGAAGCCCTGGAACATCCACGTGGTGCGGATTCCGCTGAACGAGGAGTGCTGGCTGGCGACCGGCAACGTGCCCTCGGGCGGAACCAGCGGCGCGGCCTACCAGCAGGCGGTCAAGGACTACGTGAACCTGCTGATCACCAACGGGATCACTCCGATCGTCGAGATGCACTGGAACTACGGCCAGTACACGGGGGCGGGCGCGGGCTGCTCGGATGTGGCGGCGACCTGCCAGAAGCCCATGCCCGACGCGAAGTACGCCCCGACGTTCTGGACCCAGGTGGCGAACACCTTCAAGGGCAACAACGCCGTCATCTTCGACCTGTTCAACGAGCCCTATCCGGACGCGGCCAACAACTGGACGGACGCCACCGCGGCGTGGACCTGCCTGCGTGACGGCGGCACCTGCACCGGAATCGGCTACGAGGTCGCCGGCATGCAGGCCCTGGTCGACGCGGTCCGTGCCACCGGAGCCGTCAACGTCATCATGACGGGCGGTCTGACCTGGACCAACGACCTGAGCCAGTGGCTGAAGTACAAGCCGAAAGACCCGACCGGCAACCTGATGGCCTCCTGGCACTCCTACAACTTCAACGGGTGCGTGGACACCACCTGCTGGAACAACACGATCGGCGCCGTCGCCGCGCAGGTGCCGGTGGTGGCCGGTGAGATCGGCCAGAACACCTGCGCCCACGACTACATCGACAAGGTCATGAACTGGGCCGACGCGAACGGTGTCGGTTACCTCGCCTGGACCTGGAACGCCTGGGGCGTCTGCGACAGCTCGGGCAACGTCCTCATCACCGACGCCAACGGCACTCCGACCAGCACCTTCGGCGAGGGATTCAAGGCCCACCTGGTGACACAGAACCCCTACGCGTGATCCCCTGTCCCAGCCACAGCACGGGCCCAGCCACCCTCCGGCCGGCTGGGCCCGTCGCCGATCAGCGGGGTGCGGCGGACGCGGACGTCGACGAGGTGCTCGCCCCCTTCAGGATGCGGTCCACCACATCGGCGGCCGAGTAGTCGCCGGGCAGCCCGTCGAGAAAGCCGATGTCCTGGCCGAGGGTGAGCAGCGGGGGCTCCGCATAACCGTCCGGGCGGTGCTGCCCGAGGCCGATCGCGGCGAGCAGCCCGTTGCACAGGCACCGGCGCTCGGCGGTCTCCTCCGCGCGACCGCCCTTGCGGACGTAGGTCTCCACGGGTTCCGCCGGGCAGCGGTAGCCGACCCCGCCGTCCGGCTTCTGGTAGGGCGTGCGCAGGTAGCCCAGGTCGCACAGCCGGGCCCGCTCCGCGTAGACGCCGGAGTCGGACAGCGTGCCGGGGACGTGGGCGACCTTGAAGGGGAAGCCGGCAGGGGACGCGTGAGGGTCGTTGCGGACCTCGAGTGTGCCGTCGGCGGCGCCGCGCAGCAGTCGCCGCCTCAGCTCGTCGTCCAGACCGGACTCCCGGCACAGGGCGAACGCCGACCCCACCTGGACCCCGGCGGCCCCCATCTCCAGCGCTCTGGCGAGCCCGTCGGGCGTGCCGTACCCGCCTGCGAGCCAGAACGGCAGGCCGAGCGCCGCGACCTTGCCGGTGTCCACCTCGTCGCGCGGGCCATACACGGGTTCGCCCGCCTCGTCCAGCCGCAACCGGCCGCGCGGCGGCGCGCTGTGGCCGCCCGCCGACGGCGACTCGATCACGAACCCGTCCGGCCTGGTGCCCCCCGAGCGCGCGAGGTAGGCGGCCAGGACGTGCGAGGAGACGATCGCCAGCAGCCGGGGCCGCGCCGGCGGCGCGAGCGCCCCGCCGAGCAGCGCCGCCGGATCGAGGCCGACCGTGTGCGGCGTCTCGCCGCCGGCCACGGCCACCGAGATCTCCGCCGGCCGGTGCGCCGCGAGGTCGTCGAGCAGCCGCGGGATCTCCGCGGGGATGCCGGCGCCCATCAGCACGTAGTCGACCCCGGCGAGCATCGCCCCGTAGACCGCGGCCGGCGTGGCCATCTGGATCTTCTCCAGGTAGTTGACCCCGATCAGGCCGTCGTGCCCCTCCTTGGCGAGCAGGACCTCGGCGAAGTTGGCGACCACGGCCAGCTCGTCCGCGACCTGGCCGCGCCGCAGCCCCAGACGCGGCACCGGCCGGTACGGCCTGCCGCTGCCGGCCCCGCCGGCCACGAAGTAGCGGGCCAGGATCCGCTCGGCGATCTCGGGGACCGGGAAACGAGCCAGCGCCCGGCGCAGATGCCCTCCCGGATCCCCCTGCTGCAACCGCCGGGCCAGCGTGACGTCGAGCGCCGTGCCCGACACCACACCGAGCTGGCCGGCGCTCGCCACCGCGCGTGCCAGCCGCCACCCGGACACCCCCACACCCATCCCGCCCTGTATCAGGACGGGCGGCGCCACCCCTGCGGGCCCGGTCCGCGCTACCGGGAAGCCTTCCGTACGGCGATCCACGTCGGACAACCCGCATCCCCCCAAAAATCCCAGGTTCTCGCCTGCTGCCCGCCGGCGACAGGACACGGCGGGGCCGATCATGAGTCCACCACGGCCGGAGAGGGGGCTGTAGTGACAAAGGTCCCCGGGCAGGGGGGCGGGGGTCCTCCCGCCTACCGGTCCGAGGCCAGCGCGGCGCCCGTGGCGACCAGCGCGGCGCCTGTCCCGGTCAGCAGCACACCGAGGCCGATGACCAGTGACGTGAGCTCCCAGGCCTGGTGCGCGTTCAGCAGCGAGGCACGCAACATCTGGCCCATGAACGCCGTCCGCCGCGCCTCCGCCAGTTTGTCGTCCCCGCCCTCCGCCGCCAGCAGCTCGGCGGAGACCTGGGAGTAGGTGCGGCCACCCGTGGCCCGCAGCACGTTCCTCCCGATCACCTCGGCGTACGCCCTGGCTTCGGGACCGGTCTCCACGACCCTGCCCTCGTCCCTGCCCTTGTCCCCGGCCGGCTCGGCGGCGGACTCCTTCCCCGGCACGGCGATCATCTGGCTGCGAAGTTCGGCGCGGATCGCCGCCCGGGCCCTTCCGCCCCTGACCACCAGCACCGGGCCCGCGGTCAGCATCGCGGTGCCCGCGCCGGCCGAAAGCACCGTCGCCAGCCCTCTGACGAACCTCATCCATGGCTCCTCTCGTAAACCTCCGGAACCCCCTTCCGGGTCACCGGACGCGGCGGGGCCGCTGGGGTGTCAGCGGCCGGCTGGGGACACGCTCCGGCGTGTGGCCGCCTCCCGCAGGGCGGCCGGCGCGGGCGGCGCGGCCGGGACGGGCCCGCGCCGCGCGCGGTAGACGACGTACGGGCGCCACAGGTAGGCCAGCGGCGCCGACCAGACGTGGACGAGCCGGGTGAAGGGCCACAACGCCAGGAACAGGAAGCCGCCGATGGCGTGCGCCTGGTAGACCAGCGGCGCGCCGGTCATCAGGTCGCTGCGCGGGGAGAGCCAGAACACGCTGCGGAACCAGACGGCGATCGTCTCCCGGTAGTCGTACCCGGGCCCGAGCAGGTTGACGGCGACGGTGGCGGCCATGCCGAGCGCGATCATGACCGCCAGGGCGGCGTAGAGCACCTTGTCCATCGGGGTGGTCGCGCGCCGGACCCGTCCGTTGACGAAGCGGCGGGCGATGAGCAGGACCAGTCCGGCCACGAGCATGGCGCCGGTCAGCGTGCCGCCCCAGACCGCGGTCAGGTGGTAGAGGTGCTCGGGGATCCGAAGCGCCGCGGTCACCGAGGCCGGCACCAGCAGCCCCATGGCGTGCCCGCCGATGACCCCGAACGCGCCGAGGTGGAACAGCGGCGATCCCAGGCGCAGGATCCGGCTCTCCAGCAGCTGGCTGGTGTGCGTGGTCCAGCCGAACTGGTCGTGGCGCCACCGCCACACGTGGCCGCCGACGAACACCGCCAGGCACAGGTACGGCAGGACGATCCAGACGACGGTGTTCATCGGGCCTCCGAGGAGGTGCAGGTGGGGTAGGGAGCGAGGCCGACGCCGCTGAGGGAGTCCGGGCCGAAGGAGTCCGGGCCGACGGGGTCCAGGCCGACGGACTCGACCGGCGGGCCGTCGAGGGCCAGGTCCGCGACGGCCTCCCGGTCGGCGTCGGTCAGCTCCGGCAGGACGGCGGTGATCGCGTCGAGGAGCAGGTGGTACGGCGTGCCGAGGTCGGCGAGGGCGGCGCGCAGCAGTTCGATGCCGCGCCGGTGCTGGCGCAGCGGCGCCTCCCCTTCACCGGGGCCGATCGTGGCGGCGAACTCGAGCACGACCGGCAGCAGGTCGGGCAGTTCACCGGCGGCCAGCCGCAGGCCGTGGGCGCGGTAGCGCCGCTTGAGGATGAGCAGCGCCATCCCCCGCTTGCGGGTGTCGCCGTGCAGGTAGTACGTCAGGTACAGGCCGGACCGGCGGCGCAGGTCGAAGGTCTGCACGTAGTGCCGCTGCGCGTCGATCGGCTCGGTGCCGCTCAGCCAGGAGAGGAACTTCTCGACCTGGCCGCGCAGCCGCGGGTGCTCGATGCGGGCGGCGGCGCCGCGCAGCTCGTCGCGGGCGTCGAGCAGCTCGGCGTCCGGGTAGGTGAGCAGCACCGATGTGAGCTGGAACAGGCGGGTCCGGTCGGCCGCGGTCACCGGAGCGGCGTCGATCGAGGGCGCGGTCATGACCGGCCCCGCCGCGCGGGGTCGATGGACAGACCCGTACGCCCGTCGGGCCGCCGCGACGTGAGCCCCCGCCGGTCGGCGTGCACGTCGTCGTCGCCGCCGACGAGGTGGAAGCGCTCCACGGTGGCCGGCTGCGAGCCGCTTGTGCCCTGCCCACCCATGCCGGGGCCGCCCTCGCAGTCGAGCGAGCAGCCGTCCGTCGCGGCGGCCTGCGCTTCGAGGGCGGCGGCGTCCCCGCCGTAGGCGGCCGGGATGACGTACCGCTCGTCGTACTTGGCGATCGCCAGCAGCCGGTACATCGACTCGACCTGCTCGGCGGTCATCCCGATGCCGTCCAGCAGGTCCTGCGCGACGGTGCCGTCCAGCGTGCGGGCCCGCATGTACGAACGCATCGCGGCCAGCTTCATCAGGACGCCGGCGGCGGCGTCGGCGTCACCGGCGGTGAACAGTTCGGCGAGGTACTCCACCGGGATGCGCAGGTCCCGGATGGTGTGGAAGACGTCGTCGGCGTCGGTGTCGTCACGACCGGCGGCGCCGGTCGCGTCGAGCACCGGCGACAGCGGCGGGACGTACCAGACCATCGGCAGCGTCCGATACTCCGGGTGCAGCGGCAGCGCGATCCGATACTCGCTGATCAGCCGCCACACGGGGGACGCCTTCGCGGCCTCGATCCACTCCTCGGGCATGCCGGCGTCGCGGGCGGCCTGCCGCACCGCCGGGTCGTGCGGGTCGAGGAGGACGTCACGCTGGGCGTCGAGCAGGTCGCGCTCGTCCGGCACGGACGCGGCGGCGAGCACGGCGTCCTCGTCGTAGAAGACGATGCCGAGGTAGCGCAGCCGCCCCACGCACGTCTCGGAGCAGATGGTGGGCTGGCCTGCCTCGATCCGCGGGAAGCACAGGGTGCATTTCTCGGCCTTGCCGGTGGCGTGGTTGACGTACACCTTCTTGTACGGGCACGCCGGCACGCACATCCGCCAGCCACGGCACCTGTTCTGGTCGACCAGGACGATGCCGTCCTCCTCCCGCTTGTACATGGCGCCGGACGGGCAGGCCGACACGCAGGCCGGGTTGAGGCAGTGCTCGCAGATCCGCGGAAGGTGGAACATGAAGGTCTTCTCGAACTCGAACCTGACCTTCGCCGCGGCCTCGGCGGGCATCCGGGTGATGTTCGGGTCGCGGCCGGCCCGCTCGTGCGCGCCACCGAGGCCGTCCTCCCAGTTCGCTCCCCATTCCACGGCCGCCGGTTCGCCCGTCAGCGCGGAGTACGGCCGCTTGACCGGCGTGTCGGCCAGGCCGCCGGGCGCGCTCACCAGGATGTCCTTGTCGAACGTCACCGGCTCGTAGTAGTCGTCGATCGACGGCAGATCGGGGTTGGCGAAGATGCGGGTCAGCCGCTTCATCCGGCCGCCGGAGCGCAGGGTGAGCCGGCCCCTGCCGTCGAGCTTCCACCCGCCGTGCCAGCGATCCTGGTCCTCGTAGTGCTTGGGATATCCGATGCCGGGCTTGGTCTCGACGTTGTTGAACCACACGTACTCGGTGCCCTCGCGGTTGGTCCAGGTCTGCTTGCAGGTGACGGAGCAGGTGTGACAACCGATGCACTTGTCGAGGTTCATCACCATCGCGACCTGCGCGCGGATCCTCATCAGTACTCCACTTCCTGGGCACGGCGGCGGATCACCGTGATCTCGTCGCGCTGGCTGCCGATCGGCCCGTAGTAGTTGAAGGCGTAGGTGAGCTGGGCGTGCCCGCCCGCGAGGTGGGTGGGCTTGACCAGCAGCCGGGTCATCGAGTTGTGGTAGCCGCCGCGCCGGCCGCTCTTCTCGGCCTTGGGCACGTTCACCGTCCGCTCCGGCGAGTGGTACTGGAACACCGTGCCCTCGGGCATCCGGTGGCTGACGACGGCGCGGGCGACGACGACGCCGTTGCGGTTGTGCGCCTCGATCCACTCGTTGTCCCTGACGCCGATCTTCGCGGCGTCCTCGACGCTCATCCAGATCACCGGCCCGCCCCGGGACAGCGCGAGCATCAGCTCGTTGTCGTGGTACATCGAGTGGATCGACCACTTGGCGTGCGGGGTCAGGAACCGGACCGTCACGCCGCCGTCGACGAGCTCGCCGGGCCTGCCGAAGTGACGCGCCATGTTCAGCGGCGGGCGGAAGGCGGGCAGTTGCTCGCCGAGCTCGGCGACCCAGTCGTGCTCGACGAAGAAGTGCTGCCGCCCGGTGAGGGTGTGCCAGGGCTTCGACCGTTCGACGTTGAGCGTGAACGGCGAGTAGCGACGGCCGCCCTTCTCCGATCCGGACCACTCGGGGCTGGTGAACACCGGCTGCGGCGCGGCCTGGGTGTCCGGGTAGGAGATGTGGTCGGTCTCGTGGCCCTCGATCAGGTCGGCGAACCGCTGCCCGGTGCGCAGTTCCAGAGCGGCGAAACCGGCGGCGGCCACCCGGCCGTTGGTCGTGCCGGACAGCGCCAGGATCGCCTCGCACATCCGGTCGGCGGTCGCGAGCGACGGGCGTCCGGCGAACGGGCCGTCGGCGACGACGCCGTTCTGGTGGGCGAGATACTCGATCTCCGGCGTGACGTCGACCGTGATCGCCTTGGTGGTGGTGCCGAGGGTGTCGAGCAGCGGCCCCACCGCGCGCATCTTGGCGCCGATCAGCGTGTAGTCGCGTTCGATCTCGACGAGCTTCGGCATCGTCACGCCGGGCACGGGCGGGCACTCCCCCGCTTTCCAGTCCCGCACCCGGCCGCCCGGCATGGCGAGCTCGTCGGGTGTGTCGTGCTGCAGCGGCACCGCGAGGACGTCGCGGCGTACGCCGAGGTGGGTGGCCGCGAGCTCGCTGAACCGGTCGGCGAGGGCGAGGAAGGCGTCGTAGTCGGTGTGCGCGTCCGCCGGCGGCGCGACGGCCGGGCTGAAGGCGTGCACGAACGGGTGCATGTCCGTGGTCGAGATGTCGTGCTTCTCATACCAGGTGGCGGCCGGGAGGACCACGTCGGCGTGCAGCCCGGTGTTGGTCATCCGGAAGTCGATCGCGGTGAGCAGGTCGAGCTTCCCGGTCGGCGCCTCGTCGCGCCAGACCACGTCGCGGGGCCGCTGACCGGGGTCGCACTCCTGCGCCCCGGCGAGGGAGTCCACGCCGAGCAGGTGCCGCATGAAGTACTCGTTGCCCTTGCCCGAGGAGCCCAGCAGGTTGGCCCGCCACAGGGTGAGGCAGCGGGGGAAGTTCGCGGGGTCGTCGGGATCCTCGGCGACCGCCTTGAGCCGTCCGGCCTTGAGTTCGTCCACGATGTGCTGCCGCACGGTGCGGCCCGCCTCGGCCGCCTCGTCGGTGAGGTCGAGAGGGTTGCGGTTGAACGCCGGGTGGCCGGGGCTCCAGCCCATCCGCTGAGCGGCGGCGATCGTGTCCGCGAACGTCATGCCGGTGAACCGGCCGGTGCCCAGCGGCGAGGACAGCTCGTCGGCGGGCACCCGCTCGTAGCGCCACTGGTCGGTGTGCAGATACCAGTACGGCGTGGCGGCCTGGTGGCGCATCGGACGCTGCCAGTCGAAGGCGAAGGACATGTGCTGCTGGCCGGTCAGCGGCCTGGCCTTCTCCTGACCGACGTAGTGCGCCCAGCCGCCGCCGTTGACGCCCTGGCAGCCGGTCAGCGTGACGAGCGCGATGAAGGCCCGGTAGGTCATGTCGGAGTGGAACCACTGGTTGGCGCCGGCGCCGAGCACGATCAGGGAGCGGCCCCGGCTGCGTTCGGCGTTGCGCGCGAACTCGCGGGCGATCCGGGCGGCGAGCGCGGCGGGAACCCCGGTGATCTGCTCCTGCCAGGCGGGGGTGTTGGGCTCGCCGGCGTCGTCGTACCCGGTCGGCCAGCTGCCCGGCAGGTCGCCGCGGCGCACGCCGTACTGCGCCATCAGCAGGTCGAACACGGTCGTGACGAGGTGGCCGCCCATCCGCGTGACCGGCACGCCCCGGCGCATCGTGGCGCCGCCTTCGGTGTCTCCGACGTCGAACCGGGCCAGCTCGACCTCGACGGCGTCGGCGGTGAGCCCGAGCAGGCCGAGTGCGGGCACGGCCTCGCCGAGGTCGAGGTTCCACCGGCCTGCGTCCCGCTCGCCGTAACGGAACCCGAGCGAGCCGTTCGGCACGACCGGCTCGCCCGTACGCCGGTCGACGAGCACCGTCTTGTGGGCGGCGGCCGGATCGTGCTCATCGTCCCGGTCGTCGTCGCCGAGGTCCCTGGCGGTGAGGAAACGGTCGGGCGTCCAGGCGCCGTTGTCACGCTGCCGGAGCGTGACGAGGAACGGCAGGTCGGTGTATCGGCGGACGTAGTCGGTGAAGTACGGCACCTCGCGGTCGCGGAAGAACTCGGTGAGGATGACGTGGCCCATGGCCATCGCCAGGGCGCCGTCGGTGCCGGGGTGCGGCGCGAGCCAGTCGTCGGCGAACTTGACGTTGTCCGCGTAGTCGGGGCTCACCGCGACGACCTTGGTGCCCCGGTAGCGGGCCTCCGCGAGGAAGTGCGCGTCCGGGGTCCGGGTCACCGGAATGTTGGAGCCCCACATCATCAGGTAGGTGGAGTTCCACCAGTCGCCCGCCTCGGGCACGTCGGTCTGGTCGCCCCAGATCTGCGGGGACGCGACCGGCAGGTCGGCGTACCAGTCGTAGAAGCTCAGCAGCGTGCCGCCCAGCAGCGCGTGATACCGGGTGCCGGCGGCGAACGACGCCATCGACATCGCCGGGATCGGGGAGAACCCCACGACGCGGTCCGGGCCGTACGTCTTCGTCGTGTAGACGTGGGCGGCGGCGATCATGGTGATCGCCTCGTTTGAGGAAACGACGCGCGGCCAGCAGGGGCGCCACACCGGGCACCGAGTCGGTGGCGGGAGAACCGGCGGCGTCCTGGGACGGGCGTGGTGACACGGCGATGCACTCCTTCGATGAAGCCGATGCGGCGCGCGGCGCGCCGCGTATGCCAGGCTCCTCCGATGCGGGGTCGCACGGCAGGTGCCGGCCGTCCCGTCCGGCCGGGACCTTGGTCCTGTGGTGATCGGCAGCCCCGCGGTGATCGGCGGGCGTGGCGGCGGGTGCCCCCAGAAACCGGCACCCCAGAAACCGGCAACAGCGTGCCGACCCGGGCTCGGACCTTCTCGACGGCCTCCCATTCGTCGGTGCCCAGGGCCGCCAACGCCGCCGGGAACACCCCGTCCTGCTCTTTGAGGATGTGGGCGCGCAGGAGGTTCAGGACGTCGAGCAGCCTGAGCGGCCAGCCCGGGTCGGCGGGTGCGCCGTCCGCGGCCTCCCCCAGGACCGCCTCGACGCGCCGGTGCAGATCGTGCTCGCGGGTCAGCTCGCCGATCGCGGTCACGGCCTGGCAGCCGCAGTACTCACACATGTGCTTTCGACCCTTCGATCAGGCCCGGCCCGGCCGCGCGACGGGCCGTCCGGGCGACGGCGGTGGTGTCCAGCAGCAGGGCGGCCAGCGCGACCAGGGCCAGCAGCGCCAGCCCCAGGGCGTAGGTGCCGTACCGGCCGTAGATGAAGCCCATCAGCAGTGGCGGCACGAAGCCGCCCAGACCGCCCGCGGCGCCCACGATCCCGGTGACCGAGCCGACCTTGTTCGCCGGGGCGAGCAGCGCCACCAGGGCGAAGGTCGCGCCGCTGCCGGCGCCGAGCGCGGCGGCCATGGACAGGAACGCGACCGTGCCGAGGGGCGCCAGCGGGGGCGTGAACGCCTGGACCGCGGCGCCGGCCACGACGACGAGCAGCGTGCCGGCGAGCACCCTGGTCGGCGCGAACCGGTCGGACAGCCACCCGCCGACCGGGCGCATCAGCACCGCCAGCAGCACGAACCCGGCCATCCGATTGGAGGCGTCGGCCTGGGCCAGTCCGTACGCGGTCTTGAGGTAGGCGGGCAGGTAGACCGAGAACGCCACGTATCCGCCGAACGCCACCGCGTACAGCGCCGAGGCCTGCCAGGTCACCCGCAGCCGCAGCGTGGCCGCCAGCCGGCGCGCCAGCGACTCGGCCGGCACCGCCCGGCCCGGCGCGTCCCGCAGCAGCAGGGCCGCCACCACCGCGTACGCGACGAGCACGACGGCGGTGACCACGAACGGGGTCGCGGTGCCGCCCGCGTCGGTCAGCGTGACCGTGGTCAGCGCGCTGATGGCGGTGCCGCCCATGCCCGCGCCGAACACGCCGACGGCCAGGCCGCGCCGCGTGGGCGGGAACCAGGCGTTGACGAACGGCACGCCGATCGCGAAGGCCGTGCCGCCGATGCCGAGGAAGAAGCCTCCGGCCAGCAGCCCGGCCAGCGACGTCTGGCCCGCCAGCCCCAGGTAGAGCACCGGCACGACGGTGGCCAGCGACACCAGCGGGAACATGACGCGGCCGCCGTACCGGTCCGTCAGCGCACCGACCGGGATGCGGCCCAGCGACCCGACCACCACCGGCACCGCCACGACCAGCGCCTGCTGGAAGGGGCTCAGGTGCAGGGCCTCCTTGAACTTCGGCGCCAGCGGGCTGAGCAGCGCCCAGGCCCAGAAGTTGATCGCGAAGCCGACCGTGGCCAAGGTCAGCATCAGCGCCGGACGCCCGCCGGCCGGTCGGGCGTCCGGCTGACCGGCCGGCGCGTCCCCCGCACTCATGGTTGCCTCCACTGTGTATCGCTCTGGGCGCGGCGATCGAAGCTGTCACCGCTGGGCGTACACAGCGTCTCCGGCAGGTAGATCAACGGGACAGGGACCTTGGACCTCTCCGCACGGGCCCCGCGTCACCCCTCATCACGGACGGTCGCCCCGGAGGGGAAACCGGTGGCGCGAGGTGATGCGCGCGGCATCGCGCTCGGGACGGTTCGCCGGCGGGCGGTTCCGGCGGAGGTCAGTACGCGTAGCGGTGCACGGTCTCCGGGTGGATGACGACGCGCAAGAGGTCGGCGGCCAGCATCGTGGCGAGATCGTCGGCCCGGGCCTGGTCGTCGAGGTCCCAGTAACGGGCGGCGAGGCGGGAACACAGGTCGTGCGCTCCGTCGGCCTCCACCGTGGCGCGGCCGGCGACGGACACCCAGCGCTCGCGCTCACCCACCGGGGCTGCGACGACGATCGAGGCGCGGGGGTCGCGGCGCAGGCGCCGCACCTTCAGCGAGTCCGGCTCCGTGAAAAACTGGATCGTCCCCTCCGGGGTGGCCTCGAACCACACTGGCCGGGGCTGTGGCGGCTGTGTTCCCCCGGCCACGGACAGGAACCCGTGCAGGGGGCGTCCGAGGAACTCGAGGTCCTCGGCGGTCAGCAGGCCGGTGGCGGTGCTCATCGCGGCCCTTTCGGAAGAACCCGCGCCACGAACTCCTGCACCGGTCCGTGCGCCGAGGACGAGGGTGGTGTCGTTGCTCATGGCAGCGATACAACGGCACCCGCTCGGACGAATCCATAGGTGAAAAGCCGGATCGCCTGTGTGATCGTCTAACGTCGGTGGAGTGGACGCGTTCAGTGACCTCTTCCGCGGGATACGGGCCCAGGGCTCGTTGTTCGGCAGCTCGACCCTGACCCCGCCCTGGGCGCTGCGCTTCGTGGACGGCGCGCCGCTGATGTTGTGCACCGTCCTCGGCGGGGCGGGCTGGATCGTGCCGGAGCACCACCCGCCCGAACAGCTCCGCGCCGGCGAGACGGTCATCGTGCGGGGCCCCGCACCGTTCACCTTCGTCGACGAGGTCGGCACCCGGGCCGAACCGATCGCCTGCGGCGAGCACTGCGCGACGCCCGAGCAGGGCGGGACCCGGCATCGGCGCGGTTGGAACGACAGCTGCGGCGACTCCGGTGACGGCGCGACGACGCTGATCGTCGGCGCCTACCCGGTGCGCGGCGAGATCAGCCGCAGGCTGCTGGACGCGCTGCCCGTCGTGCTGCGCGTGGCTTCCGGCGGCGGGGCCGACGCCGTCCTGGACCACCTCGCCGCCGAGGTCGCCGCCGACATCCGGGCCAGCAGGTGGTCCTGGACCGGCTGCTGGACTGGATGCTGGTCTGCGCACTGCGCGAGTACTTCGACCGGCCGGGCGGCGAACCGCCGGCCTGGTACGCCGCCCAGCGGGACCCGGTGGTCGGAGACGCGCTGCGCCTGCTGCACACCGAACCGGCGGCGCCCTGGACGGTCTCCTCACTGGCCGACCGGACCGGGGTGTCGCGTTCCACACTGGCGAAGCGGTTCGCCGACCTGGTCGGCACCCGCCCCCCGAGGCCGCGGTGGATGCGACGGCCCACGGCGACTGCGCTCTCACTGCTTTCACCATGGGGCCGTCGCCTTCCCC